>NZ_JSYE01000013.1:0-296833 GCF_054824025.1 Microbacterium sp. HJ5
AGCAGCGCGTCGCGATCGCCCGCGCGCTGGTGAACCGCCCGCAGGTGCTCCTGGCCGACGAGCCGACCGGAAACCTCGACCCCGCGACATCCGTCGACATCATGCAGCTGCTCGCGCGCATCAACGCGGGCGGCACCACCGTGGTCATGGCGACGCACGAGGCCGGCTTCGTCGACCAGATGCAGCGCCGCGTGATAGAGCTGGCCCACGGCGAGCTCATCCGCGACGAGCGGCACGGCGGCTACGGCGACACGTCGAGCCTGCCGAGCCTCGCGCCCGAGCAGGAGCGCGGAGCCGCCGCCGTCGCGGCGCTCACCGCGGTGCTCGAGGTCCAGCGCGAGGCGGCTGCAGCGGCCGAGGCCGGGCTCGATCCGACGCTCGCGAGTCTCGACGAGGAGGTGACGGATGCCGCGTCCCCGGCGGCACCCGAACCATCCGAAGATCCAGAGCCCGCGATCGCCGCCGCCCCCGCGGCGCTGCCCGTCGAGGACCCGACGCCTGTCCGCCCCGCCGGCGGCGAGACGGCGGCGGCCGGAAAGACGGACGCGGACGCCAACCCCTACGGCGTCGCGCCCGCCGCGCCCCGCACGCAGCCGATCCCGGTGGCCGACATCCCCGAGGTCGACCTGGCCGAGCTGGGCGTCGCCGACCGGCTCGGCCTGGGCGAGACCGACCCCGACGAGGAAGTGGGACCCACGTCGTGAGGCTCGGACTCATCCTCTCCGAGGCGTTCACCGGCCTGCGCCGCAACGCCTCGATGGTCATCTCGGTCGTGCTCGTCACCTTCGTGTCGCTCACGTTCGTCGGCGCCGCGATCCTCATGCAGATGCAGATCGCCACGATGAAGGACTTCTGGGTCGACCGCGCCCAGGTCGCCATCTACATGTGCACCGAGATCTCGCTCGCGGCGACGTGCACCGAGGGCGTCGCGACCGAGGAGCAGCTCGCGGCCGTGCAGGAGAAGCTCGAAGGGCCCGCGCTCTCGCCGCTCATCCGCGACGTGCGCTTCGAGGACCGCGACGAGGCGTACCAGAACGCGCTGGAGCTCTTCGGCGAGGACTACGCCAGCGTCATCACGCCGGAGCAGCTCAACGAGACCTACTGGATCAACCTCGTCGACCAGAACCAGTCCGACGTCATCTTCGAGGCGTTCCAGGGCACGGATGGCGTGGAAGAGGTGAAGGACCAGCTGCAATACCTCGAGCCGCTGTTCTCCGCGCTCACGGTCGCCACCTACATCGCGGTCGGCATCGCGGCCCTCATGCTGATCGCCGCCGTGCTGCTGATCGCCACCACGATCCGCCTGTCGGCCTATGCGCGGCGACGGGAACTCGGGATCATGCGCCTGGTCGGGGCATCCAATCGATTCATTCAGACGCCGTTCGTGCTGGAAGGCGTGTTCGCCGCGCTCATCGGTTCGCTGCTCGCCAGCGCGGCCGTCATCGCGGGCGTCCATTTCGGCGTCAACGAGTACCTGCGCGGGCGGGTCGAGTTCGTCACCACGTGGGTCGGTCTCGGGGATGCGTGGCTCGTCGTGCCGATCCTGATCCTCATCGGAGTCGTGCTCGCAGCGCTGTCCGCGAGCTTCGCGATCCGACGCTGGCTGCGCGCCTGAGGCTCGTTCGCGCCGGACGCGCCCGCTCGGATAGACTGACGGGCTGCCGTGCGCCCGGTGCGGCGCACATCGAGGAGTCATCATGCCCAGGGAACGCGGGGAGACGGTCGTCGCGACCAATCGTCGCGCGCGCCACGAGTACACGATCGAGAAGACGTACGAAGCGGGCCTGGTGCTGACCGGCACCGAGGTGAAGTCGCTGCGACAGGGTCGTGCCAACATCTCCGACGGCTACGCGTACATCAACAACGGCGAGGCGTTCCTCGACGCGGTGCACATCCCGGAGTACTCCCAGGGCCACTGGACCAACCATGCGTCGAAGCGCGTGCGCAAGCTGCTGCTGCACAAGGACGAGATCGTCAAGCTGTCTCACGCCATCTCGGCCGGGGGCTACACGCTCGTGCCGCTCAAGCTCTACTTCTCGGACGGCCGTGCCAAGGTCGAGATCGCGGTCGCGAAGGGCAAGCGCGAGTACGAGAAGCGGCAGACCATCAGAGAGCGCGAAGACAAGCGCGAGGCCGAGCGCGCGATGCGCAGCCGCAACCGCCTGGGGGAGTGACGTCGGGCGCCGGCCCTCAGCTCGCCGAGAACCGCGCCTCCACGGCCGCGGTGATCACGATGTCCTCCGGCTGCAGCTGGATCGCCGGCCCGCCGCCGGCGTCTGCGGCGAAGGATGCCTTGGCCACCAGCATCCGCTCCGCTTGCGGGGCAGGCGGAGCCTCGTTGCGCGTCAGCAGTCCGAGATCCGCGATCTCGAGCGGGGTCACCGTCGTGAGGTCGATGGCTCCGGCGTAGGCGTTCGCGCGCGCCACGGCGACGGCCACCGCGCCGGCCGCGACATCGCGCTCGACCGTCGCGCGTGCCCCCGGAGTCAGCTGCCAGTCGATCCAGCCGAGCTGCACGCCCTCGCGCTCGACGACCTCACCCGCCCACCACGACAGCACCGCGAAGTCGGTGAAGGTGGCGCTGAAGTCGACCGACCCGTAGTGCACCGGGGCCAGACGCTTGCCCTCGGGACTCCACGGCCGCTCCGACCACACCGACACCCGCTGGCTGGTCCACTCGACAACGGTGCCCGCGGCCTTGCGTGCCGCCAGGTCGTCGCGCACAGGCTCGCTGAAGGCGGCCATCCGCTCGACGACCGCGCCGCGCTCCGGCCCCTCGGCGCGGATCGTGAGGTGTGCCACGGCTCGCTCAGGGGCGACGCGCGTCTCGTGCTCCCCACGGACGGTGATGACGACTTCACTCATGGGGCAGAGCCTACTTCGCCGCGCGGAATGGCGGGGTGCCGGCATCCGTTGTATCCTGATGTGCTCGGATGCTTCGGCTCCGGGTCTTGGAAATTCCACAGCGTGACAGCGGCCCTTCGCACGAAGGATCCATGGGGATGATCGGTTTCGACATCGCCTGTGAATCTGCGGGAAGCGGGCCGAGGATGCAGGGTTATCTCGTAAACGACCTCTGCAAACCAATAATTGCCGATGCAAATCGCAATGAGTTCGCCCTCGCTGCCTAAGCGAGCCTGAACTCCGTCAGACCGTAGGCGTTCCCGCTACGGACTCTGGCGTCATCTAGGGGACTTGCTGCGTGATGGCGTCTGGACGTCACGTGGGACTCTTCCCAGGCTGGGCTCGTCGACTTAGGTGTCTGTGACAAAGGTCGGAGCCGAGCAGAACGCCTCTACAGACTGCGCCCGGAGAAGACGCAGTATCCCAGCGATGGACGGGGGTTCGATTCCCCCCATCTCCACCAACGCCGCTGTCGCGGAACAAGGCCCTGAGAGCCGCGTCGTCACGCGGATCTTGGGGCCTTCGTTCGTTTGCGTGAGGCGGCTCGAGACCGGATCGCCCACACACTGACGCCTGGTCAGGCACCGCCGGTCATCGTGGGTCGTGCGGTCCCAGGGTCGGTCCTCGATCTGCATCGGCCTCGCAGATGGCGGGTCCGTACTCGAGCCAGTCAGGTCGGTCCGCGATGAATGCCCGTCGGCTGCTTTGTTCGTCCAGGGCGGACCATGCGACGATGTCGTCGACCTCGGGCTCGTACTTCACCCACTCGAACCAGTTCACGAGGCGAAGCATGGGCAGCCTCTCGTGGGTGTCCTCAGCGAACACCTGCCGCCACCAGGCACGCCGGATCGCCGTCTCGGCCGATTCGTCGCCGCCGGGGATGACGAAGGCGGCGGTCTCCGGGATCGCGACGGGCTTGCCGCGAAGCTCGCCATATTCGGTGTAGAAGTCTGGGACGGCGGTGTCGTCACCGCCGAGCCCGTCGTAGGTGCCGGTGAGCTGGGCGACGAACTTGCCCGGCTCCGGAAGCTCGTTCTCGCCCCATGGGACAGCCGACCCCCAGTGGTACAGCGACATCCCGACCCAGTCCACGTACTCATCCCCGGGGTAGTACGGCGCATACGGGTCGTCCGCACCGTCGAGGGTCCCGTCGCCGTCGGTGTCCAGCGCGGCCTCGTCCTTCGGGCGTTCGTCGGCCGCATAGGTGCCTCCCGTGAAGGGATACCCGCCGCCGTAGTTCGGCGCCCACATCGTGGCGGCCCCCGGGATCTCGTGCACGCGGTCGGCGACGCGCCGGAACGCAGCGATGTAGCCCTCGGGCTGCTGGCCCCAGGCGTACCAGGAGCCGTTCATCTCGTGAGCGAACCGGACGATCACGGGCACACCGGTGCTCGTGACCTCGTTGAGCAGGTTCGCGAGATCGTCCAGCATGTCGTCGGTCAGCGCGGCGAGGCCCGACGTGGGTTCGAGCGTCAGCAGATGAACGGCGCGGGCAGCGTGTGCTTGCTCGGCTGCCTGGACGACCCACTGTCGCTCCTCGGCAGAGAACGGCACCGGGACGAAGGACACGACGTTGCTCGGCTGTTCACCCAGCAGGTCGGCATACTCGGTGATGGACTGGTCATCCCAATCCAGGTTCACCCCGAAGCGGACGTGGCCCGGCTGAGCGAACTGCTCGAGTGCACAGCTCGGGTGTGGCACTGCTTCAGGTGCGGATGCGCCTGATGTCGGCCCGCAGGCTGAGAGCCCGCTGGCGAGCACCAACGCGGCCACGCTGAGTGGTATGCGTTTCCCCCTGGGCATGCATTCGAGTATCCCGTGCCCACGATGAGTCAGCGCGATGCTCGCCGCTCTCCCGCGCATCTTCCTGCGGGAACCGGTCACTTCGTGCGCTCAGCGCGCGAAGACGTCTGAGGTCGATCGCACCCGACTTGGATCCATCCGCCATACAACCCAGCGAGTGTGCAGCGTTTGCTCACCCTGTCGGGGTGACGTCTCAGGGAACGGGCGGTCATAACGTGCACGCCGACGATCGCGCCTGTGCCCGCATCTACGCCCACCATGCCGGAAACGAATACGTGGGTCCCCGCCCGTACCGCCTGACTGTAGAGCGACGCACTCGTCGGACCAAGGGTCTAGCGTTCGAGCATGGTCGCCACTTCCGACAAGCCTGAGCTGCGCGTCGACACGATCGAGGAGTGGGAGCGCTGGCTGGAGGCCGATCCCGGTCCCGACGGAGTGAGGCTGCGCCTGCGCAAGACGTCGTCGAGCAAGCCGGGCATCACGTACGCCGAGGCCTTGGATGTCGCGCTGTGCTTCGGCTGGATCGACGGGCAGAAGCAGTCGCTGGATGCGGACTACTTCCTCCAAGTCTTCACACCGCGCCGGCCGCGCGGCCTGTGGTCGAAGATCAACATCCAGCACACCGCTCGCCTGATCGAGGAAGGTCGGATGCGGCCCGCGGGCCAGCGAGAGATCGACCGCGCCAAGGCGGACGGGCGATGGGATGCCGCCTATCGACAGAGCGACGGAGACATTCCCGCCGAGCTCAAGGCGGCACTCGAGGCCGATCCGGCGATCGCGGCCGCGTTCGCTGCGCAGTCGGCGCAGAATCGCTTCGCGATGTCGTTCCGCGTGAGCAACCTGAAGCGACCGGAGTCCCGTGCCGCGCGCGTCGCCGAGTACGTGGCCATGCTCGAGCGGGGCGACACGATCCACTGAGCCGACTGTTCCGTTCTGCCGGTTCGGGCTACTTCTTGCCGAGTTGAGCGGCGACGTCCGGAACATAGCGGAACTGCTCGATGGGCGGTCGCTCGTAGTCGTCCGCCTTCGGGCGGTCGGGGATGGTGATCTCGGGCCCATCCAGATGGTGGTACGGGATGCTGTCGAGGAGGTGGCTGATCGCATTCACACGTGCGCTGCGCTTGTCGTCGCTCTCCACGACCCACCACGGCGAACCGGGGGTGTCGGTGGCGGCGAACATGGCGTCTTTCGCGCGGGAGTAGTCCTCCCACCGGCGAATCGACTCCAGGTCGGTCGGTGACAGTTTCCACAGTTTCATCGGGTCTTCCCGTCGCGCAACGAAGCGCGCTTGCTGCTCGTCATCCGAGACCGAGAACCAGTACTTGATCAGGATGATGCCGTCCTCGATGAGATGCTGCTCGACGACCGGCACCTGCCGAAGAAACCTCTGGTACTGCTCGTCCGTGCAGTAGCCCATGACCCGCTCCACCCCGGCTCGGTTGTACCAGGATCGGTCCATCAGCACGATCTCGCCCTTGCTGGGGAGATGTGCGATGTACCGCTGGAAGTACCACTGGCCCCGCTCGCGCTTCGATGGCTTGCTGAGCGCGACCACGCGGGCATGCCGAGGATTGAGATATTCGGTGACCCTCTTGATCGCTCCGCCCTTGCCCGCGGCATCACGGCCCTCGAAGATCACGAGGACACGCGCGCCCGACTTCGCCACCCAGCGCTGCATCTCGACCAGCTCGATCTGGAGGCGCTTCAATTCGGCCTTGTACCTCCGTTTCGGCATCCGCCGCACGGACGTGGTGGCACTGCTCTTCTTGGCCATGGCTCCCCCTGGTTGACCCCGGTCGATCACCGCGCATTCCCGCGGCCGCAATCATCGCCCTCGAGATCAGCGTCGGCCAGGGCTTGCGTTGCGCGCCGAGTTGCGGCAGGGCCGGCGCGGCCGACCGCGAACACCGCACGCACTGCTCCTCTGTACACACCGGCCGCCGATGGGTGGAATGGTGCGATGAGAGCTGTTGAGCCGGTCCCGGCAGACCCGTGGCCCCATGACATGGTCATCAGGGTGGACGATCGACCGCACGCATTGCTCGAGTTGCTCTGGCTGCGGGAGGCGCACGGTCTGTCTCCCGTCGGAGACGGCCTCCCACCCCTGTTGGTCGACACCCCGACGGCGCCCGCTGACGAGATCGACGACGAGACCCGCGGGAAATGGGAGGGGGACTGGCCGTCCGTCTGGCGAGACGTGGTTGCGCATGCGGGTGAAGAGAGCGACCCGCAACTGTACGAGCGACTTCCTCACACCGAGGATGGTTCAGCCGAGCGCGAGGCGATCCTTCGCGCACTCGTCGGGCCGAGTTGGGCAGACCACCACGATCGGGACGTCTTCAACGACGCGTCTTACCTCGCCTGGGAGCAGAGCGGTATGGAGGCGTTCCTCGCCTCTCAGCACGAGCGGCTCGCAGACAGTCCCGAGCGTCGCGAGGTCGACGCGCTCGTCCCGGCGTGGCGCGCAGGGCTGACGAAGGTCATCACGATCCCGTGCCGCGGAGAGCTGGCCCAGAGGATCGGCGCGCATGGTCTTCTCCTGACGCACGCCACTCGCGCCACCCCTGATCGGTATCGTCGGGCACTGCGGTCGTTCGTCGGGTAGAGCTGCGCTCGCTCGGCCGAGCGTGGGATGTGCGCGCCGGCGGGAGACCCGCGAGTCAGCGGTCGGAGTTGCCCAAGAGCTGCCGCTGCCCGCAGGATGTCAGGATGCCGCTCTTCGACCACCTGGGAATCACCGTCGACGATCTGGACACGGCGATCGCCCAATTCGACCCGGTGATGCGTGGGCTCGGGTGCACCAGGCAGGACGCGGACGGATCGGTGTCCTGGTACAAGGGCGAGGAGGAGCTGATCCTGTTCCCCGCACGCGAGGTGGGAAGCGGGCCGCACAGAACCGGTCGCGTCGGATGGCAGCACCTCGCCTTCGCCGTCGGTGCCCCTGAAGAGGTCGACCGCCTGCACGCCATCGCGGTCCAGGCCGGCTGGACGGTGGTCCGCGAGCCGAAGCAGTATCCGCGATTCAACGACCGCTACTACGCATCCTTCATCGAGGACGACAACGGCATCCGCCTGGAGTTCATGTTCAATCCCCCTGCGGAGTCAGACGACGCGCTCTGAACCCGATCCGACCCGAGGCCGCGGTTCCCTCGGTGCGCCGTCAGTCGTCGCCGGGGGTGCGCGGCGTCATGAACCACTCGACGAATCGCGTCGCACGGCCGTCGGGCGCGAACCGACGTGTCTACGCGGCCCGCGGTGCCGGCGCTAGCCCCAGGCCCGCTCGATCGGCACCTCACGCCCGAGGACGTTCTGCGCCGCACGATGACCTGACAGCATCGCCGCGGGCACGGTGGCGGGGTCGTCGGTCCAGGTCGCTTCGCCGGCGAGATGCAGCACGCCGCCGATCGGCACCGCCAGGTCGTCGTGGTCGGACGTCGTCGAGCCGACCGCCATGTACGCGTACGAGCCGTACGAGAACGGGTCGTCCTGCCAGTCCGTCACATGCACGCGGATCGGGCGCTCGACCGCGTCGCCGTACAGGCGCCGCAGTTGCGCGAGCACAGAGTCGACGATGGCCTCCTCCGACCAGTCGAGAGTCTCCACCGCGGCCGGCCCGGCGGCGAACGTCAGCAGCGTCGGCTCGTCGTGAAGCGGGGTGAGGTCGTACCACGAGTGCCACCAGCGCCCCTCGGGCCCTTGCTGGCGGATCGCGTACACGTCGTCGTCCCAGAACTTCGTCCGGAAGCCGAGGAACACCTTCTCGAAGGCGTTCATCCGCAACCGTCCGAGCGGCTCGGCATGCGACGCGGGCAGCGGCGGGTCGAGCACGAAGCCATCGGACTGCAGCACGCCGACCGGCACGGTGATCACGATGTCGTCCGCCGAGAACGACCCGAAGTCCGTCGTCACCACGACGCCGTCGCCGCCCCACGAGACGCGCGACACGACGTGGATGAGCCGGATGTCGAGGCCCTCCGCCAGTCGGCGGGGGAGGCGGTCGTAGCCGTCGGGGAAGACCACTTCGTCACCCTCGATGAAGTCGTCGTCCAGTCCGTGCGCGGCGAGATCCTCGATCCACGCGCCGTACTGCTCCTCGGACCGATGCTCGAGGTACTCGCGCACCCGCTGCGTGCGCTCGTCGTCCCACCCCTGCGCGGCGAGCGCCTCTTCGGTCACGTCGCGGTACGAGGCATCCGGAGCCGAATCGGAGATGACGTCGAGCAGTGTGGCGTCCACCGTGTGGATGTCATCGATGTACCGCTGCGCGGCCGCGTCGTCGAGCCGTGTTCCGTCGGGCCCGTAGTACGCGATCGGGCGGCCGTCGGGCTGGTACCCGCCGACGGTGAACTCGGCCGTCCGCATCCCGAACGCCTCGGCCGCGGCGGCGACGGGGGAGCCGGTGATGCCGTGGATCCACGACGCGCCCATGTCGGTGGGGATGCCGTAGCGGCGATCCGTCACGACCCGCCCGCCGACGCGGTCGCGTGCCTCGAGCACGACGACGTCACGACCCTCGGATGCCAGCAGACGGGCGGCGGTCAGGCCCGCCACGCCCGCGCCGACCACGATCGTCTCGAACCGCTCCATCGTCGACCATCCTTCCGCAGCACCGGGCCGCGTTCAGACGCTATCGACTCCCGGACCGGATGCGCGAACGGGCCGCGATCAGCGGAAGCCCTCGCTCTGCGTCCGCTCGTCGGCCACGCGCACACCGTGGTGGTACGCGAGCTTGCCGCCGAGCCAGCCCGAGACGCCGAGCGCGCCCAGGCCGACCAGGCTGAGGATGAACCCGAAGACACTCACCTCGTCGTCTTCGTCGGCCGACCAGCGCACGATCAGGTTCACCAGGAACAGCACCGTGACGCCGAGGTTGAGCGCCATGTGGATCGTGGCGGTGCGGTGCGCGGCGGTGCCGCGCTGCAGCTGCGTGTAGTCGAGGAAGCCCACCGCCGCCGCCAGCACGGCACCGATGATGCCGATGAGGATCAGCACGCGTGCGGCGATCACGTACGGCGTCGCGTCTTCGGCGACGAAGCCGATGATGTCGAAGACGAGGCTCGCCACCCACGTGCCGATCGGGATCGTGACCAGGATCGGGTGGAACGGGTGCCCGTAGGGGCCGGCGACGATCGAGCGGGGGCGCTTCGCGCGCTGAAGGGGTGTGCGGTCGTCCATGATCGGATCCTCTCGTCAGGCGCCGTGAAGGGCGGGAGACCAGTGAAGCGCCGAGCGGGCGGATGTGTGCGGGGGTTGCGGCCGTGCGCTCGCTGTGCCACACATGTCCCCGGGGCGCGAGGAGCGTGGGAGAATCTCGATCGATGGCCAATCTGACGATCATCCAGCAGTCGCCCGAGCCCGAGCAGGTCGCACAGCGCTCGCGCACGCGACACTCCATCGCCGAGAAGATCCGCGCCATGGGGCAGAACCGCATCGGCGCACTCCTCCTGCTCCTGGCGACCGTCGCCGCGATCGTGTGGGCGAACGTCGCGACCGGCTCGTACGAGGCGTTCTGGGAGACGCATCTCACCGTCGGCGTAGGCGACCTCCAGCTCGACTTCACGCTGCATGCGCTCGTCAACGACGCGCTCATGGCGATCTTCTTCTTCACGGTGGGGCTCGAGGTGCGCAGGGAGTTCGCGATCGGCGAGCTGACGAGCTGGTCGCGGGCGATGGTGCCGGTCATGGCGGCGATCGCCGGCCTGGTTCTGCCCGCGCTCCTGTTCGTGCTGATCGCGATGGGATCGGGCTACGAGAACGCGTGGGGCATCGTGATCTCGACCGACACCGCCTTCCTCGTCGGCGCCCTCGCGCTCATCGGCCCTCGGGTGCCGGGGCGCCTGCGTGTGTTCCTGCTCGCGCTCGCCGTCGTCGACGACATCGGGGCGCTGTCGATCATCGCCCTCGTGTACACCGAGAACTTCAACCCGCTGCCCCTGGCGATCGCGGCGGTCGGCCTGGCCGGCGTGTACTTCACGCGCTACCTCCCGAGCGGCCGGGGTCCGGTCTACGCGACGCTGTCGATCATCGTGTGGCTCGCCTTCCTCGCGTCGGGCGTGCACCCCACGCTCGCCGGCGTCGCGATCGCCCTGCTCGTACCCGTGTACCGTCCCGACCGCCGCGATGTGGAGCACGCGCTGGAGCTTGCGCGCACGTTCCGCCAGTCGCCGAACAGCGAGTACGCGCGCGCGGCCGCCAACAGCCTGCGAGAGTCGATCTCGATCAACGAGCGCCTGCAGTCGGCGTACGCGCCGTATGTCGCGTACGTGATCCTGCCGCTGTTCGCGCTCGCCAACGCGGGCGTCGTGCTGAGCCCCGAGATCCTCGGCGCGGCGGTCACCTCGTCGCTGACGTGGGGCATCGTCGTCGGCCTCGTGGCCGGCAAGCTCATCGGCGTCTTCGGATCGAGCGCCCTCATGAAGGTGCTGCGCCTGGGTGAGTTCGGGCCCGGCCTCACCCTCGATCGCCTCGCGGGGGGCTCGGCGCTGTGCGGCATCGGGTTCACGATCTCGCTGTTCATCGTCGACCTCGCGATCGACGACGCGGACGCGCAGAACCAGGCCAGGGTCGGTGTGCTCGCGGCATCCGTCATCGCCTTCGTGCTCGCCGCGATCATCTTCCGGATCTCGGATGCCGCCCGCCCCGACGTCGATGCCGGGCAGACCCTCGCGCGCCCCGTCGACCCGAAGCGCGACCACATCTTCGGATCGCCGGACGCGCCGTACACGATCGTCGAGTACGGCGACTTCCAGTGCGGGTTCTGCCTCAAGGCGTCGGGATCGATCCACGAGGTGTACGAGGAGCTCGGCGACCGCCTGCGCTACGTGTGGCGTCACGCGCCGCTCACGCAGTACCACCCGAACGCGCTCGCCGGCGCCGAGGCGGCGGAGGCCGCAGCCCTGCAGGGCCGGTTCTTCGAGTTCGAGCGAGGTCTCTTCGCCGACCAGGAGAACCAGCGTCCCTCCGACATCATCCGGCTCGCGCGCGACCTCGGCCTCGACGTCGACCGGTTCGAGCGCGATCTGACGGCCCCCGAGGTCACCGGCAGGGTGCAGGACGACATGCTGGATGCCGAGGCGATGGGCATCACGTCGGTGCCGACCCTCTTCATCAACGGCCGCCGCCACACCGGGCCGTACGATTCCCAGTCGCTCATCCGCGCGCTGTCCTCCGGCGACGGATCGGCCGCGCCCGACCCCGGCACCGCGAGCGCTCACTAGCCTGGTCACGATGGACACCGCCCTCGACCCCATCCAGCGCCCCGAGCTGACCGACGCCCAGTGGGAGCGCCTGCGCGGCTTCGGCGTGCCTGAAGGGGTCGCCGCAGGCGACTACCTCTTCAGATCGGGCGACCGGGACTACGACCTGATCCTCGTCGACGAGGGAGAGGTCGAGGTCGTGCGCGACTCGCTCTTCTGGATCGACGAGGCGGTGCTCGCCCGCAGCGGCCCGCGGACGTTCGTCGGAGAGCTCGGCCTCCTCAACGGGCAGGGGGCGTTCCTCTCGGCTCGTGCGACGACGGCCGGTCGCATCCTGCGCGTGCCGCGACCCGAGCTGCGCCGGCTCATGGCCGAGGACGACGAGCTGTGCGACATCATCCTCCACGCACTGTGGGCGCGCCGCGAGTCGCTGCGACGCGGACCGGCCGCGCTCACGCTCAAGTTCGTCGGACAAGGCTCGTCGGGCGACTTCCTCGCACTGCAGCGGTTCGCCGAGCGGCTCGACCTCGTGCACAAGACCGTCGCTCTCGCCCCCGGCGAGCTCGGCGCGCACGAGAAGCTCGGCCTCACCGAGGACGACCTGCCGATCGCCTACATCCAGGGAGAGGCCATCCCGCGCGCGACGCCCGGCATGGTCGCCGAGCGGCTGGGCCTGAGCTATCAGGCCGACGGCGACGAGGTGGTCGACCTCGTCGTGATCGGTGGCGGGCCGGCCGGGCTCGCCGCGGCCATCTACGGCGCGTCGGAGGGCCTCAGCACGGTGCTCCTCGACGCGGTGGCCCCGGGCGGGCAGGCGGCGTCGACGTCGCGCATCGAGAACTTCCTCGGCTTCCCCTTCGGCGTGAGCGGGGGTGACCTCATCGGGCAGGCGAGCCTGCAGGCGCTCAAGTTCGGGGTGCGCGTGTACGCGCCGTGCGAGGCCGTGAAGCTCGACCCGGTCGCCGAGCGCCGGCTCGACGTGACGCTCGCCGACGGCCGCGTGATCCGGGCGCGCACCGCGATCGTGACCTCCGGCGCCGCCTATCGCCGGCTCGACCTCGAGCGGTGGTCCGAGTTCGAGCGAGCCGGCATCTACTACGCCGCGACGCAGCTCGAGCTGCGTCAGGTGATGGAGTCGCCGGTCGTCGTCGTCGGCGGAGCGAACTCGGCCGGACAGGCATCCCTCTATCTGGCGTCCAACGGATGCCCCGTGCACCTCGTCGTGCGCGGGGAAGACCTCGGCGGGCGCATGTCCTCGTACCTGGTCGACCGCCTGATGGAGGAGCCCCGCGTGCAGGTGCACACGGGCGCCAACGTGGTCGGTCTCGACGGCGGCTCCGCTCTGGAGCGCGTCCGGATCGACCGCCTCGGCGATGTCGACGCCCGGGGGCTGTTCTGCTTCATCGGTGCCGACCCCGCCACCTCATGGCTGCCGTCGCTCGATCGCGACGCGGACGGCTTCCTCCGCACCGGCACCGACATCGCCGCGCAGTCGCTCGCGCAGTGGCAGCGTCTGGGTCGCGAGCCGCTGCCCTTCGAGACATCCGTCCCGCGTGTGTTCGCCGCCGGCGACGTGCGGCGCGGATCGATGAAGCGCGTGGCGGCCGCGGTCGGCGAGGGCTCGAGCGCCGTCGCCTCCGTCCATCGCGCGCTCGCGAACTGAACCGAACCGACCGAACCGAGGAGACCCCGTGCCCGACGCCGTCGATGTGACCGTCCCACCGAGCGGCCCGGGGTGCGCCGACTGCGACGACCTCGACGGCTGGTGGCTGCATCTGCGCCGCTGCGCGGCGTGCGGACGGATCGGATGCTGCGACTCGTCGCTCGGGCAGCACGCGTCGGCACATGCGCGCGAGACCGGCCACCGTCTCGTGCAGAGCTTCGAGCCCGGTGAGGACTGGTGGTGGGACTACGAGGCGGCTGCGTGGGCCGATGGTCCTGAGCTCGCGCCGCCGACGAGCCGCCCGGACGATCAGCCGGTGCCGGGTCCTGCGGGCCGCGTACCGGAGGACTGGCGCTCGGCGCTGCGCGCCGCAGGACGCTGAACGGGCGACGTGGCGCCGGTCGGCGGAGGACTCAGGCAGCCGGCCATTCGATGAGGAGCAGCCCCTGCTTCGTGTCGGCGAGCTTCACCCAGCCGGCGCCGAACAGGTAGGTCATGCCGTAGCCCTCGTCGTCGACCGCGATCGTCGTCTCCTTGGGCTCGGTGATGTAGACCCCCGCCTCGGACTCCTCGCGGATCCAGCCCTGGCCGACCAGGGCGGTCTGCGCCTCCCCGGCCTGGTCGGACTCGATCGGCGCCCACCCGAACAGCTGCAGGTGATCGCCCGCGGGGCCCTCGAAATCGGCCCACACGCACTGGATGCCGTGGGCCAGCTCGACGTCGCCGAGGTAGAACTTCTCCGCCTGCGCCGACCATCCGATGCTTTCGAAGTCGGCGACGACGTCGGCGCCGATGAGCGTCTCGCACGTCGGATCCTCGCCCGGCTCGGGCGCGGCGGACACGGTCGGGGTGGGCTCGGGAGCCGGCGTCGTGGGCGTGCTCGCGGTCGTCTCCGACGGCTGGGTCGACGGCGGGGTGGACGCGGCGCACGCGGTCGCCAGGGTGGCGGCCAGTGCGATGAGGAGCGCGGCGCCGATTCGGTGTCGTGGGGGGAACATCGAGCGGTCTCCGGGGGAGGGGATCGGTGGGGCGAGGGCAGGGTCAGGGGGAGTGCAAGAGCTGCAGATAGGCGTCGTGCAGGACGCGGTTCGTCGCGAGCGACGAGCGCTCCGACAGCGAGTCGGCGCCGTCGAACGAGGTGAAGCGTCCGCCGGCCTCGGTGACGATCGGCACGAGGGCGGCGATGTCGTACTCCTTGACGCCGAACTCGGCGACGAACTCGAGTCTGCCCTCGGCGAGGAGCATGTACGGCCATGCATCGCCGTACCCGCGGTCGCGCCACACCGATGTCGTCAGGCGCTCGAGGGCGTCGAGGTGACCGGCATCCCGCCACTGGCCGATGCTCTGGAAGCTCACGCTCGACTCGGCGACCGAGTCGACGGCCGACACGGCGAGCCGCCGCGGGTCGCCGGACGGCGTGTTCGTCCACGCGCCGAGTCCGGTGGCCCCCCACCAGCGCCGGCCGATCGCCGGCTGGCTCGCGACGCCCACGCGCGGCACGCCGTCGACGGCGAGCGCGATGAGGGTCGTCCACATCGGGATGCCCTTGAGGTAGTTGGCGGTGCCGTCGATGGGGTCGATGATCCACTGGCGCTGCGCGTCGCCGGTGACCCCGTACTCCTCGCCGAAGACGCCGTCGGAGGGTCGCTCGGCCTCGAGCAGCGCGCGGATCGCGCGTTCGGTCGCCAGATCGGCTTCGGTGACGTGGCTCGCGTCGGCCTTGAGGCTCACCTCGAGATCGGCCGCGTCGAACCGGCTCATGGATGCCGCGTCCGCCGCATCAGCCAGACGCAGCGCGAGCTCGAGATCGGCCGTCAGATCGCCCTCGTACGGCGCGTCGAAGGGCGTCGCAGAGGAGGGGGAGGTCACGCTCCCCAGGATATCCGGCTGTCGACGGGCTCGATTTCCGGTGACGCAATCGTGATGCTAATGTTGACCCTCGGTTCGCCTCTTGCGAATCACGCACCTCTAGCTCAATCGGCAGAGCAACTGACTCTTAATCAGTGGGTTCAGGGTTCAAGTCCCTGGGGGTGCACCACACGGAGAAGAGCGGTCCCGGACGGGGCCGCTCTTCCTCGTTCCGGCCCCGCGTCCGAGGCCCGCGCTACCGTGCAGCCATGGCGGAACGGGTCGAGCTCTGGTGGGCGCGCAGACAGTTCTCGCGCGGCGCCGAGATCCCATACGAAGTGGGCACGTACCGCGACGCGTGGGCACCCTTCCCGGCGCTCATCAGGCAGTACCATCCCGAGCTCAACGCCGGGATCGTGCTGACCCAGGTGCCGCCCGCGGCCGACGTGCTGCTGCTCTGGGAGTGCGAGTCCGGGCACACCTTCGCCGCGACCCCGACCGAGCAGCGCAACCGGCCGGGCCGCGAACGACGCCGCTCGGCGTGGTGTCCCGAGTGCAGCGTGCTGGCCCGCCCGTCGCCCGCTCCGCTCGGCAGGACCGCAGGCGCGTCCGCCGGCGCAACCACCGGCCCGACCGCCGGCCCGTCCGCCGGTGGAGCCGCCCTCGCGCGCGCTCCGCGCCCGCCGAAGCCGCCTCGGGCGCTGTGCGCGAAGACCCCGGACCTGCCCGTGGGCGAGCCGTTCGCGAGCGCGTGCGCCCCGCGTCCCGCGTCGGCGGTCGAGGCGCAGCTGCGCGCCGACCTGTTCTCGCGGCTTCAGGTGACGGCAGGCTTGACCGCGGTGCGCACGTCGCGCCCGTTCTTCGAGCACCTCGAGGTGTGGCCCGACATCCTGCTGCCCGAGCTGCGTATCGCGATCGAGTACGACAGCACCGGGCGCCACGGGCTCGAGCACGTCGGCAAGCGCGAGGACGCCGACCGCCGCAAGGACCGCACGCTGCGCGCGTCGGGATGGGAGGTCGTGCGCATCCGCACCGGCAAACTCGAGAAGCTCGGCCCGTACGACGTCCAGCTGTCATCGCTCGGCCGCCGCGGGCTCGACCGGATCATCGACGCCCTGCGTGACGTCCGCGGGCCGCTGCTCGTGGACGCGTACCTCCTCTGACGATCCCGATTGCATAACGAGGAGTGGCGGCATCCGCTCCCGACTTGACCGGGAAGCGGGGATTTCCTACATTTGCGAATACCTGAATCGGATTTCAGGTACGCCCGGATCCGGGCACCCGAACCTTCCAACGGCGAAAGGCACGCACATGCGGGTTTCGAAGAAGTTGCTCCTGGGGTCCGTGGTCGCCACGGCCGCCCTCGCACTGGCGGCGTGCGCGCCCCAGACCACCCCCGGCGGTGAGGCCACCGACGGCGGAGACCGTCCGTCCGAGGTGACGGTCGGCATCGTCACGAGCGAGTCCGGCCCGCTCGCAGGCTACGGCAAGCAGTACCTCGACGCGTTCGAGGCGGGTATCGACTACGCCACCGACGGCACCGGCGAGATCGACGGCACGACGATCGACGTGCAGTACAAGGACGACGCGGGTGACCCCGACAAGGCTGTCACCGTCGTCAAGGAGCTGATCGGCGAGGGTGTGAACATCATCGCGGGCACCGCGTCGTCGGGCGTCGCGCTTGCCGTCGCCGAGCAGGCCGAGCAGAACAAGGTGCTCTACATCTCCGGCCCAGCCGCCGCCGACGCGATCACCGGCGTGAACGACTACACCTTCCGCTCCGGCCGCCAGAGCGCGCAGGACGTCGCCACCGCCGGAACCTTCCTCGACGACATCGAAGGACGCACCATCACCGTCTTCGCGCAGGACAACGCGTTCGGCCAGGGCAACGTGGCGGCGGTCGAGGCGATCCTGGGCGGCCAGGGCGCGACGGTGAACTCGGTTCTCGTCGCCGAGGACGCCACCGAGTTCACCCCGTTCGCGCAGCAGATCCTCGCCGGCGACCCCGACCTGGTCTTCGTGGCGTGGGCAGGCGCGACGTCCGGCGCGATGTGGCAGGCACTCAGCCAGCAGGGCGTGCTCGACGAGATCCCCGTCGTGACCGGTCTCGGCGACGCGGCGACGTTCGGCGCGTACGGCGAGGCATCCGAGAAGATCAACTTCCTGAACCACTACTTCCCGGGCGCTCCCGACAACGAGGTGAACACCGCGATGGTCGAGGCGATCGAAGAGGCCGGCGGCACCGCCGACCTCTTCAGCCCCGATGGGTTCAACGCCGCGATCATGATCGTCCAGGCCATCAAGGAAGGCGCGGGTGACGTCGACGCCATGGTCGCCGCGCTCGAGGGCTTCGAGTTCGAGGGACCGAAGGGCACGATGACCGTCCGTGAGGGCGACCACGCGCTCATCCAGGAGATGTACCAGGTCAAGCTCGTCGCCGAGGGTGGCGCGTTCGTGCCCGAGCTCGTCGACACGGTCTCGGCCGACGACGTCGCACCGGCCGAAGCCGCCGAGTGAGCCGGAGCGTCACAGAACGATGAGCACCCCTGTCCCGTCCGCGCCGGCCGCGGAGACCGCCCTGCGCGGCTCCCGGCTGCAGATCGAGTCGCTCGGTCTGCAGATCGGCGGCGCGACGATCCTGAAAGATGTCGACCTCGACGTCGCCGCGGGCTCGCTCGTGGGCGTCATCGGGCCCAACGGCGCCGGCAAGACCACGCTCTTCAACGCGGTCTCCGGTCTCGTGAAGCCCACTGCCGGCCGGGTCCTCCTGGACGGCGACGACATCACGACGGCGTCCGTGCCCGCCCGGGCGCGGGCGGGACTGGGGCGCACCTTCCAGACGTCGAGCCTCTTCCCGCGGCTGTCCGTCCTCGAGAACGTGCGTCTCGCGGCGCAGGTGTCGCTGGGCGGGTCGTCGTCGCTGTTGCGGTTCCCCCGGCGATCGGATGCCGCGACCGAGCTCGCCCTGTCGAAGCTCGAGGCCGTCGGCCTGACGCACCAGCGCGACGCCGCGGCCGGCGACATCTCGCACGGCGACAAGCGCAAGCTCGAGATCGCCGTCCTGCTGGCCACCGAGACCAGCATCGTCCTGCTGGACGAGCCCATGGCGGGCGTCGGCTCGGGCGACGTCGAGGGGCTCGTCGGCAACATCCGCGACCTCCACCGCGAGAAGGGCTGCACCGTGCTGATGGTGGAGCACCACATCGACGTGCTCATGGGTCTCGTCGACAAAGTGGCGGTGATGTACTTCGGCACGATCATCGCGTACGACACCCCGCAGAACGTCATGGCGAACCCGCTCGTGCAGAGCGCGTATCTCGGGACGGGGGCCGCCTGATGGATCCGATCCTGACCGTGCGGGGCCTCCGGTGCTCGATCTCCGGACAGCAGGTGGTGGAGGACGTCACCCTCGAGGTGCCGGCGACCGGCATCACCGCGGTGCTCGGGCGCAACGGGGTCGGCAAGACCTCGACCCTCCGCGGCATCCTGGGCCTGATCCCGCGCCGCGGCGAGGTGCGCCTCGCGGGCGAGCGCATCGACGGGCTGCCCACGCACCGCATCGTGCGCCGCGGGGTCGGCTACGTCCCCGAGGACCGCGAGATCTTCTCGAAGCTCTCCGTCGCCGAGAACCTCGCGCTCGCGGAGCGGCAGCGCACCCCTCGCCGCGAGCTCGTGGCCGAGCTCTTCCCCGACCTGGTGAGCCGCCGCGACCAGCCGGCCGGCACGCTCTCGGGCGGCCAGCAGCAGATGGTCTCCGTCGCGCGGGCGCTGCTCAACGACAACCGCCTGCTGCTCGTCGACGAGCCCACGAAGGGGCTCGCCCCGAAGATCGTGCACGAGGTGGCGGATGCTCTCGCCGAGGCGGCGAAGACCGTCCCGATCCTTCTCGTGGAGCAGAACCTCGAAGTGGTGAGGAGGCTCGCCGACACCGCGGTCGTGATCGGCGGCGGGCGCGTCGTCCACACCGGAAAGGCCCTCGACATCCTGGACGACGACGACCTCACCCGGCGACTGCTCGGCGTGCACGCGGAGGCGAGTGCATGAGCACCCTCGTCCTCACCCTCATCACCGGCGTCGGTCTCGGCGCCCTCTACTTCCTCGTCGCGAGCGGGCTGAGCCTCATCTACGGGCTCATGCACGTGCTCAACTTCGCGCACGGCGCCTTTCTGACGCTCAGCGCCTTCATGGGCTGGATGGTCGCGCAGGCGCTCGGCACCGAGTCCTGGGGCTCGTTCCTGCTGTCGGTCCTCGTCGGGGCCGGCGTCGGCGCGGTGTTCGCAACGCTCACCGAGCTCGTGCTCATCCGGCCGCTGTACGAGCGGCACATCGAGCAGGTGCTCGTCACCGTCGGTCTCTCGTTCGCCGCCGTGGCGCTGTTCGAAGGGATCTGGGGCACGGACCCGATCCACATCACCGGCCCGCCGTGGCTCAAGCAGACGACCGACGTGCTCGGCGCCCGCATCCCGAACACGTACTGGGTGCTGATGATCGCCGCGGTGCTCGTGCTCGCTGCGCTCGTGCTCTTCCTGCAGAAGACCCGCTACGGCATGATCATCCGCGCCGGCGTGGAGAACCGCTCCATGGTGACCGCGCTCGGCATCGACGTGCGGCGCTCGTTCACGCTCGTCTTCGCCATCGGCGGCGCGGCCGCCGGCATCGGCGGCGTGCTCGCGATGCACTACTCGACCTTCGTCTCGGCGCACCTGGGAGCGACGCTGCTGATCTTCGCGTTCATCGTGACCGTGGTCGGCGGTCTCGGCTCGCTGACGGGCGCGGCCGTGGCATCCGTCCTCGTCGCGGTGCTGCAGCAGTTCGCGAACTTCTATCTCGGCGGCACCGGCGACTTCATCGTCGTCATCCTGCTCGCCGTCGTGCTGCTGGTGCGCCCGGCCGGACTCCTGGGGAAGAAGGCATGACCGTCCACGTGACCTCGACCGGCGGCCTGCGCCGCTTCGTCCCCGCGATCGTGGGTGCCGCGCTCGTGGTGTTCATGGCGCTGCTGCCGCTGCTGAACCTGTCGCTCCCCGGCATCCTGCCCACTCCGACGTACATGCCGGGCACGCTCGCGCTGCTGTCGCTGTGCATGGTGTTCGCGGCGCTGGCGCTGTCGTACAACCTGCTGCTCGGCTCGGGCGGGATGCTGTCGTTCGGGCACGCCCTGTACTTCGGCGCGGGCGCCTACGGGCTGGGCATCGCTCTCGAGCACTTCGGGGTGCCGCTGTGGCCGGGCGTGTTCATCGCGCTCGTCGGCGGCATGGTCATCGCCCTCGTCACCGGTGCGGTGTCGATGCGGGTGTCCGGCATCCCGTTCGCGATGGTCACGCTCGCCTTCGCGCAGGCGGGATCGGTGCTCGTGCGCCGCAACTCGCAGATCACCGGCGGTGAGGAGGGCCTCGGGCTCGACACCGACCAGGTTCCCGACTTCCTCATCGGCGTGATCAACACCCGCAACCTGTACTGGTTCACCCTCGCCGTGCTGGTCGTCGTGTACCTCGTCGTGCTCTGGGTCGACACGTCGCGTCTCGGTCACCTGGCCCGCGCGACACGCGAGAACGAGCAGCGCGTACGCGTTCTCGGTCTCTCGCCGTACCGCGTGCGGCTCGTCGTGTTCGTCATCGCGGCGGTGCTCGCCAGCCTCGCCGGCGTCGCGTACATGCTGCTGCAATCCGGCACCGTGCCGCGCGCGGTGTCGGCCGACCTCACGATCACGATCCTCGTCATGGTGGTGCTCGGTGGCGTGGGGTTCCGGTGGGGTGCCATCGTGGGCGGTGTGCTGTACACGCTGCTCGACCAGCGCCTCACGGTCCTCGCCGGCTCCGACGCGATCGCCGGGCTGCCCGACGTGCTGCGCGTGCCGCTCTCCGAGCCCCTGTTCATCCTCGGCGTGCTGTTCATCCTCGTCGTGATGTTCCTTCCCGGCGGCATCGCCGGAACCATCGACGCCGCCGTGCGGCGCCGCCGGGGCGAGAAGGTCCGCGGCTCGCTGCAGACCCTCGACGACGAGGCCGCCGAGGCTCCCGCGGAGGCGCGGGCATGACGTGGGCGGCGACGGGGGTGCGCGCATGACGTGGGATGCCGACGTCGAGGACGGTGCGCACACGGTCGGCCGCTGGCTGACCGACCGTGCCGCACGCTCGCCGCAGCGCGTCGCCATCGACGACCGCGGGGTGACGACCGACTACGCGACCCTCGCCGGCCGGGCGCGCACCCTCGCGGACTCACTTCGCCGTGGCGGCTACGGAGCGGGCGACCGGATCGCGACGGTGTCGGGCAACTCGACCGACCACGTCGTCGCGTTCTTCGCGTGCGCGCTGGCGGGTGTGGCGTTCGTGCCGCTGTCCTGGCGCCTCACGCCGCGCGAGCTCGCCGACCTGCTCGACCGCACCGGGCCGGTGCTCGTCCTCGTCGAGGACGAGCACACGTCGCTGGCCGGTGAGGCGCTGCGCCGGCTCGACCGGGAGCTCCCGGTGGCGGCACTCGGCACGACGGGCGTCGAGGCCTCCCTCGCGCCGTCGCCGGCGCCGCGCGCGCGTCGCCCGGTGCACGACGATGACCCGCTGCTCGTGATCTTCACGTCGGGCAGCGAGGCGGCGCCGAAGGGCGTCGTGCTCACGCACGCCAACTGCTTCTGGAACAACCTCGCGCTCGGGCAGGCCCTGCCCCTCACCCACGACGACGTGGTGCTGGCGATGCTCCCGCAGTTCCATGTCGCTGCCTGGAACTGCCAGCCGCTCCTGGCGTGGTGGGTCGGAGCGACCGTCGTGCTCGAGCGGTCGTTCCAGCCGGCGCGGGCCCTGCAGCTCATCGCCGAGCGCGGGGTGACAGCCATGATGGGCGTCCCCACCCAGTACGCCCTGCTCGCCGCCGACCCGGCCTGGCGGGCATCGACCGATCGCGCCGACGCGCTCGCTTCCCTGCGCCTCGCGCTCGTGGGCGGGGCGACGGTGCCGGCCGATCTCCAAGACGAGTGGACGCGGCGCGGCATCCCGCTCACCCAGGGCTACGGGCTGACCGAGGCGGCGCCCAACGTGCTGCACCTTCCCGCCGAGGCCGCCGCCGCCCACCCCGGCGCCGTGGGGCGCCCGTATCCGCACGTCGCGGTGCGGGTCGTCGACCCCGATACGTCGCTCGCTCTCGACGGCGAGGCGACCGGTGAGCTGTGGGTGCGCGGGCCGAGCGTGTTCGCCGGGTATCTCGACGACGACGACGCGACGGCCCGGACGATGGCCGGTGAATGGCTGCGCACCGGCGACCTCGTCCACCGCGACGCGGACGGCGTCGTGCGGATCGTCGACCGCCTCAAGGACATCTTCATCTCGGGCGGCGAGAACGTCGCGCCCGCCGAGGTCGAGTTCGCGCTGGGCCTCCACCCCCTCATCGAGGCGGCGGCCGTCGTCGGTGTGCCGGATCCGGTGTGGGGCGAGCGGGGCGTAGCGTTCGTCGTGCCCGCATCGGGGGCGGCGCTCTCGGCCGACGAGGTCCTCGCGCACGCGCGACGCAACCTCGCCGGCTTCAAGGTGCCGGTGCGGGTGGAGTTCGTCGACGCGCTGCCGCGCTCGACGATCGAGAAGCTCGCCCGCTCGCGACTGCGGGACAGGGCGAGAAAGCTCACGGAGGGGGACCGGGCGATGACGCTCGGCCACGAGACGGAAGGGGTGGAGCGATGACGCTTCCCGAAGGGATCGTCGACGACGAGGCGGCGCTCGTGTCGCCGGCGACGGGGCGACCGCTCACCAAGCGCGGCGAGGCGACGCGCCGGCGCCTGCTCGAGGCCGCAGAGGTCGTCTTCGCCGAGCAGGGCTACCACGAGGCATCCATCGTCAAGATCACCGAGCGCGCGGGCATCGGTCTCGGCACGTTCTACCTCTACTTCGACAGCAAGCAGTCGATCTTCGAGGCTCTCGTCATCGACCTCAACCGGCGCGTGCGGCACTCGATGTCGGAGGCGATGACGGGGGCGTCGTCGCGCCTCGACGCGGAGCGGGCGGGCTTCGCCGGGTTCTTCCGGTTCACCGCCGAGCACCCCGCCCTCTACCGAGTGGTGCGCGAAGCCGAATTCGTCTCGCCCGACGTGCTGCGCCTCCACTACACGCGCATCGTCGAGGGCTACGAGGCCGGTCTGCGCGCCGCACAGGAGGCCGGAGACGTCGATCGCGCGCTCGATCCCGAGACCACCGCGTGGGCGCTCATGGGCATGGGCGAGCTCATCGGCATGCGGTTCCTGCTGTGGGAGCGGGATGCCGCGGGCCGGCCGCCCGCGCAGCTCGACCCCGTCGTGTTCGACGGCATGACCCGCATCATCGACAACGCGCTCGCACCGCGTGCGACAACCACGGAAGGACCGAGCTGATGGCCGAGCAGGACCTGGCGGGCAGACGCGCGCTCGTCACGGGCGGAGCGAGCGGTATCGGGCTCGCGTGCGCCCACGAGTTCGCCGCACGCGGCGCGCACGTGGTGATCGCGGACCTGAACGCGGAGGCCGCGTCCGCCGCCGCCACCGACGTGGGCGGCGAGGCATGGGCGGTGGACCTCTCCGACACCGCGGCCCTGGAAGAGCTGTCGCTCGACGTCGACATCCTCGTCAACAACGCGGGGATCCAGCGTGTGAGCCCCATCACCGACTTCGACCCCGACACCTTCCGCCTCCTGCTGCGCCTGATGCTCGAGTCCCCGTTCCTGCTCATCCGTGCCGCCCTGCCGGGCATGTACGAGAAGGGCTGGGGCCGCGTGATCAACATCTCGAGCGCGCACGGCCTGCGCGCGAGCGCCTTCAAGTCGGCGTACGTGGCGTCCAAGCACGGGCTCGAGGGGCTCTCGAAGGTCACCGCCCTCGAGGGTGCCCCTCACGGCGTGACGAGCAACTGCATCAACCCGGCGTATGTACGCACTCCGCTGGTCGAGAAGCAGATCGCCGACCAGGCCGCGGTGCACGGCATCCCCGAGAACGAGGTCGTCGAGAAGATCATGCTGACCGAGACCGCCGTCAAGCGGCTGGTCGAGGCCGACGAGGTCGCCTCGCTCGCGGGCTGGCTCGCCTCGGACAAGGCCGGCATGGTCACCGGCGCCTCGTACACGATGGACGGCGGATGGACGGCACGGTGAGTCACACGTACCGGCAGATCGACGTTCCCGTCGACGGCGGGCTCCTCCACGCCGGAGTCTGGGAGCCGGATGCCGCGCCGGGCGTGCCGTCGGTCCTCGCGATCCACGGCGTGACGGCGTCGCACCTCGCGTGGCCGTTCGTGGCCGAGCGGCTTCCCGGAGTGCGCGTGATCGCCCCCGACCTGCGCGGTCGCGGCCGCAGCAACGCGATCGAGGGCTCCGCGGGCATGGCCGTCCACGCCGACGACCTGGCGGCGCTGCTCGACGCGCTGGGCGTGGACCGCGCAGTCGTCGTCGGTCACTCGATGGGCGCGTTCGTAGCGCTCGTCTTCGCCGCCCGGCACCCCGGCCGAGTCTCCCGCGTCGTGCTGGTCGACGGCGGCCTGCCGCTCGACGTGCCCGAGGGGATCGACACGGACGCGCTCGTCGCGGGCATCCTCGGGCCGACGGCCGCGAGGCTGTCGATGACCTTCGCCGACACGGGGGAGTACCTCGACTTCTGGCGGCGGCATCCCGCTTTCGCGGACGCCTGGACGCCCGAGCTCGAGCGCTACCTCGCCTACGACCTGGTCGACGACGGCGCCGGCGCGCTGCGACCTGCGACGAGCTACGCGACCACGGCGGACGACACCGTCGACATGAACACCGGCACGACGCTGTCCGACGCGCTGGCCGGGCTGCGTCATCCGACGCGCCTGATCACGGTGCCGCGCGGACTGCAGGACGAGCCACCCGGTCTGTACGCGCCGGCGCAGCTCGACCGCGTGCTCACGGCGAACCCCTCGGTGCGGCACGAGCGGGTGGACGGCTTCAACCACTACACGATCGTGATGTCGCCGGGCGGGGCGGACGTCGTCGCGGCGGCCGCTCGCGAGGAGCTCGCCGCGGCCGGCTGACGCGCGGGGAACGGGGCGCCTGCCACGCGGTGACGCCCGCGACGCGCAGCGGGCGCGCTGCTCAGCGGGTGGCGGCGATGCGGGTCGTGAGCTGGTGCGCGTGGGCGAGGAGGGTGCGGCCGAGCTCGGGCAGGCGGTCGGCCCCGAAGCGGAACTCGACGCCGGTGAGGCTCAGCGCCCACTGCGGGTGCCCCTCGCGCGTGAAGACCGCCGCGCCCAGGCCGTACGATCCCTCGACGATGAGTCCGGGGTTCACCGCGTACCCGCGCTCGTGGGTGTCGCGCAGTCGTGCGCGCAGCCGCTTCTCGCCGTGTGAGGCTCCCCACGCCTGCGGCAGCTCCGGATGCCGTTCCAGATAGGCGTCCACATCGTGGGGTGGCAGGAACGCGAGGATCGCGAGCCCGGCCGACGCGACACCCAACGGAAACCGCACGCCCTCCGACAGCACGAACGAGCGGATCGGGAAGCTTCCCTCCTCGCGGAGGAGGCAGACCGTCTCGTCTCCGCGCCGGACCGAGAGGAACGCGCTCTCCTCGGTGCGGACGGCGAGGGAGCGGACGATGTCGCGCGCGATGCCGGTGATGTCGTAGCGGGATGCCGCGACCGATCCCATCAGGTACAGCTCGGGTCCCGGCATCCATCGCCCGCTGCGATCGTCCTGATCGACGAGCCCCTCGTGGCGCAGCGCGGCGAGCAGCCGGTGGGTGGTCGGACGGGTGAGGTCGGCGCGGCGGGCGAGGTCGGCGACCGTCATCCCGTCGCCGCCCGACGAGGTCACCAGCCGCAGCAGCAGCGCCGCCCGCGCGACGGACTGCGCCCCGGGCACGGATCGTCCGCGCTTGATCGGTTCGTCCACGATGTGGACATTACGCCCACGGTCTTCCACATGGCAAACCCGGTCGTGGCGGCCGCCCCTCCGCCGACGGAGGATGGGGGCGTCCGGCAACGAAGGAGTAGCACGTGATCGACAAGACGTGGGGGTCGGCCGCCGAGGCGGTCGCCGACATCGCCGACGGCGCATCGCTCGCCGTCGGCGGGTTCGGGCTCTCGGGCAACCCCATCGCCCTCATCGAGGCCCTGCTGGCGCAGGGCACGACCGACCTCAGCATCGTCAGCAACAACTGCGGCGTCGACGACTGGGGACTCGGCATCCTGCTGAACGCCAAGCGCATCCGCAAGATGACGTCCTCGTACGTCGGCGAGAACAAGGAGTTCGAGCGCCAGTTCCTCTCGGGCGAGCTCGAGCTCGAGCTGACGCCGCAGGGGACTCTCGCCGAGAAGCTGCGCGCCGGCGGGTCGGGCATCGCGGCGTTCTACACGCAGACGGGCGTGGGCACCCAGGTGGCCGAGGGCGGTCTGCCCCGCCGGTACGACGGAGCGGGCGGCATCGCCGTCGCTTCGCCGGTCAAGGACGTCCGCTCGTTCGACGTGTCGGGCGAGCCGCGCGACTACGTGCTCGAAGAGGCGATCGTCACCGACTTCGCGCTCGTCCACGCGCTCAAGGGCGACCGGCACGGCAACCTGATCTTCAACAAGGCGGCCCGCAACTTCAACCCGCTCGCCGCGATGGCCGGCCGCGTGTGCATCGCGCAGGTCGAGGAGCTCGTCGAACCCGGCGAACTCGACCCCGACTGCGTCCACCTGCCGGGCATCTACGTGCACCGCATCGTCGAGGTCGGCAGCGACATCGAGAAGCGCATCGAACGCCGCACGGTCTCGGTCGCCGAGGCGCTGAGCCGCGACATCCCCGAAGGAGCCTGACCATGGCACTCACCCGCAACGAGATGGCGGCCCGTGCCGCGCAGGAGCTGTCGGACGGCGCGTACGTCAACCTCGGGATCGGCCTGCCGACGCTCGTGCCGAACTACGTTCCGGAGGGCGTCACCGTCGTGCTGCAGTCCGAGAACGGCATCCTCGGTGTCGGGCCCTACCCGACCGAGGAGCACGTCGACCCCGACCTGATCAACGCCGGCAAGGAGACGGTCACGACCCTCAGGGGCGCCGCCTTCTTCGACTCCGCGACGAGCTTCGGCATGATCCGCGGCGGCAAGATCGACGCCGCGATCCTCGGGGCGATGCAGGTGTCGGCCTCGGGAGACCTCGCCAACTGGATGATCCCGGGCAAGATGGTCAAGGGGCCGGGCGGCGCCATGGACCTCGTGCACGGGGCAGCCAAGGTGATCGTGCTCATGGAGCACGTCGCGCGCGACGGATCCGCGAAGATCGTCGACGACTGCTCGCTCCCGCTCACGGGCAGGGGAGTGGTCGACCGCATCATCACCGACCTGGCGGTCATCGACGTGACCGACGACGGACTCGTCCTCGTCGAGCTCGCGCCGGGCGTCACGGTCGACGAGGTGGTCGCCGCCACCGAGCCGGCGCTCACGATCGCCGACGAACTCAAGGAGGAATCATGAACCACGACGACGTCGTCATCGTCGCCGCGGCCCGCACCCCGCAGGGCCGCCTCAAGGGCCAGCTCGCACCGCTCACCGCCGTGCAGCTCGGCAGCGCCGCCATCCGCGGCGCCCTCGAGAAGGGCGGCATCCCCGCCGATGCCGTCGACGCAGTGCTCGTCGGACAGGTGCTTCCCGCCGGCTCGGGGCAGAACCCCGCGCGACAGGCCGCGGTCGGCGCGGGCATCGGATGGGAGGTCCACTCCGGCTCGGTCAACAAGGTGTGCCTGTCGGGCCTCACCGCCGTCATCGACGGCGCGCGCATGATCTCCGTCGGCGACGCCACCGTGGTCGTGGCGGCCGGCATGGAGTCGATGACCCGCTCGCCTCACCTGCTGATGGGCTCGCGCGACGGCTGGGCGTACGGCTCGATCGAGGTGATCGACCACATGGCGTTCGACGGGCTGACGGACGCGTACGACCGAGAGAGCATGGGTGCCTCGACCGAGCGGCACAACGGCCGCCTCGAGGTCACACGCGAGGCGCAGGACGCGGTCGCCGCACGGTCGCACCAGCGCGCGGCGGCGGCGCAGGCCGCGGGCGTCTTCGACGCCGAGATCATCCCCGTCGAGATCCCGCAGCGCAAGGGCGACCCGGTCGTCGTGACGAAGGACGAGGGCATCCGTCCCGACACCACCGTCGAGACGCTCGCGGGGCTCCGTGCCGCCTTTGCCGAGGCCGGCTCGATCACCGCGGGCAACTCTTCGCAGATCTCGGACGGCGCGTCGGCGGTCGTGCTGACGAGCCGCTCGCACGCCGACGAGAACGGCTGGCCCGTGCTCGCCGTCGTCGGTGCGTCCGGCCAGGTGGCAGGCCCCGACAACTCACTGCACTCGCAGCCGGCGCGCGCGATCGAGAAGGCGCTCGCCAAGCAGGGCATCGCCGCGTCCGACCTCGACCTGGTCGAGATCAACGAGGCGTTCGGAGCCGTCGTGGCACGCTCGCAGACCGAGCTCGGCCTCGCCGACGACGTCGTGAACCCGCACGGCGGCGGCATCGCGATCGGTCACCCGATCGGGGCGTCGGGCAACCGACTCGTCGTCCACGCGGTGCACGAGCTCGTACGTCGGGGCGGCGGCACCGCGGCCGTCGCGCTGTGCGGCGGCGGCGGGCAGGGCGACGCCCTGATCCTCACGCGCTGAGCCGCGGCATCCGATTCCCCGGCGGTGCCGTGCGAGTGTCCGCACGGCACCGCCGATTAAGACCGGTAGCGTCGCGGCATGACCAGCATCACCGCGATCACCGCTGACGACCGTCCTGCGTGGGACGCGCTCTTCCAGGCGTACATCACGTTCTACGAGTCGGAGGTGCCCGCCCCGGCCGTCGAGTCGACGTTCTCACGCATCCTGGCCGACGAGCACATCCACGGCGCGCTCGCGCGAGACGCGGACGGCCGTCCCATCGGGCTCGTCCATTGGCTCACCCACCCCGCGACGTGGAGCACCAAGCCGTACTGCTACCTGGAGGACCTCTTCGTCGACCCCGAGGCGCGGGGCGCGGGAACGGGCGAGGCGCTGATCGCGCACGTGCGCGACTGGGCACGGGTGTTCGGCGCCGAGAAGGTGTACTGGCTCACGGCCCACGACAACACGCGGGCGCGGGCGCTCTACGATCGCATCGCGACGTCGACCGGCTTCGTGCACTACGAGATCGAGCTCTGACGATCCCGGCTCGACGGGGTCAGCTGTCGGCGGCGTACCGCTCCACGCGGAGCACGCACGTCAGGTCGTCCTCGGCGATCGCGATCTCGGACTGCCACTCGGTGGTCGCGCCGGCCTCGAGTCCTGCGACATCCACCTGCTGGAGGCCGCGCGTGTCGTTCGCGCCGTTCAGCAGCGACACGTAGATGCGGTAGTCGACGACGCCCTCCGTCGAGTTCGGCGGTGGCGGTGGCGGTGGCGGTGGCGGTGGCTCCGGGAGCGAGGGTGACGTTGCCGGTGGCGCAACTCCTACCGTCATGGCGCGCCGCGGGGTAGGCTTCGGCATCGCTCAGCGGCGCAGGCGGCGCTGCTGCAGCTTCTTCTCCTGGCCGTGGACGGGCGAGTCGGGGGCGATCGTCGCTCCGTGCGATGCGCGGCGCACGTCGACGATCGCACCGACCACGAGGGCGACCGAGATCGCCCAGCTCAGCCATCCGAGCGCGGTGCGCCACGTGAACGGGGCGTCTTCGCGCAGTCCTCGGAGCAGGGTGAGCCCTCCCGTGATCGCGGTCAGCAGGCCGGTGCCGAAGAGGTACTTTCGCATGCGCCCACGGTAGCGCGCGGCATCCGTCGTCGTCGCCCCTTGACAGCGCCCGAGCCGCGCGTCCATCAGGAAATCCGTCCCGCGTCAAGCGGGCGGGACGCCGTGGGATGGGGCGATAGCCTGAGGATGCCTCGTCCCCAGCCACCGTCAGGAGCCCGCGTGACCCAGGCCCAGCTCGTCGTCGTCGCCAATCGCCTCCCCGTCGACCGCGTCGTCGACGGATCCGGGGAGCAGTCGTGGCGGCGTTCCCCCGGGGGGCTCGTGACCGCGCTCGAGCCGGTCATGCGTCGCGCGGACGGCGCCTGGGTCGGGTGGCCCGGGCAGGCGGGGATCGAGGTGGAGCCGTTCGAGTTCGAAGGCACGCACCTCGTCCCGGTGTCGCTCAGCGCCGACGAGATCGAGCTCTACTACGAGGGCATGTCGAACGACACCTTCTGGCCGTTGTACCACGACGTGATCGCCGAGCCGCGGTACCGCCGCGTGTGGTGGGACGCCTACGTCAAGGTCAACAGGCGGTTCGCCGAGGCGGCGGCGTCGACCGCCGGTCCGGGCGCCACGGTGTGGGTCCAGGACTATCAGCTGCAGCTCGTGCCGCGCCTCCTGCGCGAGGCGCGTCCCGATCTGACGATCGGCTACTTCCATCACATTCCCTTCCCCGCATACGGCCTCTACTCGCAGCTCCCGTGGCGCCGCCAGGTCCTCGAGGGCCTGCTGGGCGCCGACGTCATCGGCTTCCAGCGCGTGGCGGACGCCGGCAACTTCGCCCGCGCGGTGCGCAGGGTGCTGCGCTATCCGACCAAAGCGAGCGGCATCGCCGTGCCGAACGACGACGGAACGACCCGCAATGCGGTCGCGCGCGCTTTCCCGATCTCCATCGACTCGTCCTCGTACGTCGAGCTCGCCCAGGACCCTGCGATCCGTGCACGGGCCGCCGAGATCCGCGAGGAGCTGGGCAACCCGAAGAAGATCCTTCTGGGCGTCGACCGTCTCGATTACACGAAGGGCATCCGCCACCGGCTGAAGGCTTTCGGTGAGCTGCTGCAGGACGGCCGGCTCTCGGTCGAGGACGTGACCCTCGTGCAGGTCGCCAGCCCGAGTCGCGAGCGCGTCGCGGCCTACGTGCAGCTGCGCGACGAGATCGAGCTCACCGTCGGGCGCATCAACGGCGACTACGACACGATGGGCCACACCGCCATCCGCTACCTCCACCAGGCCTACCCGCGCGAAGAGATGGTGGCGCTGTTCCTCGCCGCCGACGTCATGCTCGTCACGGCGCTGCGCGACGGCATGAACCTCGTCGCCAAGGAGTACGTCGCGACACGCGTCGACAACCGGGGGGTGCTCCTGCTCAGTGAGTTCGCCGGCGCCGCCGACGAGCTCTCCAGCGCGGTGCGCATCAATCCCCACGACATCGACGGGCTGAAGGACGCCGTCATGCGCGCGATCGAGATGCCGGCGGCCGAACAGGGGCGCCGCATGCGGGCTCTGCGGCGGAAGGTGCTCGAGAACGACGTGGCCCGGTGGTCGCGGTCGTTCCTCGCAGCGCTCGAGTCCGCCGGCACCGCCAACCGTGCGATCCGGGTCGACGCATGAGCGCCGGGATCAGCGACGCCGCCCGCGCCGCCGTCGGCCGGGTCGCGGCATCCGATCGCCTGCTCGTCGCCCTGGACTTCGACGGCACACTGTCGCCTCTCGCCGATGAGCCGATGGACGCGCGGATGCTGCCCGCCGCGCGTGCCGCGCTCGACGCCCTGGTGGCCGCGCCTCGCACCGCCGTGGCGCTCGTGTCGGGCCGCAGCCTGTCCGACCTGCGCATCATCGCCGAGCACCTCGACGACTCGCCGCTGCTGCTGGCCGGCTCGCACGGCGCGGAGTTCTGGCTCCCGGGCGAAGGCGTCCTCACCCACGACGACGAGCCCGGCGACGAGCGGCTGCGCGACGAGCTGCGTGCCCACGCCGAGGCAGCGACCGCCCTGCTCGCCGGGGTGTGGATCGAGCCCAAGCGGTTCGGGTTCGGTGTGCACACCCGCAAGTCCACGCCCGCGGACGCGGCCGAGGCGAACCGTCTCGTCGACGCCCTGGTGTCGGCCGAGGCGCCGCTTTGGCGCCGGCGCACGGGGCACAACATCGTCGAGTACGCGTTCCGTCACGAGGGCAAGGACTCCGCCATCGCGGAGCTGCGCACGCGGACGGATGCCTCGGCCGTGCTCTTCGCGGGTGACGACGTCACCGACGAGGACGCCCTGGAGAGCCTCGGACCGGACGACCTCGGCGTGCACGTGGGGCAGCGTCCGACCGCCGCGACGCTGCGCGTGCCCGACATCGCCGCACTCGCGGAGCTCCTCGAGGAACTGGCCGCCGCCCGGTCGACCGAGGGCCGGTGACGGCGCCCCGGCGGCGGTGAGAGCCGGCCCGTCATGACGGGCGAGGGCGGTGCCGCGCGGGAATAGACTGCAGATCATGCCCCAGCAGTCCGACAACTTCATCGACATCAAGCCCCGCAGCCGCGTCGTCACCGACGGCATCGAGGCGACCACGTCCCGCGGAATGCTCCGCGCGGTGGGAATGGGCGACGAGGACTGGGACAAGCCCCAGATCGGCATCGCCTCGAGCTGGAACGAGATCACGCCGTGCAACCTGAGCCTCGACCGGCTCGCTCAGGGCGCGAAGGAGGGCGTGCACGCCGGTGGCGGCTACCCGCTCCAGTTCGGCACCATCTCCGTCTCCGACGGCATCTCGATGGGCCACGAGGGCATGCACTTCTCCCTCGTGTCGCGTGAGGTCATCGCCGACTCCGTCGAGACGGTCATGATGGCCGAGCGCCTCGACGGCTCCGTCCTCCTCGCGGGCTGCGACAAGTCCATCCCCGGCATGCTGATGGCCTCGGCGCGGCTCGACCTGTCGAGCGTCTTCCTCTACGCCGGGTCCATCGCGCCGGGCTGGGTGAAGCTCTCGGACGGCACCGAGAAGGACGTCACGATCATCGACTCCTTCGAGGCCGTCGGCGCGTGCCTCGCGGGCAAGATGAGCGAGGCAGACCTCAAGCGCATCGAGTGCGCGATCGCACCGGGTGAGGGCGCGTGCGGCGGCATGTACACCGCCAACACCATGGCCTCGGTCGCCGAGGCGCTGGGGCTGTCGCTCCCCGGATCGGCCGCGCCCCCGTCGGCCGACCGCCGCCGCGACTACTTCGCGCACCGCTCGGGCGAGGCCGTCGTGAACCTGCTCCGCCAGGGCATCACGACGCGCGACATCCTCACCAAGGAGGCGTTCGAGAACGCCATCGCCCTGGCGATGGCGCTCGGCGGCTCGACAAACGTCGTGCTCCACCTCCTGGCCATCGCGCGCGAGGCCGATGTCGAGCTGAGCCTGCACGACTTCAACCGCATCGGCGACAAGGTGCCGCATGTGGCCGACATGAAGCCGTTCGGCAAGTACGTCATGAACGACGTCGACCGCCACGGCGGCATCCCGGTCATCATGAAGGCGATGCTCGACGAGGGCCTGCTGCACGGCGACGCGCTCACCGTGACCGGCAAGACGCTCGCCGAGAACCTCGCCGACCTCGACCCGGATCCGATCGACGGCACGGTCATCCACACGTTCGACGACCCGATCCACGAGAAGGGCGGCATCACGATCCTCCACGGCTCGATCGCCCCCGAGGGCGCGGTCGTGAAGTCTGCGGGCTTCGACGGCAATGTGTTCGAGGGGCCCGCGCGGGTGTTCGAACGGGAGCGCGCCGCGATGGACGCCCTCGAGGCGGGCCAGATCGCCGCCGGCGATGTCGTCGTCATCCGCTACGAGGGTCCGAAGGGCGGCCCCGGCATGCGCGAGATGCTCGCGATCACCGCCGCCATCAAGGGCGCTGGGCTCGGAAAAGATGTACTACTCTTGACGGACGGCAGATTCTCAGGCGGCACAACCGGCCTGTGCATCGGCCACATAGCACCCGAAGCGGTGGACGCTGGTCCCATCGCCTTCGTGCGCGATGGTGATCTGATACGGGTCGATATCGCGGCTCGCAGTCTCGACCTACTCGTCGACGATGCAGAGCTCGACTCCCGCCGCTCCGGCTGGGAGCCGCTTCCCCCGCGCTATACCCGTGGCGTCCTTGCCAAGTACTCCCGTCTCGTGCGCTCCGCCTCCGAGGGCGCGACGACGGGCTGACCTCGGCTTCCGACACTCCATCCACCGATCGAGGATCATCACCATGCCCGCCGAAACCGCTGCGGCCGTTCCACGGCCACCCGCTCGCACCGCCACTGCGCCCGTGCTCACGGGCGCTCAGGCGGTCGTCCGCTCGCTCGAGCTGCTCGGCGTCACCGACGTCTTCGGGCTGCCGGGCGGCGCGATCCTTCCTGTGTACGACCCGCTCATGGACTCGAGCGACCTCCGCCACATCCTCGTGCGCCACGAGCAGGGCGCCGGTCACGCCGCCGAGGGCTACGCCGCGGCGTCGAACAAGGTCGGCGTCGCGATCGCGACGTCCGGCCCCGGCGCGACCAACCTCGTCACGGCGATCGCCGACGCCTACATGGACTCGGTGCCGATCGTCTGCATCACCGGTCAGGTCTTCTCGAACCTCATGGGGACGGATGCCTTCCAGGAGGCCGACATCGTCGGCATCACGATGCCCATCACGAAGCACTCCTTCCTCGTCAAGGACGCCGCTGAGATCCCCGGCGCGATCGCCGCCGCGTTCGAGATCGCCGGCACCGGCCGTCCCGGCCCGGTGCTCGTGGACATCACGAAGGACGCGCAGCAGGCGGAGGTGCCCTTCGTGTGGCCGCCGCGCATCGACCTGCCCGGCTACCGCCCCGTGACCAAGGCGCACGGCAAGCAGATCCAGGCGGCCGCGCAGCTCATCGCCGAGGCGAAGAAGCCCGTGCTGTACGTCGGCGGCGGCGTGATCCGCGCCCAGGCGTCGGCCGAGCTGCTGACCCTCGCCGAGACCACCGGCGCTCCGGTCGTCACGACGCTCATGGCGCGCGGGGCGTTCCCCGACTCGCACGAGCAGCACCTGGGCATGCCGGGCATGCACGGCACGGTGCCGGCCGTCCTCGCGCTCCAGGAGGCCGACCTGCTCGTCTCGCTCGGCGCGCGGTTCGACGACCGTGTGACAGGCAAGGCGGCGCTGTTCGCCCCCAACGCGCAGATCGTGCACGTCGACATCGACCCGGCCGAGATCTCCAAGATCCGCACGGCCGACGTGCCGATCGTCGGCGACTTGAAAGAGGTGCTGGTCGACCTCGACGTCGCGTTCCGCGCGGCGGCGGAGGGTGCCGAGCCGGACATCGCGGAGTGGTGGTCGTTCCTCGACGGCCTGCGCGACGAGTTCCCGCTCGGCTACGCGCCGACGACCGACGGGCTCCTCGCCCCGCAGTACGTCATCCAGCGCATCGGCGAGCTCACCGGCCCGGAGGGCGTGTACGCCGCGGGTGTCGGACAGCACCAGATGTGGGCGGCCCAGTTCATCAAGTACGAGCGGCCGAACGCGTGGCTCAACTCCGGCGGCGCCGGCACGATGGGCTACTCGGTGCCGGCGGCCATGGGCGCCAAGGTCGCCGAACCCGACCGCCACGTGTGGGCGATCGACGGCGACGGCTGCTTCCAGATGACCAACCAGGAACTGGCGACCTGCGCGATCAACAACATCCCGATCAAGGTCGCGATCATCAACAACTCGTCGCTCGGCATGGTGCGCCAGTGGCAGACGCTGTTCTACGACGGCCGGTACTCGCACACCGACCTCAACACCGGGCACGACACGATCCGCATCCCCGACTTCGTGAAGCTCGCGGAGGCCTACGGCTGCCTCGCGATCCGCGTCGAGAAGGAGGACGACGTGGATGCCGCGATCCGGACCGCCCTCGAGACGAACGACCGCCCGGTGGTGATCGACTTCGTGGTGAGCGCCGACGCGATGGTGTGGCCGATGGTGCCGCAGGGCGTCAGCAACAGCTACGTCCAGTACGCCCGCGACCACGCGCCCGCCTTCGAGCAGGAGGACTGAGCCATGACCACGCACGTGCTGAGCCTCCTCGTCGAGGACAAGCCGGGTCTGCTGACCCGCGTCGCCGGACTGTTCGCGCGCCGCGGCTTCAACATCAACTCCCTCGCCGTGGGCGTGACCGAGGTGCCGGGTCTCTCGCGCATCACGGTCGTCGTCGACGTCGACGAGCTGCCGCTCGAGCAGGTGACCAAGCAGCTCAACAAGCTCGTCAACGTCATCAAGATCGTCGAGCTCGACCCGACCGCCTCGGTCCAGCGCGAGCACATGCTCGTGAAGGTGCGCGCCGACAACCAGACGCGGTCCAACGTGCTCGAGGTCGTGAACCTCTTCCGCGCGTCGATCGTCGACTACGCCACCGACGCGCTCGTCGTCGAGGTGACGGGCGACAAGGGCAAGGTCGAGGCCTTCCTCCGCGCGCTCGAGCCGTTCGGCATCAAGGAGCTCGCCCAGTCGGGACTCCTCGCCATCGGCCGCGGCGGCAAGAGCATCACCGAGCGCGTGCTGCGCGGCTGAGCCGCGGCATCCGCTCTCTTCAGACCATCACGAACCAGATACACAAGGAGACACACCCCCATGGCTGAACTCTTCTACGACGCCGACGCCGATCTGTCGCTCATCCAGAGCAAGAAGGTCGCGATCGTCGGCTACGGCTCGCAGGGCCACGCCCACGCGCAGAACCTCCGCGACTCGGGCGTCGAGGTCGTCATCGCGCTCAAGGAGGGCTCCAAGTCCACCGAGAAGGCCAAGGACGAGGGCTTCGAGGTCAAGACCGTCGCCGATGCGGCCGAGTGGGCCGACGTCATCATGATCCTCGCGCCCGACCAGCACCAGCGCGGCATCTTCAACGACTCGATCAAGGACAAGCTCGCGCCGGGCAAGACCCTCGCATTCGCGCACGGATTCAACATCCGCTTCGGCTACATCGAGGCTCCCGAGGGTGTCGACGTCATCCTCGTCGCCCCGAAGGCTCCGGGCCACACCGTGCGCCGCGAGTACGTCGCGGGACGCGGCATCCCCGACATCATCGCCGTCGAGCAGGATGCCTCGGGCACCGCATGGGACCTCGCGAAGTCGTACGCCAAGGCTATCGGCGGCACGCGCGCGGGCGTCATCAAGACGACCTTCACCGAGGAGACCGAGACCGATCTCTTCGGCGAGCAGGCGGTGCTGTGCGGCGGTGTCTCGCAGCTCGTCCAGTACGGCTTCGAGACCCTCACCGAGGCGGGCTACCAGCCGCAGATCGCCTACTTCGAGGTGCTGCACGAGCTCAAGCTCATCGTCGACCTCATGTGGGAGGGCGGCATCGCCAAGCAGCGCTGGTCGGTCTCCGACACCGCCGAGTACGGCGACTACGTCTCCGGCCCGCGCGTCATCGACCCGCACGTCAAGGAGAACATGCAGGCCGTGCTCGCCGACATCCAGTCGGGCGCGTTCGCGAAGCGCTTCATCGACGACCAGGACAACGGCGCGGCCGAGTTCCTGGAGCTGCGCGCCAAGGGCGCCGAGCACCCCATCGAGGAGGTCGGCAAGGACCTCCGCGGCCTGTTCGCCTGGAAGCAGCAGGACGAGGACTACGTCGAGGGATCGGCAGCGCGCTGATCTGATCTTCGAGGGATCGTGCCGTTCTCGGATCGAGGCGGCGCGATCCCTCGACTTCCGTGCGTCCGGTTGCGGAGCCACGGTACGGGCCGCTCCCCACAAGGGGGCGGCCCTTTCTCGTCCGGTGCTCCGTATCACGTCCGAACCCTGAGCGCTCCTTTCCATCAGAAGCCGGAAGCCCGTCCGGCGGAGGTAAAGGAGCCCCCAAATGAACACCATCACGCGCGGAAGCGGCCGGAGGGCCGCCCTCACCGCAGCCGCCCTCGCGGTCGTCGCCCTCGGACTGGCGGGATGCCAGGCCGCTGCCGTCGATCGGACCACCGAGGACTCGGCGTCGATCGCGCAGCAGGTCGCGCGCTCGTCCGCCGCCTCTCAGGCCCGGTACGAGGGCCTCGCCGATCACTACGCGCAGCACGCACAAGGGCCCGACGTGAACCGCGAGGTCGCGCCGCTGCGCATCGTGCCGGATCGGCTCGAGCAGGCGATGCCGCAGCCGCGGGAGGTGACGCAGCTGCGCGTCCTGGCCGACCGTCTCGATCCGCAGCCGACACCCGACGACGTCGGCACGGAGCAGACGCCGCGCATCGTCCCCGACCGGCTGGTGGGGATGGAGTGACGGCTCTCCAGCGATGGGCGCCGATGGGGCACGGCGACTCCGCGGAACGGATGCTGAGGCTCCCGTGGACATCCACGGGAGCCTCAGCATTCGTGCCGGGTGCGATCGGCCCGTTCACGGGGCGCACGTGTCGCGACGCTCGCCCATCCCGCTCAGATGGGCGGTCCGCTGGGACTCCGTGAGAGCGCGCCCCGCTACGCTGAGCACATGCCCGCCGGACGCGACGACGATGCCCTGACGTGGGACGGTGACGACGATCCGACGCTCGACGTCGGGGTCGCCGACGCCGCTGCCGACACCGATCCCGACGCGACCGCGGCGACCGGCACAGCGGCACTCCCGGAGGGCTGGAACGCCGTCGGCCGGGGGAGCGACACGGTGGCGACCCCTGCGCGCGCGGACGAGCCCGCCCCCGCCCCCGCCGACGACGAGTCGCCGCCGCGGGCTGCCGCACCGGCGGAACGGGCCCCCATGGGCAACGCCGAGCTCATCACCCTGGGCGTCCTGGGCGGGTTCTCGGTGCTCTACGCGGTCGGCTGGCTGATCGGCGCGCTCCGCCTGCAGGGTACGGCCGAGTTCCTGGTGGCCCCCGTGGCCTACCAGGTCAGCCTCTGGCTCGCAGCGCTGGCGCCCCTCGTGTGGTTCGCCACGGTCGTCCTGCTCACGACGCGCTCGAAGCCGTGGGTGCGGTTCCTGTGGCTCATCGGAGGCGTGCTGCTCCTCGTGCCATGGCCGTTCATCATGGTGGGGGTGATCGGGCGATGAGCGATTCCGTGACGGATGCCGCGGCCGACGCGCCCGTGAACCAGCGGCGCACCCCGACCTGGGTCGTCGTCACGATCTCGGTGGTCTTCGGGCTCTTCTACGCCTACGCGCTGTGGAACGCGCTCGCCTTCCTCGTCGCGCAGGCGGGCGGACCGCTGGGCCTCAACGGCTACGGCTGGTTCGTGCTGCTGCTGGCGGTCGTCTTCCCGCTCGTCGCCTTCGCCGTCGCGTTCGCGCTCGGGTGGCGGCGGACCGCGTGGCAGTTCGCCCTCCTGCTGTTCGCCGGACTGTGCGTCGTCGCGGTGTTCTGGCTCAACGTCGTCGCGTACGCCGCGGTCTACGGGGCGTCGCTGCTCGGCTGACGCGGTTTGTCACACGGTCGGCGGCCTCCGGCGGCCCGCGATAGGCTGGCAGAGGCCTCGCCCCCGCCGGCGTGCGGCGCGGCATCCGCGCTGCCCTGCTGTGACGGACGGCCCCTGCCCTTCGCGCACCGCCCCTAAGGAACCATCCGTGACGAAGCCCGTCGTGCTCATCGCCGAAGAACTCTCTCCCGCCACGATCGACGCCCTGGGTCCCGACTTCGACGTGCGCAGCGTCGACGGCACCGACCGCCCGGCGCTCCTCTCGGCACTGGCCGACGCGCATGCGGTGCTGATCCGCTCGGCCACGAAGATCGACGCCGAGGCGATCGCCGCCGCGCCCGTGCTCAAGGTCGTCGCCCGCGCCGGCGTCGGACTCGACAACGTCGACATCAAGACCGCCACCACGGCGGGCGTCATGGTCGTCAACGCCCCGACGTCGAACATCATCTCGGCGGCCGAGCTCACCGTCGGCCACATCCTGAGCCTCGCGCGCCGCATCCCCGCCGCGCACGCCTCGCTCGCGCAGGGGCAGTGGAAGCGCAGCTCGTACACGGGCACCGAGCTCTTCGAGAAGACCGTCGGCATCATCGGCCTCGGCCGGATCGGCGCGCTCATCGCCGCGCGCCTGCAGGGCTTCGACATGAAGGTCGTCGCGTACGACCCCTACGTCACGAGCGCCCGCGCCCAGCAGCTCGGCGTGCAGCTGCTGAGCCTCGACGAGCTGCTCGAGCAGAGCGACTTCGTCACGATCCACATGCCGAAGACCCCCGAGACGACCGGCATGATCGGCGCCGAGCAGTTCAAGATCATGAAGCCGAGCGCGTTCGTCGTGAACGTCGCGCGCGGCGGCCTCATCGACGAGGAGGCGCTGCACGCAGCGCTCACCGCGGGCGAGATCGCCGGTGCGGGCCTCGATGTCTTCACGAGCGAGCCCCCCGCCGAGGGCGGCACCGCCCGTCCGCTGCTCGACCTGCCGAACGTCGTCGTCACGCCCCACCTCGGTGCATCGACCGAGGAGGCGCAGGAGAAGGCGGGCGTCTCGGTCGCCCGCTCGGTGCGCCTCGCGCTCGGCGGCGAGCTCGTGCCCGACGCGGTGAACGTCGCGGGCGGAGTCATCGACCCGTACGTGCGTCCCGGCATCCCGCTCGTCGAGAAGCTCGGCCAGATCTTCGCCGCGCTCGCGCACTCGCCTCTCACGTCGCTCGACGTCGAAGTGCACGGCGAGCTCAACGACTACGACGTGAGCGTGCTCAAGCTCGCGGCGCTCAAGGGCGTCTTCACCAACATCGTCAGCGAGACGGTCTCGTACGTGAACGCGCCCCTGCTCGCCGAGCAGCGCGGCGTCGAGGTGCGCCTCCTCGTCGACGACGACAGCCCCGAGTACCGCAACATCATCACCCTGCGCGGCGCCCTGTCCGACGGCTCGCAGCTGTCGGTGTCGGGAACGCTGACCGGCACGAAGCAGATCGAGAAGCTCGTCGGCATCAACGACTACGCGATCGAGCTGCCGATCGAGAAGCACCACGTCGTGATGGTCTACACCGACCGGCCCGGAATCGTGGCCGTCTACGGCCAGAAGTTCGGCGAGGCCGGCATCAACATCGCCGGCATGCAGATCGCGCGCCGCGAGGCCGGCGGCCAGGCGCTCTCGGTGCTGACGGTCGACTCGCCGGTGCCCGACGCGCTCCTCGACGAGGTGCAGTCCGCGATCCACGCCGACCTGTTCCGTCAGATCGAGATCACCGAGTCCTGAGGGCTCGGCCGGGAACCGGCATCCGCTTCTGGTGCACTTTCCTGCGAGTGCTGCGCCGATCGTCGCAGCGGCCGCAGGAACCAGCAGCGGTCGCGAGCGTCGCGTCTCCTTCAGCGCCGCGTGGCGGTCTCGACCATCGCGATGAGCGCGTCGAGCGCGGCTCCGCGGGGGACGGGGCCCGGGATCGAGCCGCCCGACAGCGCGTTGTTGAAGTACAGGCCGTCGCTCACGAGCATCACCAGGTCGAGCCCGACCTCGTCGCGTGTGTGCGGGCGCAGCGCGCCGGCCCACTGCTCCCGCACGTCGCGCAGGGCGTCGCTGGCCGAGGCGTCCCCGCCCTGAGCCAGGCGCGAGGTCGCGAGGATCGCGCGGTCGATCGGGTCGTTCGCCATGACCGACGAGCGCAGGAAGTAGGCGATCGGGCCCTCGGGGGCGGCGGCCATCACGGCCACGTCCTCGGCGACGAGCGTGCGCAGCCGCTCGATGATCGCGGCTTCGAGGGACTCCTTCGTGCCGAAGTGGTAGAGCAGGCCGCCTTTAGAGACGCCCGCGGCTCGGGCCGTGGCATCCATCGTCGCCGCTCGTTCGCCGTCGGTCATGAGGATCTGCTCGAAAGCGTCGAGCACCTTCTCGCGTGCGAGCGGGGGACGACTCATGCGCTCGATCGTATCGACAGGGGAGTGCGCACCCTGTTACTGTACCGGCTAGACGGTATAGAAACTGGAGAGTCACCATGACCACCGCGACAGCGACGACACCACGCACCGACGCCGGGCTCCGCGTCGGCTGGCGCGGCTGGCTGGCGCTCGTGGTGCTCATGCTCCCGGTGCTCCTGGTGTCCGTCGACAACACGGTGCTGAGCTTCGCCCTGCCCGCGATCGCGCTCGATCTCGCGCCGACCAGCGCCCAGCAGCTCTGGATCATCGACGCCTACCCGCTCGTGCTCGCGAGCCTTCTCGTGACGATGGGCGTGCTGGGGGACCGGTTCGGACGGCGACGGATGCTGCTCATCGGCGCCACCGGCTTCGGCGTGGTCTCCGCGCTCGCGGCCTTCGCCCCGACGGCAGCCCTGCTCATCGCCGCGCGCGCGGGCATGGGCGTCTTCGGCGCCATGCTGATGCCCTCGACGCTGTCGCTCCTGCGCTCGGTGTTCACGAACCGCGACCAGCGCCGTCTCGCGATCGCCATCTGGGCCGCGGGATTCTCGGCCGGTGCCGCGCTGGGGCCGGTCGTCGGAGGCGTCCTGCTCGAGCACTTCTCGTGGGGCTCGGTGTTCCTCATGGCCGTGCCGGTCCTCGTGCCGCTCCTGGTCTTCGTGCCGCTGCTCGTGCCCGAGTCGCGCGACCCGAACCCCGGCCGCATCGACCCGTTGAGCATCGGGCTGTCGCTCGCGGCGCTCGTGCCGATCGTCTACGCGATCAAGGAGCTCGCCGTGCACGGGCTCGCGAGCCCGGCCCCCGCCCTGTTCCTGGTCGGCGTGGTGTTCGCGGCGCTGTTCGTGCGCCGGCAGCTGCGCCTCGAGACGCCGATGCTCGACATGGCGCTGTTCCGGCGCGGTTCTTTCAGCGGCGCGATCCTGGTCAACCTGCTGAGTGTGATCGCGCTCGTCGAGTTTCTCTTCTTCGTGGCGCAGCACCTGCAGCTCATCGCGGGCCTGTCGCCCCTTCAGGCCGGGCTCGCCCTCGTACCCGGCCTCGCCGCCATGATCGCGGCGGGCCTGCTGGTCGTGCCGCTCGCGAAGCGCTTCTCGTCACGCGTGATCGTGCCGGCCGGGCTGGCCGTCTCGGTGCTCGCGTACGTGACCATCGCGGCGACCGCGCACAACGGCGAGGTGTGGGTGCTGACGCTCGCGTTCGCGGCTCTGGGCATCGGCATAGGGATGGCCGAGACGGTGTCCAACGAGCTCATCCTCTCGAGCGCACCGCCGGAGAAGGCCGGCGCGGCCAGCGCCGTCTCCGAGACCGCCTACGAGCTCGGCGCGGTCCTGGGCACCGCCGTGCTCGGTGGCCTCCTCACGGCTCTGTACCGCGGCAACCTCGTGCTGCCGGACGGCCTGCCGCCAGAGGCGGCCGAAGCCGCGCGGGAGACGCTCGCGGGCGCCGTCGCAGCGGGCGGGTCGCTCGATCCGCTGCTGGCCCAGGAGCTGCGGGATGCCGCGTCCCACGCGTTCGACGCCGGGGTCGGCGTCACCGCGCTCATCGGCGCCGGACTCATCGTCGTCGCCGGGGTGATCGCGGCCACTACCCTGGAGAGAACCGCGTCCGCGTCCGAGCACTGAGCCCGGGTGCCCGCCGGGCGCCAGCGAGGGGAGCAGTGTCGCGCGTGCAGGAGTCAGGTGTCGTGAAGCTGGCCGTCATCCCGGGTGACGGCATCGGTCCCGAGGTGATCGCCGAGGCGGAGAAGGTGCTCGACGCCGTGACGGCGGGGAGCGGCATCCGGTTCGAGAAGACGCGCTTCTCACTCGGCGCCGCGCGCTTCCTCGAGACCGGCGACACCTTGGCCGACGCCGACCTCGACGCGATCAAGGAGCATCACGCGATCCTGCTCGGCGCCGTCGGCGGAGTGCCCGGCGACCCTCGACTCAAGGACGCGAACATCGAACGGGGGCTGCTGCTGAAGCTCCGGTTCGAGCTCGACCACTACGTCAACCTGCGGCCGTCGAAGCTGTACCCGGGCGTGCCGGGACCGCTCGCCGCTCCGGGCGACATCGACTTCGTCGTCGTGCGCGAGGGCACCGAGGGCCCGTATGTGGGCAACGGCGGATCGATCAGGCGGGGCACTCCGCACGAGGTCGCGAACGAGACGTCGGTCAACACCGCCTTCGGCGTCGAGCGAGTCGTGCGCTACGCGTTCGCCCTCGCCGAGCGCCGCTCGAAGAGGGTGACGCTCGTGCACAAGACCAACGTGCTCGTGCACGCGGGCGGCATCTGGAAGCGCGTCGTCGACGCGGTGGCGGCAGAGCACCCCGACGTGGCCGTAGACTACCTGCACGTCGACGCGGCAACCATCTTCCTGGTCACGAACCCGGGCCGATTCGACGTGATCGTCACCGACAACCTCTTCGGCGACATCCTCACGGACCTGGCCGGCGCCGTCACCGGTGGCATCGGTCTCGCCGCATCGGGCAACATCAACCCCGACGGCGCGTTCCCCTCGATGTTCGAGCCCGTGCACGGTTCGGCGCCCGACATCGCAGGTCAGCAGAAGGCCGACCCCACGGCCGCGATCCTGTCCACCGCTCTGCTGCTCGATCACCTCGGGCTGCGGGCGGAGTCCGACGCCGTCACCCGCGCGGTCGAGGCGGACATCGCCGAGCGGGGCACGGCCGCACGCACCACGGCGCAGATCGGCGACGCCATCGCCGCCCGCCTCCAGGCGTAACCTGGAACCGGCAGCGCCACCACAACGCAGCGGAACGCTCCGCAGGAAAGCACAGGCCGTCATGACGCTCATCGACAACGATCCCGACACCGGACTCGCCCCCCTCGAGTTCACCGTCAACCGCAACCTGCAGGCGAAGTCCGCCGAGCAGCGTGCAGAGATCCTCGCGAACCCCGGCTTCGGCACCAGCTTCACCGATCACATGGTCGACATCTGCTGGTCGGTCGGCGGGGGCTGGCACCGCCCGCGCGTGCAGCCGTACGGCCCGCTCTCGCTCGACCCGGCCGCCGCCGTGCTGCACTACGGCCAGGAGATCTTCGAGGGCATCAAGGCCTACCGTCACGCCGACGGCTCGGTGCACACCTTCCGCCCCGACCAGAACGGACGCCGTCTGCAGCGTTCGGCGCGCCGACTGGCGCTGCCCGAGCTTCCGGTGTCGTACTTCATCCAGTCGCTGCGCGAGCTGATCGCCGTCGACGGCGACTGGGTGCCCTCGGGCGCCGACCAGAGCCTGTATCTGCGGCCCTTCATGTTCGCCAAGGAGGCGTTCCTCGGCGTCCGCCCCGCGCACAAGGTCGGCTACTACGTCATCGCCTCGCCCGCAGGCGCGTACTTCAAGGGCGGCGTGAAGCCGGTGTCGATCTGGCTCAGCGAGGACTACGCCCGCGCGGGCAAGGGCGGCACGGGCGCCGCGAAGACCGGCGGCAACTACGCCGCGTCGCTCCTCCCGCAGTCGGAGGCCTACGAGAACGAGTGCGACCAGGTCGTGTTCCTCGATCAGGACCGCAACGTCGAGGAGCTCGGCGGCATGAACGTCGTCTTCGTCTACAAGGACGGCACGATCGTCACCCCGCAGTCCGAGTCCATCCTCGAGGGCATCACGCGCGACTCGATCCTCCAGCTCGCCCAGGACCGGGGCCACAAGGTCGAGGGCCGCGCAGTCTCGTTCGACGAGTGGCGCCAGGGCGTGGCATCCGGCGACATCGTCGAGGTGTTCGCGTGCGGCACGGCCGCCGTGGTGACCCCCATCGGCCTGCTCAAGGGCAAGGACTTCGTCGACGAGCAGCCGATCGGCGAGCTCGCCCTGTCGCTGCGGGAGGAGCTCACCGACATCCAGTACGGCCGTCGCGAGGACAGGCACGGCTGGCTCGTGCGCCTCGACGGCTGAGCTGATCGCGACGAATCCCCGCGGAGCGATCCGCGGGGCTTCGTCGCGTGTCGCGTGTCGAGCCCGGTGGCTAGGCTGAGCGGGTGAGGATCGCGCGCTTCAGTCACAACGACGCCATAAGATTCGGGATCGTCGACGAGGGCGAGCTCGTCGTCCTCGCGGGCGACCCCATGTTCGCGGGCTACGAGACGACGGGGGAGCGCGTGCCGCTCGCCGACGTGGCGCTGCTCGCCCCGGTCATCCCGCGCTCGAAGGTCGTGTGCGTGGGGCGCAACTACCGCGACCACGCCGCCGAACTCGGCAACGAGGTGCCCGCAGCCCCCATGCTGTTCTTCAAGCCCAACACCTCGGTGGTCGGCCCCGGAGACGCCGTGGTGCTTCCGAAGGGCTCGGACTTCATCAGCTTCGAGGGCGAGCTCGCGGCCGTCATCGGCCGCATCGCGAAGAACGTCCCGGCCGAGAACGCGCTCGATCACGTCTTCGGCTACACGATCGCCAACGATCTCACGGCACGCGACTGGCAGAAGTCCGACGGGCAGTGGGCTCGGGCGAAGGGCTTCGACACGTCATGCCCGCTGGGGCCGGCGATCGAGACCGACTTCGACGTCGACGGCTCCGCGGTGATCACCACGCGTCTCAACGGGGAGGTGCGCCAGCAGGGCCCCCTCTCCGACATGATCTTCTCGCTCGCCGAGGTGATCGAATTCGCGTCGGCCGCCTTCACGCTCCTGCCGGGCGACGTGATCCTCACCGGCACTCCGGCCGGCGTCGGGCAGATCGTCGCCGGCGACACCGTCGAGGTCGAGATCACCGGACTCGGCTCCCTGCGCAACACCGCCCGTGACGCGTAGCGAAGAGACCGGCGAGTCCGCGGGCGCCGCGGACCTCACGCCCGCGTCCGTCGCCGCCGTCCAGCGCCGCACCGTGTGGGTGCTGTCGATCGGGCAGGTCCTCGGCGGCCTCGCCTTCGGTGCGACCGTCTCGCTCGGTGCCGTGCTCGCCGCCCAGATCTCCGGCGACGAGGCGTTCTCCGGGCTCGCCGCCGCCGGCGTGACACTCGGCACCGCCGCCGTGGCCGTGCCCCTCGCCGCTTTCGCGAGCAGGCGGGGCCGGCGCCCGTCGCTCGCGCTGGGCATGGCCATCGCACTCGTCGGCGTCGTGCTCGTGGTGCTCGCTGCGGCGCTCGCGCTGTTCCCGCTGCTGCTGCTCGCCTTCGCGCTCGTCGGCGCCGGGCAGGCGGCGAACCTGCAGACGCGGTTCGCCGCGGCCGACCTGGCGACCGACACCACACGCGGCCGCGACCTGTCGGTCGTCGTCTGGGCCACCACGATCGGCGCCGTCCTCGGCCCCAACCTCACCGGCCCGGGCGAGGTGCTCGGCCAAGCGGTCGGCATGCCGCCACTCACCGGTCCGTACCTGATCACGGTGGTCGCGCAGCTGCTCGCCATCGCGCTCTACCTCGTCGCATTGCGGCCGGATCCGCTGTTGCTGGCGTACCGGGTGGTCGCTGCGGCGAAAGACGCCGTCGGCACCGCGATCTCGAAGCCCGACCAGCCGATCGTCGCGCGCTATGCGATCTTCGCCGTCGCCGCAGCCCACGGCGTCATGGTGTCGGTCATGGCGATGACGCCCGTCCACCTGCTGCACCACGGCGCGTCGCTGTCGATCATCGGGCTGACGATCAGTCTGCACATCGCCGGCATGTTCGCCCTCTCGCCGGTGTTCGGCATCCTGGCCGACCGGCTCGGCCGCATCCCGACGATCATGATCGGGCAGGGTCTGCTCGCGGCGTCCCTCGTGACCGCCTCCTTCGGGCAGGAGTCCACCGTCTCGGTGACGATCGCGCTCGTGCTGCTCGGCCTCGGATGGAGCGCGACGACGGTGTCGGGCTCGACGCTCCTGACGGAGGCCTCTTCGGAGTCGCAGCGCACGCGGCGCCAGGGTCTCAGCGACCTGATCATGAGCCTGGTCGGCGCGACCGGCGCGATCCTGGCAGGCGTCGTGCTCGCGTGGATCGGCTACGGCGGGCTGGCCCTGACCGTCGGGGTCGCGGTGATCGCGACCGTGCTGCTTGCGCCGTTCGGGCGGCGCGCACGGGCGGCGGCGACCGAGCCCGCGTAGTCCGCAGCCGCCGCTCCGGCGCCATATGCGCGGCACGGCATGAAGTTTTGTGCGTTGCCCACAAGGTTCCGCGGCGCGGCGTGACGGATGCTCTACCGTCGCTCCATGGGCACCACGGCGTCTGCATATCTCACCGGCTTCGGGGCGTACCTTCCGGGCGATCCGATCGGCAACGACGAGATCGTCTCGCGGCTCGGCGGAGACGATGCCGTGACCGAGCGCATCCGCCGCCGCGTGCTCGACGCCAACGGCATCCGGCTGCGTCACTACGCCCTCGACGACAACGGCGACCCCACGGAGCTGAACGAGGAGCTCGCCGTCAAGGCGCTGCGCGCGGCGCTCGACGACCGGGGTATCGATGCCGGAGATCTGCGGATGCTCGCCACCGCGACGACGATGGGCGACGTGCTCGTCCCGGGGTTCGCGTCGATGGTGCACGGTCGCCTCGGCGGGGGGCCGATGCAGCTGCTCTCCGCCTCGGGCGTCTGCGCGTCGAGTCTGGCCGCGCTCGACGCAGCGGTGAGCAAGGTCAAGCTCGGCGACCATCCGCGCGTCGCCGTCGTCGGCTCGGAGCTGCCGAGCCGCAGCCTCCGCCAGAGCCGCTTCGACGGCATCCGCGCCGGCATGGACTCGCACTTCCTGCGATGGATGCTGTCGGACGGCGCGGGCGCCGTCGTCGTCGAGTTCCAGCCTCACCCCACGCGGTCGTCGCTGCGCGTGGACTGGGTGCGCCATGTCTCGCTTGCACACGAGCACGACGTCTGCATGCGAGCAGGCATGGACGGGATCGATCCGGTGGTCGGCAGCACATGGCAGGACGTCGACGTCGACGACGCCGAGGCCGCCGGCATGTTCGTGCTCCGCCAGGACGTGAGCGTCCTCGACGATCTCGCCGGCGCGGGCCTGGCGCAGTTCGAGGAGCTCGTCGACATCGGGCTCGTCGATGTGCACCACCTCGACCACGTGCTCTGCCACTACAGCACGAATCTGTTCCGGGATCTCGCCTTCGAAGGTCTGCGCAAGCGCATCCCGACGCTCGACACGTCGCGCTGGTTCTCCAATCTCGAGACCCGCGGCAACACAGGCGCCGCGAGCATCTTCATCGCCCTCGAGGAGGCGTGGCGCTCCGGACGCTTCGCGCCGGGCGACACGATCCTCCTCGCCGTCCCCGAATCGGGCAGGTTCTCCTTCGCCTTCGCCCACCTGACCGTGGTCGCCCCGACCCGCACCTGAGGAGCACAGAAATGACGACCGAGACCCTGGCCCCGTCCGACACCCTCGCCGACCGTCTCACCGCGGTGTGGGACGAGTTCGAGGAGCACCTCGCACGGGTGCCGATCCTGCAGCGTCTCGCCGAGGGCACCGTCACGATCGACGACTACCGGCGGCTCCTGTTCAATCTGCGTCAGCAGGTCGTCGACGGCTCGCCGTGGATCTCGCGGGCCGCCGCGAGCTTCGACGTCGATCACTTCGAGCTGCGCTCGGCGGCGATCCGTCATGCCGAGGAGGAGCATCGCGACTACCTCATGATCGAACGCGACTACGTGGCGTTCGGCGGGACGCTCGCCGAGCTCCGTGCAGGGCGGAAGAACATCGGATCCGAGGCACTGTCGGGCTACATGTTCCACTACGCCGACCGACCGAACCCGGTGGGGCTGCTGGGCGCGATGTTCATCATCGAGGGCCTCGGCGCCCGGCGTGCGGCGGGTTGGGCGAGCAGGTTCCAGGAGGTGCTCGGACTGGCCGACAACCAGGTGCACTTCATGACCTACCACCAGGATGCCGACGCCGAGCACACCGGCAACCTCGAGGCCATCCTGCAGTCCGGCGCCATCGACGCCGAGGGCGCTGACGAGATCGTCCGCTGTGCGCAGGTGGTCGCCCGGCTCTACGCGCTGCAGCTCACGGAACTGGACCGCTGACGTGCCGGAGTTCGTGCGCTCGGACCCCAGCATGTGGGAGGCGGTGTACGCCGACCCCTCGATCCCGCTCGACCGGGCCCTCGTCCGGCAGATCATCCAAGATCAGCGTCGACTCTCACGGCGCTGGCTCTATCCGGTGGCGAGGGTGTTCTCCCGGGTCATCGTCGCCCTCGTGTCGATCGTGAAGCGCGTCCTGCCGTTCCGCTGGATGCCGCTGTCGACGATGGACCGGCTGTGCGTGTGGTTCCTGCGCCACTTCGTCTCGCCGGACGCCGTCGACCTCCTCATCCGGCACTTCGTCGTCGAGACGAACCTGGTGAACTTCATCATCCGCAACACCTCGATCGACATGGAGCCGGTCACGCTCCGTCCCGAGACGCTCGCGGGACTCGGCGACAACGCCGTGGTCGAGCACGACGTGAACGTCTACGACCTGCTCATCGCCCTCGACCCGGTCCCGCTCACTCCTCCGGAGACGCTCGACTTCACGCAGCTCGACATCCCGCCACTCGACGCGGAGCGTCAGCGCCGGAGGCTGCTCCGGCTCGACATCCAGACCGCGCTCTGCTTCATGAACATCCCGTTCTCCATCGCCCTCACCGTCGAGGATTACCGGCGCGCCGTGCATTCCATCCGGTTCGACGACTCGTTCCTCGAAATCCTCGCCCTCGTGTGCGACGACGACACCTTCCGTCACTGGAAGGTGGGCGGACTGAGCTTGTGGATGGACTCGAACGTCGACGTGCCGCAGATGGTCTACCGCCACGCGCTGGTGTGCGAGTACGCGCATGCGCGCCTCGTGATGCTCGCCGGCGGCGCGTATCCGCGGCAGACGGCGACGGAGTTCGACTGAGGGATCGCCGCCTCAGCGACCGAGGGCGCCCAGAGCCGCGGCGACGTCGCGCTCGTCGTTGAACACGTGGAAGGCGACGCGAGCCCGGCCTGCGCGGCCCGAGGCGACGATGCCGGCGGCGGTGAGCGCGGCGAGGTCGCAGCCGTCGTGGTCCGCCCATGTCACGATCGCGCTCTCGCGCGCGGGCGCCGGCAGGCCCATGCCCTCTCGGAACCGCCGTGCGAGCCCCGTGGTGTGGGCGAGCAGTTCGGCGGGATCGAGGGAGGCGAAGAGCGCCAGTGCCGGCTCAGCGCCCACGAACGCCTGCCAGGGCGGCGACACGTCGTACCTGGTGGCGTCGTCCGCCAGATCGACGTCGCGTCCATAACACGAGGTCCAGGGGTCTGGCCCGGCGTACCACCCCGCGAACAGTGCCGGCATCGCGGCCTGGAGATCGTGCGACACCGTGAGGAACGAGACTCCACGGGGTGCGCACAGCCACTTGTAGGCGTGACAGATGAGCGCATCGAAGCGGGATGCCTCGACCGGCAGCCACCCGATCGCCTGCGTGGCGTCGCACAGGGTGCGGGCGCCGTGGGCTGCGGAGGCCGCGACGATGGCGTCGGCGTCGGCGACCTCGCCGGTCGCGGACTGCACCAGAGAGAACACGACGAGTGCGGTCGCAGGCCCGACGGCTCCGGCCAGCCGATCGAGCGGCGCGGTGCGCACGCGCAGGTCGCGGTCGGCGTGCACGAACGGGAGCACGATCGACGAGAAGTCGCCGTCCGCGATGAGGACCTCGGATCCGCGGGGGAGCGACGCGGCGACGAGCGCCGCTGCGACGGACGCCTGCGAGCCGATCGCCACCCGGTCGGGCGTCGTGCCGACCATCGTGGCGAAGAGGCCGCGACTGCGCTCCACGGTGGCCGAGTACGCCATGGGGTCGGGGTGGCCGGCGGCCGCCGCATCGAGGTCGGCGATGATCGCGGCGTGAGCGGATCGCGTGGGGAGACCGACCGTGCACGCGGCCAGGTAGCCGAGGCCACCGGCGAACTCCTGCTGCGCGTCGGCGATCGTCCGGTGAGCGGGAGCAGCGGTGAGGGGCATGACTCCAGGGTGACGCCGCCCGCTGGTATTCGTCTACCGCAGGTGTTGCATGCGATGCATGACGAAGAGTTATCTTCACGCCTATGCTATGGAGCATGAGCGTCTTCGACGATCCCGACATCGATGCGTCCGCCCTGCGCGTGGTCAAGGCGATCGCCGACGAGGGCTCCATCACCGGGGCCGCCACCGCGCTCGGCTACAGCCAGCCGGCGATCAGCCAGCAGCTGAAGCGGCTCGAGCTCCGGCTGGGGGTTCCCCTCGTCGAGCGCGTCGGACGCAGCGTGCGGCTCACCGAGGCAGGACGCATCCTCGCGCGGCACGCGCCCGCGGTGACGACGGCGCTGGACGCCGCGGCCGGCGAGCTCGCCGAGTTGCGCGGTCTTCGCCAGGGCCGCGTGCGACTGGTGGGGTTCCCGTCCGCGTCGCCCACGGTGGTCCCGCGTCTCCTCGCCGAGCTCGAGGCCCAGCACGCCGGAGTGGTCGTCACGTACCTCGAGGCCGAGCCTCCGGAGGCCGTCGAGGCCGTGCGTGAGGACCGCGCCGACATCGCTCTCACTTTCAGCTACCCGGGCGACAGGGAGGACCCGCACGGCCCGAGCGCCCGCGGACTCTCGGTGCGGACGGTCGGCACCGACGACCTGCTCGCCGTCCTCCCGGTCGGGCACGCCGCGGCGACGGGAGAGTCGGTCGACGTCGCCGCCCTGGCCGAGGAGAAGTGGATCGCCGGATGCCCGCGATGCCGCGGCCATCTGCTGGAGCTGTGCGCCCGCGCGGGCTTCGACCCGCACATCGCCTTCGAGACCGACAACTTCGTCGCCGTCGAGGGCCTGGTCTCGCAGGGGATCGGCGTGGCCACCCTGCCGCGCATGGCCGTGGCATCCTTCCCCCAGCTGCCCGGCGTCGTGACGCTGCCCCTTCCACCCGCCGAGGCGCGGACGATCCACGTCGTCACGGCGCACGGGGCAGACCGCGTGCCGGCGATCCGACTCGCCCTCGCGGCGATCGTGCGCCTGCTCGACTCCACCAGCGCGTGAGCAGGGTCGCGCCTCGCAACGGTCGGCGCGGATCCGGCTGACTAAACTCGAGGGCGATGTCTTCTTCACCCGATCCTCGCACCACCACCGCGACCGGCGCCGACGTCCGCGTCCGCTTCTGCCCGTCGCCGACCGGCCTCCCGCACGTGGGTCTCATCCGCACGGTGCTCTTCAACTGGGCGTACGCGCGCCACAACGGCGGCAAGCTGGTCTTCCGCATCGAAGACACCGACGCGGCTCGCGACAGCGAGGAGAGCTACCAGCAGCTGCTCGACGCGCTGCGCTGGCTGAAGATCGACTGGGACGAAGGCGTCGAGGTCGGCGGACCGCACGCACCGTATCGTCAGTCCCAGCGTCACGATCTCTACCGCGAGGTGCTCGACAAGCTCGTCGCGATCGGGGCGGTGTACGAGAGCTATTCGACAGCCGAAGAGATCGACGCCCGCAATGAGGCGAACGGCCGGGCGAAGCAGCTCGGGTACGACAATTTCGACCGCGACCTGACCGACGAGCAGAGGGCCGCGTTCCGCGCCGAGGGCCGCGAGCCCGCGTGGCGCCTGCGCGTGCCCGACGAGGACCTCACGTACGTCGACCTGATCCGCGGCGAGGTCACCTTCCCCGCAGGCTCATTCCCCGACTTCGTGCTCGTGCGGGCCGGCGGCGTGCCGTTGTACCCGTTCGTGAACCCGGTCGACGATGCGCTCATGGGAATCACGCACGTGATCCGCGGCGAAGACCTCATGCCGTCGACCGCCCGCCAGCTCGCGCTCTATCGCGCGCTCGTCGACGCCGGGGTCACGACCTTCATCCCGCGCTTCGCGCACATGCCGCTCGTGCTCGGCGAGGTGGGCAACAAGAAGCTGTCCAAGCGCGACCCGAAGGCGGATCTCTTCCTGCAGCGCGAGAAGGGCTTCATCCATGAGGGGCTGCTCAACTACCTCTCGCTCCTCGGGTGGTCGATCGGCCCCGACCGCGACGTCTTCTCGCTCGACGAGCTCGTCGCCGAGTTCGACATCGTCGACGTGAACCCGAACCCCGCGCGCTTCGACCAGAAGAAGGCCGAATCCATCAACGGCGATCACATCCGGATGCTGGAACCTGCCGACTTCGCGGGCCGCCTCGTCCCGTACATCGCCGCGGCCGGGCTGGTGTCCGAGCCGCCGACGCTCGAGCAGCAGCGCATCATCGACGCCGCAGCGCCTCTCGTGCACGAGCGCATGCAGCTCCTCGGCGAGGCGCCCGGGCTGCTCGGCTTCCTGCTGCGTGACGAGGTCGCCTACGACGAGGATGCCCTGTCGAGCCTTCCGGCGAACGCGGGCGAGGTGCTCGTCGCATCGGTCGGCGCCCTCGAGCTCGTGTCCGAGGGTGAGTTCACCGCCGCCGCCGTTCAGGAAGCGCTCTCGGGGGCGCTCATCGACGGCCTCGGCCTGAAGCCGCGCATCGCCTACGGCCCGCTGCGCGTCGCGCTGAGCGGCCGCCGCGTATCGCCGCCGCTGTTCGAGTCGATGGAGCTGCTCGGGAAGCCTGAGTCGATCCGGCGTCTGGGACTGCTGCTCGAGCATCAGGGCTGATCGGCCGCGCTCGGTTTGGTTCACGTGCCGCGGTCGTCTAGACTTGATCTTCGGCACGACTCCGGTCGAACGCCTTGGGGTATGGTGTAATTGGCAACACGGCTGATTCTGGTTCAGTTGTTCTTGGTTCGAGTCCAGGTACCCCAGCCAAACGAGAAAACCCCCGCTGAGCGGGGGTTTTTCGTTTGTGTGGTCGGCGTTCCCCATCCGACGACCCGCGTCAGGCGCGCCGGCGGGATAATGGCCCGATGGACGCGCCATCGCTGTCGCCGGCCCGCTCGCGCGAACTCGCCGACCTGCGCAAGCGCGCGTACGGACCGGATGCCGACATCCAGCGCGATCCGGTCGCCCAGGCGCGCCTGCACGAGCTCGAGGCGCTGGCACGCTCGACGGCCGAGGCGGCACCGGCGGCCGAGGCCGATGCGCGGCCGACGACACCCGTGCCGGATGCCGAGGCGACGGCATCCGTCGCCGCTCGAGAGGAGGAGGCGACCGACGACCCCGCCGAGGCGGCGCCGGCCGCCGCGCAGGTCGCGGATCCTGCCGCCCCCGCACGCCGGCGATGGTGGCAGCGCGTGCCGCTCTGGAGCGTCACCGCGCTCGTCGGCATCGCCGCGGGCGTCGCGATCGGGGTGGCTTGGCCGACCGACTCAGAGCCGCCGCCGGACCTCGTCCTCGACGTCGAACCGGCGGGAGCCGAACGGGGCGCCGGCTTCACCGAGAATCTCAACTACTGGGGTGTCGACCCCGGGAGCGTCGTGCCGCACGAGGCGTTCGACACGATCCAGGTCTGGACGGCGAGGGCTGTCGACGACGCGCGCTGCGTGCTGCTCTCGCACGAGGGCGGTTTCCTCGGCGCCACGTGCAGCGGCGCCGGGCTCGACCCCGTCCTCGACTTCACGGTCTACGACGGCATGTCGGTCGAACTCGACTCCGAGCTGCCCGTCGGCACGGTCATCCGATTCGTCGGACGCGACGGCCGCGTCGCGGTATGGGTGAGCGTCCCGGGAGGTCAGCGTGGCGACGCGGCGCCGATGACCTGATCGGCGGACGCGGTCCCGAGCGCGGCGTAGTCGGGGTTGTCGTCGCTGTGTGCGAGGAGGATCACGGCGACGGCCGCCGCCCAGGCGTGAGCGCGCGTCCAGGTGTCGGCGTCGTACCTGTCGCCGGCGGCCTCGATGAACGCCGACCGCCCGTGATGGTCGAAGGCGAGCCACGCCACCGCCAGGTCGTACGCCGGGTCGCCGGCCGTGACGTCGCCGAAGTCGATGATCCCCGCGAGCGCCCCGCCGGCGTCCACGAGGTTGCCGGGATGCAGGTCGCCGTGGATCCAGACCGGCGGTGCCGACCACGCGGGCGCCTCGAGGCCCGCTGACCAGGTCGCGGCCAGGCGATCGGCGACGCCCGCGTCCACGGCACCGGTGCGCCTCAGTGCACGCAGGCGCTCGTCGAACGCGGCCGCGCGCATGCTGAGGGGCACCCCGCGCACCGGGTTCACCGGATGCTCGCGCGGCGCCTCCACGTGCAGGGCCCGGAGGGCGGCCGCGAGCGCCGGCACCCAGGGGGTGCGCTCCGCGCGCGGGACATCCATGCCGCGCGTCCCTTCGATCCACGGCACGACCGACCACCCCCACGGATACCCGGCGTCGGGCACGCCGCACACCAGGGGGAGCGGAACCCTGACGCCTGTCGCCTCCATCCGCGGGGCGAGCAGGGGCAGACTCTCCTGCTCGTGAAGTACAAGGGGTGCCGCGAGCGCGCGACGCGGGAGGCGCACCGCCCAGTGGCCGCCGAGGCGCCACACTTCGCTGTCCCAGCCTTCGGCGACCTTGCGGAGCGGCAGGGAGGCGGCGTCGGCGATGCGACCCGCGCCTTGCGCGACGACGAGTCGGCGCACCAGCCTCTCGTCGATGAGGACCTCGGCTGCGGGCTTGTCGGGCATGGTTCCGACCCTAGCGATGCGGACAGTCTTGTTTTGTGTTGGAGCGTGTTGTACTGTGTGGGAATCCGAAGGAGGGTCGCAGATGTACGCAACGGAGCGCCAAGGGCAGATCGAGCGGATGCTGCTGCTCGACGGGCGGGTGAGTGTCGTCGACCTCGCCGGGCGCTTCGACGTGACGACCGAGACGGTGCGTCGCGACCTCGGCCTGCTCGAGAGCGCGGGCGTCCTGCGGCGGGTCCACGGCGGTGCGGTGCCCGTCGACCGGGGGAGCACGGCGGAGTCCCCGTTGACCGAGCGGCTCCAGCACCACAGCGCGGCGAAGTCCGCGATCGCCCAGCGCGCGATCGAGGCGATCAGCGACGGCTTCCGCGGATCGGTGTACTTCGACGCCGGAACGACCACCGCTGCGGTCGCGAGCCGTCTGGGTGCGCGCCTCACCGCCGGTCCGGTCGAGGTGGTCACGCATGCCCTCACCCTCGCCCATTCGCTCGCGGCGATCCCGGACGCGGCGCTGACTCTCGTCGGGGGGCGGGTGCGCGGCATCACCGGGGCCGCCGTCGGGGCCGACACGGTGCGTGCGATCGAGGGCATGCGTCCCGACATCGCCTTCCTGGGCACCAACGGCGTCTCCGCCGGCTTCGGGCTCAGTACGCCCGACCCCGACGAGGCCGCCGTCAAGCGCGCGATCGTGCGCGCGGCACGACGCGTCGTCGTGGTGGCCGACGCCGACAAGCTCGGTCGGGAGCTGCTGATCGGCTTCGCCTCGCTCGCCGACGTCGATGTCCTCGTCACCGACGCGGACCCCGGCCCCGAGCTTTCGGCGGCGCTCGCGGAAGCCGACGTGGAGGTGTGGCGCGCATGATCGTCACCCTCACCGCCAACCCCTCGCTCGATCGCACGATCGTCCTGGACCGGCCGCTCCGCCCCGGCGACGTGCAGTCGGCCTCATCCTCGCGCGAGGATGCAGGGGGCAAGGGCATCAACGTCGCCCGCGTCGTCGCTGCCGCCGGCCTCGACACGCTCGCCGTGCTGCCGCTCGCCGAGGACGACCCCTTCGACGCCACCCTCAGGGCCGCAGCCCTCGACGCGCGGCGGGTGCCGGTCGGTGGGCGCGTCCGCGCGAATCTCACCATCACCGATCCGTCGGGCGTCACCACGAAGCTGAACCTTCCCGGCGCCGAGCTGTCCGGGGCCGATTCCGCCGCCGTCATCCGTGCGGTGGTCGAGGCTTCGGCGGGCGCGCGCTGGCTGGTGCTGGCGGGATCGCTGCCGCCGGGCGCCGGCGCCGACTTCTACGTCGAGGTGATCGCGGCGGTGCGCGACGCGCTCGGCGACCGGGCCCCGCTCATCGCCGTCGACACGTCCGGCCCGGCCCTCGCGGCCGTCGTCGATGCCGGCCGGCCGGATCTGATCAAGCCGAACGACGACGAGCTCGCCGAGCTCGCCGGGCGTGCGCTGCCCGCCGGCGACCTCGCCGCAGCGGTGGTCGAGGTGGCCCGCGGGCTCGTGCCTGAGCGCGTCGGCGCCGCGCTCGTGACGCTCGGCGCGCAGGGCGCTGTCCTGGTCACCGCGGACGGCGCGTGGTCGGCGACTCCACCCGCGATCCGCGTCGTGAGCACCGTCGGCGCCGGCGACAGCTCGCTGGCCGGCTACGTCATCGCCGACCAGGGCGGTGCCGGCCCCGACGAGCGGCTGCGCACGGCCGTCCGGTACGGGTCGGCCGCGGCATCCCTCCCCGGCACCCAGGCCCCGACGCCCGCCGACCTGCCTGCAGGCGATGTGGTCGTCCACAGAATCTCGCCGCACGTCTGATCCGTTCCCTGAACCGACCTATTGGAGGTCACCGTGTCCCAGACCATCACTCCGGACCTCGTCAGCCTCGACGTCGGTCTCGGCGCCGACAAGTCCGAGGTCATCCGCTCGCTCGCCGCGCGCGTGGTCGCGCAGGGTCGCGCGACGGACGCCGACGCGCTCTACGCCGACGCGTGGGCGCGCGAGCAGAAGGATGAGACAGGCCTCCCCGGCGGCATCGCGATCCCTCATGCCAAGAGCGCCGCCGTCACCGAGCCGTCCCTCGCCTTCGCTCGCCTGGCCCCCGGCGTCGACTTCGGCGCTCCCGACGGCCCCGCCGACCTGGTGTTCCTCATCGCTGCGCCTGAAGGCGCGGCCGAGGCCCACCTCGCCGTGCTCTCGAAGCTCGCCCGCAGCCTCATGCAGGACGACTTCACGAGCAGTCTCCGCGCAGCCGCCACGAATGACGACGTCGTCGCGATCGTGCGCCAGGCGATCGGCGAAGCGGATGCCTCGTCCCCGGCCCCCGCCGCGACGAGCGCGGCCGCGCCCGCGCCCGCGACCGCCGCCTCGACGGCCCCCGCGACGCCCGGCGACCTCACGGTCGACGGCCGACCCGCCCGCATCGTGGCCGTCACGGCGTGCGCCACCGGGATCGCCCACACGTTCATGGCGGCCGACGCCCTCACCGCCGCCGGCACGGTGACCGGTATCGACCTCGCTGTCGAGCCGCAGGGGTCGAGCGGCTACCAGGCGCTGCCCCGCGATGTGATCGACCGGGCCGACGCCGTGATCTTCGCCACCGACGTCGACGTGCGCGAGCTCCAGCGCTTCGCCGGCAAGCCCGTCGTGCGCTCGGGCGTGAAGCGCGGCATCGAGCAGCCGCGCGAGCTCATCGCCGAGGCCGTCGCCGCGGCCAACAATCCGCACGCGACCAGGGTGACCGGGACCGCGACCGACTCGACGGCGACAGCGGCCGGTGAGTCGCTCTCGTGGGGCGCGCGCATCCAGCGCATCCTTCTCACGGGCGTGAGCTACATGATCCCCTTCGTCGCGGGCGGCGGTCTGCTGATCGCGCTCGGCTTCGCGCTCGGCGGGTACGAGATCACGGCCGACGCGTCCAAGATCATCACGCAGAACTCGCTGTGGGATCTCCCGACCGAGAACATCACCTCGCCGTTCGGCCCCCTGGGTCAGTATCTCGGTGCGGTGTTCTTCATGATCGGTGCGACCTCGATGGGCTTCCTCGTCTCGGCGCTGGCCGGCTACATCGCCTTCGCGATCGCCGATCGCCCGGGGATCGCTCCCGGCTTCGTGGCCGGTGCGGTCGCGGTGCTCATGAACGCGGGCTTCATCGGCGGCATCGTCGGCGGTCTGCTCGCCGGCGTCGTCGCATGGTGGCTGGGTCGACTGCCTGCCCCGCGCTGGCTGCGCGGCCTCATGCCGGTCGTGATCATCCCGCTCATCGGCTCGATCGTCGCGTCCGGTCTCCTCGTCCTCTTCCTCGGCCGGCCCATCGCGACGCTCATGGTCTGGCTCACCGACTGGCTCAACAGCCTGACCGAGTCGGGCGCCTCCGCGGTCGCCCTCGGCGTGATCCTGGGCCTCATGATGTGCTTCGACCTGGGTGGGCCGGTCAACAAGGTCGCCTACTCGTTCGCTGTCGCGGGTCTCGCCGCCGGATCGGTCGAGAACCCCGCGCCGCTGTACATCATGGGTGCCGTCATGGCGTCGGGCATGGTGCCGCCGCTCGCGATGGCGCTCGCCTCCACCGTCATCGCGCGCCGGATCTTCACGCCGGTGGAACGTGAGAACGGCAAGGCGGCCTGGCTGCTCGGCGCATCGTTCATCTCGGAGGGTGCGATCCCGTTCGCGGCGGCCGACCCGCTGCGTGTGATCCCGGCCTCGATGGTCGGCGGCGCGGTCACCGGCGCGCTGTGCATGGTCTTCCAGGTGGCGTCGTACGCGCCCCACGGCGGGATCTTCGTGCTCTTCGCCATCAATCCGATCTGGGGCTTCCTCGTCGCGATCGCGGCGGGCGTCCTGGTGAGCGGCTTCCTGGTCGTCCTCTTCAAGCGCTTCATCGCGCCGAAGGAGCTGGCCGCCGCCGAGGCGAACCTCGACGCGGCCGCTGTCCCCGCCTGACCATTCCCTCGGCGGCGCACATGCGAAATGCTGGAGCACGCCGTCTCGACGAAAGGACACCACTCATGGCAGAACGCCAGGCCACCATCGCGAGCAGCTCCGGGCTGCACGCCCGCCCCGCGAAGCTGTTCGTGCAGGCCGTGCAGGAGAAGAGCGTGCCCGTCACCATCGCCGTCGACGGGGGGCCGGACCTCAACGCGGGCAGCATCCTGTCCCTCATGGGGCTCGGTGCCTCGCATGGTACGGTCGTGACACTCAAGGCCGAAGGGGACGGCGCAGAGCAGGCCCTCGACGAGCTCGTCGAACTGCTCGAGACCGATCTCGACGCTTCGTAGACGGGGGCTCTCCGAGTCCCTCGATGCGAGATGAGACGACGGATGCCGCGGGTCGAAGCCGCGCGGCATCCGTCGTCTGCGTCTGCGGGGCGGTCTCAGAGGTCGGTGGAATCGCCCGGGTCCAGGATGAGGAACCCGCCGCCGTCCTGCTCCACCGCCCAGCGCAGCCGGGCGCGGCCCATGTCGCGGCCGATCACCGACAGGGTCATGTCGTGCGTTCCGAACGCCTGGCGAGGCGCGACTTCGAGGACGAAGTCCATCGCGTCGCCGATCTTCAGCCAGGGAGCGCCCACCGGCGCGGCGAGCAGACGCACCTTCTTGCCCGACGGCACCGCGTACGAGTCGCCGGGGTAGTAGAACTCGTCGTTGACGAGCACTCCGACGTTGTCGATGACCGGGATCGACTCGTGGATGACGGCGTGCTTCCCGCCGAAGAACTCCAGGCGGAAGGGCTCGAGATCGAGCGTGTCCCCGGGGTGCACGACCGTCACGTCGTAGCCGGCGGCCGCTTTCGCGACGCCCTCCGGGGCGTAGATCGGCGTTCCGGGGAAGGCCTTGAGCAGCCGGTCGAGGTGATCGGGGGTCCAGTGGTCGGGGTGCTCGTGGGTGATGACGATGCCCACGACGTCCTCGAGCAGAGACAGGGGAGTCGTGAGCGATCCCGGGTCGATCACCAGGGTGCGCCCCGCCTCGAGCAGGGTCAGGGTGGCGTGCTCGAACTTGGTCACTCGCATGTCCCGAGTCAATCCGCGAGGAGCGTCCTGGGCAAGCGCCGCGCCGCTTCCCCCCTCGATTTGGAGACGGCATGAACGCCATGGCATAATCGAACGGTTGCGAAAACGGCCCCATCGTATAGCGGCCTAGTACGCCGCCCTCTCACGGCGGTAACGCGGGTTCGAATCCCGCTGGGGTCACCAACACCAAGAGAAGCCCGGTCCATCGGACCGGGCTTCTCTTGTTCCTCCGCGCCGCCGGGACGACCCACCGGCGGGCGGGTCCGGGTCAGATCACGGGGTCGTCCATGTCGGCCCGCTCTGCGCGCCCCGCGGCCGCGGCATCCGCTCGCCGTGCGGCGCGTCGACCGCGCACCAGGCGGATGACGGCCCACACGATGAGCGCCGCGACGGCGGCCACGAGCAGCCAGGGCAGCAGGAAGCCGAGGGCGATCACGATGCCGTTGAGTGTCGCGACCAGGCCGTTCCAGCCGGCGACGAGGCCGTCGCCGAATCCCGCGGGGTCGGCCTCGACCGTCTCGACGACGGGGACGAGGGTCACCGTGAGCGACGACATCGCCACCTGGTCCTCGAGCATCTCGAGCTGCTGCTGGTAGGACTCCAGCAGCGCCTGCCGCTCCGAGAGCGCGGCCTCGGCGGCGATCAGGTCGGCCACGCTGGTCGCCTCGGCCATGAGATCGACCAGGCGATCGACGGATGCCTGGGCCGCGTCGATGCGCGCCCGCAGGTCGACGGCCTGCTCCGTGACGTCCTGCCGGTTGATGGACGACGCGGTGACCTCGCCCACGTCCGAGAGCTCGTCGATCATCGCGGGCAGTTCGTCTGACGGGACACGGACGCTGATCCACGCCCCGTCCGGCGTGTACGGGTACGGCCTCGAGTCGTACGCGATTCCGGTTGCGGGGTCGACGGGGGAGGACACGCCCGTGGTTCCGATGCTCATCGATTCGACGTAACCGTCGTGTGCGACCGCCGAGTTGCCGATCGTGCGGGCGGCGACGGTGACGTCGTCGACCGACACCGTCGCCGACGCGGAGGAGATGATCTCGCGCTCGCCGGACTGATCGGTGCCCATGACCGCCGCCCCGGGGTCGGTGACGGACTCCTCAGCCTTGCCTCCGGCGCCGTCGTCGGGCGTGCTCGCGCCCGCGTCGGCGCCGCCGAGGTCGCCGTCGGACTCGACGGGGGCGTCGGGGGCGACCGCGGACTGGTCGCTGCCGACGCCGGCGCCGCCGGAGACCAGCGGCACCACGCTCGGGGCGATGATGGCGGCGATCGCGATGACCGCGGCGGCCGCACCCCCGGCGAGCCAGATCCGCCCGCGACGGGCGCTGCGGTCGTGCCGCTCCGACCGCTCGCGGGCGATGTCGGCGAAGAGGGCGTCCTCGATCTCGTCGACGCGCTCCGCGCTGAGCTCGGGAAGCTCCGGCGGTGCGCCGGTGGGCTGCTGCGTGTTCATGTGCTCTCCTTCACGACGGTCCGGAGGCGGGTCCGGATGCGGGAGAGACGGTTGCGGACGACCCCGTGCGCCACTCCGAGCTCGTCGGCGGCCGCCTGGTAGGCGTAGCCCTCGGCGGCGCAGAGGCGGAAGATGTCGCGATCGAGGGGGCTGAGGCCGGCGACCTCCTGCAGGATGCGGTCGGCGAGGTCGGCGCCGATGACCTGCTCTTCGACGTCGACGGTCGCGGGCAGCGTCTCATCGGCCGCCGCCGCGGTGTGCTCGCGATCGCGCTTCTGCCGGCGCATGCGGTTGGCCGCCTGGAAACGGCACACCGTGGCCAGCCATGGCAGCAGCGAGTCCCCGGCGAGCTCGAGCCCGGGGAGCTTCCGCCACGCGACCAGGAACGTCTCCTGCGTCACGTCCTCCGCGTCGGCCGCGTTCCCGACCAGCCCGTGGGCCAGCCAGTACACCGGCCGCACGTAGGCGCGGTACAGCGTGCGGAAGGCGTGCTCGCTGCCTCCTGCCGCCTGCGCCACGAGCGCAGCGTCGTCCCGCTCGGTGTCCTGTGGCATTCCCGTCCTTCGGCTCCACGGTCCCGCCCGGAGAGGCCGGGCCGCGGAGCACCATTGTCTCTCACGGTGTCAGTGTCGGGAGGGTCCGCATCGTCTCGCGACGCCGGGGGCGGCATCCGATGCCTGTATCCTGGACGGGCGAGAGGGAGTATCCCGACAGCGCGCATCCGTCATCACGGGTCCCGACAGTGCGATCCCGGGTGCGCGTCGCGGCCGGCAGTGCCGCGGGGAGAGACTCTCGGCTTCCGCCGTCCCTCCGCACTCTCCCCTCGAAAGGCCCTGAATGGACCTCGAACTCCCGCTGTGGTTCGAAATCGGATCCCTCGTGATCCTCACCCTGATCCTCCTGGCAGACCTGCTCCTCATCCTGAAGCGCCCGCACATCCCATCGACCAGGGAGTCGACGCTGTGGGTCGTGTTCTACGTCACGCTGGCGCTCATCTTCGCCGGGCTGATGTGGGTCTTCGCCGGCGCAGAGTACGCCGGCCAGTTCGTCGCCGGCTGGCTGACCGAGTACAGCCTGTCGATCGACAACCTGTTCGTCTTCGTGCTGATCATGACGCAGTTCGCGGTGCCCCGCCGGTACCAGCAGGAGGTGCTGATGGTCGGCATCATCATCGCCCTCGTGCTGCGCGGCCTGTTCATCCTCGCCGGCGCCGCCATCATCGAGCAGTTCAGCTGGGTGTTCTACATCTTCGGCGCGTTCCTCGTGTGGACGGCCTGGCGCCAGGCGTTCCCTGGCGGGGACCACGATGAGGACGTCAAGCAGGAGAACTTCGTCGTCCGGATGCTGCGGCGCTTCATCGACATCAGCGACCACTACGACGGCGCCAAGCTGCGCACGGTCGTCGACGGCAGGAAGATGTTCACGCCGATGATCATCGTGTTCGCGGCGATCGGCGTGACCGATCTGCTGTTCGCGATCGACTCGATCCCGGCGATCTTCGGCATCACGACGAGTCCGTTCATCGTGTTCACCGCGAACATCTTCGCCCTCATGGGCCTGCGCCAGCTCTACTTCCTGCTCGGCGACCTGCTCGACCGCCTGCGCTACCTGCACTACGGCATCGCGTTCATCCTGGCCTTCATCGGCGTGAAGCTGGTGTTCCACGCCATGCACGTGAACGAGCTGCCGTTCATCAACAACGGCGAGCACATCGAGTGGGCTCCGGAGATCTCGACGTGGATGTCGCTCGGCGTGATCATCGTCGCGATGACGGTCGCGACGGTCGCAAGCCTCATCGCCTCGGCGCGCGACAGGAAGAACACCGCTCCGGATCCCGCCGCCGTGGCCGCCGCCGCCGAGGCGCCCGCCGGCACCGAGGCGGCCGCCGAGGCCGCGACGGTGGTCGCCGAGGAGAAGGGCACACCGCCCACCGTGGAGCAGCCGCATCGCGACGCCCACTGACCCGACGCGACGGGCGCGCACGTGTCACACGACGTCGTGCGCGGCCCGTCGCCGAGCGGTCGGGTGGTAGCCTGGCCCCGTGCGGATCGCTCGCCTTCTCCTTAGCGGCCGCGACGAGTCCTAGTTCCCAGGCCTCCCTCGTCGCGGAGTTCGTCGCGGGCCTTTCCCTTTGCGGACAACGTCCCCTCCGAGGAGAACAGAGCAATGAGCAATCCCGACGCATCCGGCATTCCCGATCGTCCCCGCACCCTGGCCGAGAAGGTCTGGGACGACCACCTCGTCGTCAAGGGCGAGGACGGCCAGCCGGACCTCATCTACATCGACCTGCACCTCGTCCACGAGGTGACGAGCCCGCAGGCCTTCGACGGCCTCCGGGCCGAAGGGCGCCCGCTGCGCCGCCTCGACCTGACGATCGCGACCGAGGACCACAACACCCCGACTCTCGACATCGACAAGCCGATCGCCGACCTGACGAGCCGCACGCAGATCGACACGCTCCGCCGCAACGCCGAGGAGTTCGGCGTCCGTCTGCATTCCCTGGGTGACAAGGAGCAGGGGATCGTCCACGTCGTCGGCCCGCAGCTGGGCCTGACGATGCCCGGCATCACGGTGGTGTGCGGCGACAGCCACACCAGCACGCACGGCGCGTTCGGCGCGATGGCGTTCGGCATCGGCACGAGCGAGGTCGAGCACGTCATGGCGACGCAGACCCTTCCGCTCAAGCCGTTCAAGACCATGGCGATCACCGTCGAGGGCGAGCTCCGGCCCGGGGTCACCGCGAAGGACGTCATCCTGGCGATCATCGCCGAGATCGGGGCCAACGGCGGGCAGGGCTATGTGCTCGAGTTCCGCGGCAGCGCCATCCGCTCCCTCTCGATGGAGGGCCGCATGACGATGTGCAACATGTCGATCGAGGCCGGCGCGCGCGCCGGGATGATCGCACCCGACGACATCACGTTCGAGTACGTCAAGGGCCGCCCGCACGCACCGCAGGGCCAGGACTGGGACGACGCGGTGGCGTACTGGCGCACCCTCCCCAGCGACGAGGGCGCGGTCTACGACGCCGAGGTGTATCTCGATGCCGCCGACCTCGAGCCGTTCGTCACGTGGGGCACCAACCCGGGTCAGGGCGTGTCGCTGTCCGACGTGGTGCCGACGCCGTCGGACATCGCGGATGCGAACGAGCGCGCGGCCGCGGAGCGGGCGCTGGAGTACATGGACCTCGCGCCCGGCACTCCGCTGAAAGACGTCGTCGTCGACGCGGTGTTCATGGGCTCGTGCACCAACAGCCGCATCGAGGACCTGCGGGCGTTCGCCTCGGTGGTCCGCGGCCGCACCAAGGCCGAGGGCGTGCGCGTGATGGTCGTGCCCGGATCGGCGCGCGTGCGCCTCGAGGCCGAGGCCGAGGGGCTCGACAAGGTCTTCACCGACTTCGGAGCGGAGTGGCGCTTCGCCGGATGCTCGATGTGCCTCGGCATGAACCCCGATCAGCTCGCACCGGGGGAGAGGTGCGCCTCGACTAGCAACCGCAACTTCGAGGGGCGCCAGGGCAAGGGCGGCCGGACGCATCTCGTCTCGCCCCTCGTCGCGGCGGCGACTGCCGTCCGAGGCACGCTGTCGAGTCCGAGCGACCTGGAGCCGATCGAGACCGATGCGGTCGCGCCGGCAGGAGCGGAGGCCTGACATGGACAAGTTCACCACGCACACGGGCATCGCCGCGCCGCTCAAGCGCTCGGCCGTCGACACCGATCAGATCATCCCCGCCGTCTACCTCAAGCGCGTGACGAAGACCGGCTTCGAGGACGCCCTCTTCGCGAGCTGGCGCCAGGACCCCGGCTTCGTGCTGAACCAGCCCGCATACGCCGGTGCCAGCATCCTGGTGGCCGGTCCCGACTTCGGCACCGGTTCCAGCCGGGAGCACGCCGTGTGGGCACTGCGCGACTACGGTTTCCGCGTCGTCCTCAGCTCGCGGTTCGCCGACATCTTCCGCGGCAACGCGGGCAAGCAGGGCCTGGTGACGGGCGTCATCTCGGACGCCGACGTGGAAGCCGTGTGGGCCGCGATCGAGGCCGAGCCGGGCATCTCCATGACGGTCGATCTCGAGGCGCGACGCGCGACGATCGGCGCACTCGAGGTCGCTTTCGACATCGACGATTACACTAGGTGGCGGCTTCTCGAAGGGCTCGACGACATCGGGCTCACGCTGCGCAACGAAGACAAGATCGCGCAGTTCGAGGCTCGCCGCGAGGCATGGCGGCCACGGACGCTCCCTGTTCCGTAAGCCAGGCCCACGCCCCACCCGGGCACTCGCGCCGATCCCGCCGCCCCTCGAAGACACAAGTGAGGTCCACCGGATGAAGTCCGCTCTCAGCGTTACGCCCAGCACCCCCGCGGACGGCGAACCTGCCGGCGAGGTCCTCGCCATTCGCGGAGGGCGTCCGTTGACGGGCCGTGTCGAGGTGAAGGGCGCGAAGAACCTCGTCACCAAGGCGATGGTGGCCGCGCTGCTCGGCGAGACCATGAGCACGCTGCGCGACGTGCCCGACATCAGCGACGTGCAGGTCGTGCGCTCGCTGCTCGAGGTGCACGGCGTGCGGGTGTGGGACGGCGACGAGGAGGGCACCCTCCACTTCGACCCGAGCGGTGCCGAGTCGGCGCACTTCGAGGCGATCGACGCGCACGCCGGAGCCTCGCGCATCCCGATCCTCTTCTGCGGACCCCTGCTGCACCTCCTGGGCGAGGCGCTCATCCCCGACCTCGGCGGCTGCCGCATCGGCGACCGGCCGATCAACTTCCACATGGACGCCCTGCGCGCGTTCGGCGCGGTCGTCGACAAGAGCTACGAGGGCATCCGCATCACCGCGCCGAACGGCCTGCACGGAGCCTCGATCGAGCTCCCGTACCCGAGCGTCGGGGCGACCGAGCAGGTCCTGCTGACCGCGGTGAAGGCCAAGGGCACGACCGAGCTGCGCAACGCGGCGATCGAGCCCGAGATCATGGACCTCATCGCGGTGCTGCAGAAGATGGGCGCGATCATCTCCTACGAGCCCAACCGCGTCATCCTCATCGAGGGCGTCGACGAGCTGCGCGGCTACGATCATCGCGCCATCTTCGACCGCAACGAGGCCGCGTCGTGGGCGTGCGCCGCGCTGGCGACCGACGGCGACATCTTCGTCGGCGGTGCCAAGCAGCAGGAGATGCTGACCTTCCTCAACGTCTTCCGCAAGGCGGGCGGCTGGTTCGACATCCACGAGGACGGCATCCAGTTCCGCCGGGGCGGCGCCCTCAAGCCCGTCGTCGTCGAGACCGACGTGCACCCCGGGTTCATGACCGACTGGCAGCAGCCGCTCATCGTGGCGCTCACGCAGGCCGAGGGCACCTCCACCGTCCACGAGACGGTGTACGAGAACCGCCTCGGCTTCACGCAGGCCCTCGTGCAGATGGGCGCCGACATCGTCGTGCACCCGCGCGGGATCGACGCTCCCGACCGCCGGGTTCCGCGCCGCGAGCTCGAGCAGGCTGCCGTCATCACCGGTCCGACGCCTCTCCACGGCGCCGACGTCGTCGTGCCCGACCTCCGCGGCGGCTACAGCTACGTCATCGCAGCCCTCGCGGCGGAGGGCGAGTCCGTCGTGCGCAACGTCGGCATCATCCGGCGCGGCTACGAGAAGTTCCTGACCAAGCTCGAGACGCTCGGCGCCGACTTCGACGTCATCGGATAGTCCTGTGGCTCCCTCGTCCCCGATGCCGCGGGCGTCCCGTGAGAAGACCCGCCCGAGCGTCTTCTGGCCGCTCGCCGCGGTCGCCGCGCCGCTCATCGCTCTGCTCTTCAAGCTCGAGATCCACGGTGCCGAGAAGCTGCCGCGCGAGGGCGCGTACGTCCTCGCGCCGAACCACTACTCCGAGGCCGACCCGCTCGCCGTCGCCCTCGCGGTGTGGAAGGCCGGCCGCGCCCCTCGCTTCATGGCGAAGGAGAGCCTCTTCCGCGTCCCCGTGCTGGGCTGGATCCTGCGCAGCACCGGTATGGTGCCGGTCGCGAGGTCGTCGTCGGCGGCATCCGCTCGTCAGACGCTCGAGACCTCCGAGACGCTCGTGCGACTCGGACGCGGGGTGATCGTCTACCCCGAGGGCACGCTCACCCGCGAGCCCGACCTGTGGCCCATGCGCGGCAAGACCGGCGCTGTGCGACTGGCGCTGGCCGACGCGATCCCGGTCATCCCGATGGCCCACTGGGGTGTCCAGCAGGTGATGCCGCGATACGGCAAGCTGAAGCTGTGGCCCCTCCGTCGTCGTGTGCGCGTGGTGTTCGGCGACCCGGTCGACCTGAGCGCCTTCTCGGGCGGACAGCAGCCGGTGAACCTCGCCGCGGCCACCGACCGCGTGATGGCCGACGTCGCCGACCTGCTCGCGCAGCTGCGGGGCGAGCCCGCCCCGGCACAGCGGTGGAACCCCGCCGATCACGGGCAGAAGGAGACGGGTCGCCTTGAGCCGTAGACAGGATGCCTCCCGCCCCCGCGTGGCGGTGATCGGAGCCGGCAGCTGGGGAACCACCTTCGGCAAGATCCTCGCCGACGGCGGCGCGAACGTCACGATGTGGGCCCGCCGGCCCGAGCTCGCGAGCGAGATCCACGAGGGCAAGCGCAACAGCGAGTACCTGCCGGGGATCAACCTCCCGCGCAGCATGTACGCGACGCACCACCTGTCCGAGGCGCTCGACGGCGCAGAGCAGGTGTACCTCTCGATCCCGAGCCAGGCGGTCCGGCAGAACCTCAAGGCCGTCCGCCCGCTCGTCTCACGCAGCGAGGTCCCGATCGTGTCGCTCATGAAGGGCGTCGAGCGACGGACCGGACTGCGGATGAGCCAGGTCATCGAGCAGGAGCTCCACTGCGACCCGGCGCGCATCGCCGTGGCATCCGGTCCGAACCTCGCTCTCGAGATCGCACGCGAGCAGCCGACGGCCGCCGTCATCTCGTCGACGAGCCAGGAGACCGCCGACGCGGTGGCCCGGCGCGCACGCAACGGCTACTTCCGCACGTTCGTGAACACCGACGTCATCGGCACCGAGTTCGGCGGCGTGCTCAAGAACCTCATCGCCGTCGCGATCGGCATCGTCGACGGCGTCGGCTACGGCGAGAACACCAAGGCGTCGATCATCACGCGCGGTCTGGTCGAGATGACCGACTTCGCGGTCGCCTTCGGCGCGCACCCCGAGACGCTCCAGGGTCTCGCCGGTCTCGGCGACCTCATCGCGACGTGCCAGTCGCCGCTCAGCCGCAACAACACCGCCGGGCGCCTGCTCGGTCAGGGGTACCGCTTCGACGACGTCGTCAAGCAGATGAACCAGACCGCCGAGGGGCTCGCGTCCGTGGCGCCCATCCTCCAGCTCGCGAGAGAGGTCGGCGTCGAGATGCCGATCGTCGAGCAGGTCAAGATGGTCCTCGACGGAACGATGAACCCGCGCGACATCGCGCCGCATCTCACGACAGACGACGACACCCCGAAGGGCGAGAGGACGCAGAATGGACAGGCCGGCGGTGGCGGTGCTCTTTGGCGGTCGCTCCAGCGAGCACTCGATCAGTTCCGCCACGGCGGGAGGGGTGCTGCGGGCGATCGACCGTGACCGCTACCGGGTGATCCCGGTCGGCATCACGCGCGACGGCGTGTTCGTCCTCGAGGACGACGATCCCGACAAGTTCGCGCTCGACGCCGAACGGCTGCCCGAGGTCGTCGACAACGGCACGCGCGTCCTGTGGCCCGAGGGCGGCGGCGACCGCACCCTGCGCGTGCGCCGCGCCGACGGCACGATCGACGAGGTCGGCACCGTCGACGCGGTGCTGCCGATCCTGCACGGCCTGCACGGCGAGGACGGCACGGTGCAGGGCTTCTTCGACACGCTCCGCATCCCGTACGCGGGCGGCGGCGTGCTCGACTCGGCCCTGTGCATGGACAAGCACTTCATGAAGATCGTGCTCGCGGCGGCCGGCGTGCCGGTGTCGCCGTGGGTCACGGTGACGCGCCGGCAGTGGGAGCGCGATCCCGAGCAGGTGCGAGCGGATGCCGCGTCCCTCGGCGCCATCACCTTCGTGAAGCCCGCGCGCGCGGGGTCGAGCGTCGGCGTCTCCAAGGTGCACGACGCCTCGGAACTCGCAGCGGCGCTGGAGCTGGCCTTCGCCGAGGACGACAAGGTGCTCATCGAGTCGGCGATCGTCGGGCGCGAGGTCGAGGTCGCCATCCTGGAGGGGCGCGACGGAGCCGGCTCCCGTGCCTCGCTCCCGGGCGAGATCGTGCTCACCACGCGCGAGTTCTACGACTTCGAGGGCAAGTACCTGGGAGGCGACGGGGCGGACGTCGTGTGCCCCGCCGACCTCACGGACGCCGAGATCGCGGCGCTCCAGGAGCTCGGCGTGCGCGCCTTCGACGCGGTCGACGGTCGCGGCCTGGCGCGGGTGGACTTCTTCCTCACCGACGACGGCCTCTTTGTCAACGAGCTCAACACGATGCCCGGTTTCACGCCGATATCGATGTTCCCCAAGTGCTGGATCGCGTCAGGTCTGTCGTACCCCGAACTGATCACCGAGCTCATCGACACGGCGCTCGACCGCGCGGCCTGACCGGGCACCGCGGCAGGCCGCAGCCGCACGTCAGTCGCTCGCGGCGTCATCGCGGGCCACGCACGTCGACCCGTCCGCCGGGAGGCGCGAGACCACGAGCGACAGCGCATCGAGGACCTCGGCGCTCGCAACCACGTCGTTGTCGAGGTAGACCTCGACGGCGGGCACGCGGCCGAAGGACGTCACGCGGTACTGCGGGGCGTCGGTCTCGTCGATCACCCAGTCCACGCCGTTCACGGTCTGGCACGGAAGGGTGGTGGGGCCGAGCGGCTCGAGCCCGCACGTGAACAGGACGGCGGCGGGTTCGCCCCACGCGGCCGTCGCCTGCGCGTCGGTCCATCGTCGGGGCTGCCCGGCCAGCGAGCCGGGGAGTCCGACGGACACGTCGGCGCAGGCCGGATCGTTCGCGTCCGCCGCGGGCTGCATCGAGACGGTGCTCGCACAGCCGGCGAGACCGGCGGTGCAGGCGATGAGGGCGAGCATGAGGGCGGTCAGGCGGCGCGCTCGGGTCACCCGTCCAGGCTACCTTGGGGGGATGAGTGCCTCGGATCCGCGCGTCGGCGACCTGACCGAGGGCGCGATCCTCCGCGGCATCCTCGACCGCCTCGCGCCGACCCGCGCGGTGGTCGGCCCGGGCGACGACGCCGCCGTCATCGCGGTCGCCGACGGCCGCGTCGTGGCGACCGTCGACACGCTGGTGCACGGCCCCGATTTCCGCCTGGCCTGGTCTGACGCGTTCGACCTCGGCTGGAAGGCCGCCGCCGTCAACCTCGCCGACGTCGCCGCGATGGGCGCGCGACCCACCGCTCTGCTGGTCGCGCTGGCGATGCCCGATGACACCCGCCGCTCGTTCGTCGAGGGTCTCGCAGACGGTCTGCGCGCAGCGTGCGATTCTCTCGCCCCCGAATGCGCGGTCGAGGGCGGAGATCTCACCGTCTCCGACACGCTGACGATCGCCGTCACCGCGCTCGGCTCCCTCGACGGGCGTGCGCCGGTGCTCCGCTCGGGTGCCCGCGCCGGCGACGTGGTCGCGGTCGCGGGAACGCTCGGTCGCGCGGCCCGCGGGCTCGCGATCCTGTTCGAGCGATTCACGGATGCCGCGGGCGCGCCGCTCGCCGTGGACGGCTCCGCGCTCACGGGCGAAGAGCGCAGCGACCTCGCGGTGCAGCTTCGCCCGCGCCCTCCCGTGGCGCTGGGCCCCGTCGCCGCCGATGCGGGCGCGACGGCGATGATGGACGTCTCCGACGGGCTCGTGCTCGATGCGGCCCGGCTGGCCGCGGCATCCGGCGTCTCCGTCTCCTTCGATTCCGCCGCCCTCGGTCCCGATCCCACGTCCGCGCTCTCGGGCGGCGAGGACCACGCGCTGCTCGCGACGTTCCCGAGCGGCTCGGTGCTCCCCGACGGCTTCCGGATCGTCGGCGTCGTGACCGAGCGTGGGGTCGATGCCGTGACCGTGGACGGACGCCCCCACGACGGCAGAGCCGGATGGGATCCCTACCGCGACTGGGATGCGGGCCGCGGCTGAGTGTCAGTCGTCGGCGGACGCCGTCGCGCGCGACCACCACAGCGTCGTGTCGCCGTAGCGCTTGGACCGCTCGGCGACGAGCCCGGCCGGCAGCGCCGGCTCGGGGGAGCGGGACGCCCGCTCCACGATGACGATCGCATCCGGCGCGAGGGTCGGCGCGAGGAGCTGGAGCGCGTGCGTGAGCTCGTGGTCGCCGAGATCGTACGGAGGGTCGATGAAGACGAGGTCGAACGGCCCGCGCGCGGTCTGGAGGAAGGAGAGCACCGCCGAGCGATGCACGGCGATCGCGGCATCCCGGCCGATCGCCTTGGTCACCTTCGCAGCATTGCGCTGGACGACGGATGCCGCGCGCGGCGCCTTCTCGACGAGATCAGCGCGCGCAGCGCCGCGGCTCACCGCCTCGAGTGCGAGGGCTCCGGAGCCGGCATACAGGTCGAGCACCGCCGCACCGCGGAGGGCGTCGGCCGATTCGAGCGCGCCGAAGAGCGACTCGCGCACGCGATCGCTCGTCGGGCGGGTGCCGGCGTCGGGCACCTCCAGGGTGAGCGAGCCGGCCCGGCCCGCGATGATGCGCGTCACACGCCCACGATAGCCGGGCGGCTCAGGCGGCCGTCTCGGCGCCGCCTTCTTCACGCAGACGCGGCTCGGTGCGGTACTCGGGACGCAGACCGGACTTGTCGGCGTAGAAGGCGCGGATGACGTCCATGTCCGCCTTCACATCTCCGGTCAGGTCGATGGTCGGACCGAGGCCGGTGGTCATGGTCGTGCGGTCGACGTAGCCCAGCGTGACCGAGAGTCCGGTCTCGCGGGCGATGCGGTAGAAGCCCGACTTCCAGTACGCGCCGGCGCCCCGCGTGCCCTCGGGAGTGACGACCAGGCCGAAGGTCTCGCCGCCGCGGATGCGCGCGACGACGTCGCCCACCACCCGAGAGGGGTCGGAGCGGTCGACCGGGATGCCGCCCAGACGGTGCATGATCGGGCCGCGCCAGCCGCGGAACAGACTCGACTTGCCCAGCCACCGCACGTGGATGCCGAGGCGCCACGCGATGCCGAGCATCAGCACGAAGTCCCAGTTGGACGTGTGCGGGACGCCGAGGAGAACGGTCGGGCGGTCGGGTGCCGGCTCCGAGGACAGCGTCCAGCGACTGCAGGCCCAGTAGACGCGGGAGAGGAGTCGTCGGAGCATCCGGCAACCGTACGACACCGCCCTGTGGTTACGCCGACAGCAGCGGCGTCGCCGGTCGAACCTAGAATCGCAGCATGCCGTCGTTCACGCTCGAGTCCCGCCTGGACGGCGCCGTCGGCGGCAAGACCGCGTCGGCGCTCGAGCGCGCGTTCGGGATGCGCACGGTCGGCGACCTGCTCGCGCACTACCCGCGCCGCTACGCGAAGCGCGGCGAGCTCACGCCCATCTCGTCCCTCCCCGTCGGAGAGCCGGTGACGATCGTCGCCGAGGTCAAGCGCGCGAACGAGCGCCGCATGCAGAACCGCAAGGGCTCGCTCCTCGAGGTCGTCATCAGCGACGGCCACGGCGACCTCTCGCTGACCTTCTTCAACCAGTCGTGGCGGGTCAAGGACCTGTCGCCCGGCCGGCGGGGCATCTTCGCCGGCAAGGTGGGGGAGTACCGGGGCGCGAAGCAGCTCGCGCATCCCGATTACGAGCTCTTCGACGACGAGGCGACCGCGCGGCTGACCGCCGAGGCCAATGCCAATCTGCCGATCCCGATCTACCCCGCGACGAGCACCGTGGCGAGCTGGCAGTTCGCGAAGATCGTCGACCTCGTGCTCGACGGGCTCGGCGAGGTGCCCGACCCGCTTCCTGACGACCTCCGCGCGCGGCACGGGCTGCTCGAGGCGCGCAAGGCGGTCGAGCGGATCCACCGCCCCGAGTTCGAGGATCAGATCGAGCCGGCGCGGCAGACGCTGCGCATGCACGAGGCGTTCGTGCTGCAGGCGGCCCTTCTCCAGCAGCGGGCCTTCGTGCGCGCGCTCTCGGCGACCCGGCGCGCGCCAGGAGCGCTGCTGGCACGGTTCGACGAGGCGCTGCCCTTCCCGCGCACGCCCGATCAGGTCAGCGTCGGCGAGCAGGTCGAGCGAGATCTGCAGGGCGACTGGCCCATGAACCGCCTCGTGCAGGGCGAGGTGGGGTCGGGCAAGACCCTCGTCGCCCTGCGAGCGATGCTCCAGGTCGCCGAGAGCGGGGGTCAGTCCGCGCTCATCGCGCCGACCGAGGTGCTCGCCGGGCAGCACCTCCGCTCGATCGCGAGGATGCTCGGGCCTCAGCTCGCTCCCGAGCTCATGCCCACGCTGCTCACCGGGCAGATGCCGGCCGCCGAGCGCCGCAAAGCCGCTCTGCGGGTGGCCTCCGGGCAGGCGCGCATCGTCGTCGGCACGCACGCCCTGCTCAGCGAGACCACCACGTTCGCCGATCTCGGTCTCGTCGTCGTCGACGAGCAGCATCGGTTCGGCGTCGAGCAGCGTGAGTCGCTGCGGGCCAAGGGCTCGTCGCCGCACGCCCTCGTGCTCACAGCGACGCCGATCCCGCGCACTGTCGCGATGACGGTCTTCGGCGACCTCGACGTCTCGACCATCCGCACGATGCCGGCCGGCCGAGCGGGCATCCAGACGTTCGTCGCCCCGCTCGCCGAGAAGCCCGCGTGGTTCGGGCGCGTGTTCGACCGCATCGCCGAGGAGGTCGCCGAGGGCCGGCAGGCGTTCGTCGTGTGCGCCGCGATCGACGCGGAGGCGCTCACCAAGGACGACACCGCCGATGAGCCCGTGGGCGACGAGACCGCCGCGCCGCGCACCCGCTGGGGGGTGGTGCAGGTCGCCGACCTCCTGTCGCGGCATCCGGCCTTCGCCGACATCCGCGTCGAGATCCTCCACGGCAAGATGCCTTCCGACGACAAGGACGCCGTCATGCAGGCGTTCGCGCGCGGCGACATCGATGTGCTCGTGGCGACCACGGTCGTCGAAGTCGGGGTCGACGTGCCGAATGCCTCGACCATGGCGATCCTCGAAGCCGACCGGTTCGGCGTGTCTCAGCTGCATCAGCTGCGCGGACGCGTCGGTCGCGGCGGTGTCCCCGGGCTGTGCCTGCTGGTCACCGAGGCGGGCATCGGGTCGCCGGCGCGCGAGCGTGTCGACGCCGTCGCCGCCACGCTGGACGGCTTCGCCCTCGCAGAGGTCGATCTCGAGCTGCGCGGCGAGGGCGACGTGCTCGGCGACGCGCAGTCCGGCGCCCGGTCCTCGCTCCGGCTGCTGCGCGTGGTGAAGGACGCCGACGTGATCGCAGAGGCGCGCATCGCCGCCGAAGCCGTCCTCGACGAGGACCCGGCGCTCACGCGCCACCCCGGACTCGCGGCCGCCCTCGAGCGCCGAGTCGGCATCGAGGAGCGCGCGGCCCTCGCGAAGAATTGAATAGGCTGGCCGCATGAACAGCCGGATCGCCGTCGTCCCCGGGTCCTTCGACCCGCCGACCCTCGGTCACCTCGACGTGATCCGCCGAGCGGCCTCGCTCTACGACCAGCTCCACGTGCTCGTCGTCCACAACCCCGGCAAAGAGGCGATGCTCCCCATCGCGCAGCGCCTGGCCCTCCTCGAGCAGTCGATCGAGGAGAGCGACATCGACGGCGACGTCGTCGTCGCGTCGTGGTCGATGGGTCTCCTGGTCGACTACGCGACGGATGTCGACGCCGGGGTGCTCGTCAAGGGCATCCGCTCACAGGTGGACGTCGCCTACGAGACGCCGATGGCGATCGTCAACCGCCACCTCGCCCACGTCGAGACGGTCTTCCTGCTGCCGGACCCCGCTCACGCCCTGGTGTCGAGCTCGCTCGTTCGCCAGGTGGCGTCGCTCGGGGGCGACGTGTCGCCGTTCGTCCCGCCCGCGGTCGCCCGCTTCCTCGACACGGGCGCACGCGACCTGTGAGCTCCCGGCCCTCGTCCAGGGCCCGGCGCTACGATGGTTGATCGTGGTCAGACAGCATGTGACGGGTCCGTTCGTGATCCGCGTGAAGGACATCGTCCGCCGTCCCGGCGAGATGCGGGAGCTCCGGTTCGAGGTCCCCGCTCCGGAGAAGTGGGGCGAGGGCCTGGTCTCCGTCGAGGCGGGCGTGCCCGTCGACATCGACGTGCGCCTCGAGTCGGTCCACGAGGGCATCCTGGTGTCGGGGAGCGCCGATGCGGAGTACGCCGGCGTCTGCGGACGCTGCCTCACCGACATCGCCGAAGGGCTCCAAGTCGAGTTTCAGGAGCTTTTCGCGTATCCTGGAGAGGAAGCAACTGACTTCGAGGTTCAAGACGACCACGTGGATCTTGAAACTCTGGTCAGGGATGCGATGGTCCTGTCGCTTCCGTTTCAGCCGGTGTGTCAGCCGGATTGCCCCGGCCTCGATCCGGCCACGGGTGAGCGGATGACCGAGAGCACCGGGCCAGAGCAGCGCGAGCCCCTCGATCCTCGCTGGGCCGCGCTCCAGGACTACACCACAGACCACGACGCAGAAGCACCGCGCCTCCGCGCCGAGAACACAGAAGAGAGCTAGCTATGGCAGGCAACCCCCCGAAGCGGAAGGTCTCCCGTTCCAACACGCGCTCGCGTCGCGCGCAGTGGAAGGCCGAGGCCCCCACGCTGGTCAAGACCGTCGAGAACGGCAAGACCGTCTACAGCCGTCCGCACCAGGCGAAGGTCGTCACCGACTCGCAGGGCACCGAGCTGTTCCTCGAGTACAAGGGCCGCAAGGTCGCCGACGTCTGATCGCCTCTGGCGACATGACCGACGTCATGGATGAGCGCCTCGCGCTCACCGAGCTCACGCAGAAGCTCGGGGTCGACATCGACTCCGAGCTTCTGTCGCTTGCGCTCACGCACCGCTCGTGGGCGTACGAGAACGGCCAGGTGCCCCACAACGAGCGCCTCGAGTTCCTCGGCGACTCGGTGCTCGGGCAGGCGGTGACGGTGCGTCTGTTCACCGGTCACCCCGAGCTCGAAGAGGGTGCGCTGGCCAAGCGCCGGGCGAGCGTCGTCTCGACGGTCGCGCTGGCCGAGATCGCCCGCGGCATCGGTCTCGGCGCGCACCTGAAGCTCGGCCGCGGCGAGGACCTCACCGGCGGTCGCGACAAGGACTCGATCCTCGCCGACACCATGGAGGCCGTCATCGGCGCGACCTACCTGTCGGCCGGTCCTGACGCCGCGACCGGTCTGGTGCTGCGTCTGGTCGAGCCGCTGCTGGCCGACCCCGAGCGCTACGGCGCCGCCATGGATCCGAAGACGAGCCTGCAGGAGCTGGCCGCCCGATCCGGGGCCCAGCCCCCGGCGTACTCGGTCTCGTCGACCGGCCCCGATCACGACCGCACCTTCACGGCGGTCGTCGTCGTCGGCGACGTCTCGGCTGAGGGCGTCGGCACGAGCAAGAAGCAGGCTGAGATGGCTGCAGCGCTGCGGGCCTGGAACGAGCTCAGCGGACGTGCCTGAGCTCCCCGAGGTCGAGGTCGTCCGCGCCGGCCTCGCACCCGCGGTGACGGGCGCCACCGTCCTGGGAGTCACGGTTCTCGACGACCGCGCCCTGACGCGCCACGCCGGAGCGGGTGCCGACTTCGAGACGGCGCTCACGGGTCGCGGCCTCCGCTCGGCTGTGCGCCGCGGCAAGTTCCTCTGGCTTCCCCTCGAGCCGCGCAGCGGCGGAGGCGAGCCCGTCGAGGCCGTGATCGGCCATCTCGGCATGAGCGGACAGCTGCTCCTGCGCGCGCCCGGCGCGGCGCCCGAGCGGCACGAGCGCGTGCGTATCGACCTCGTCCATCCGGCGCACGGAGAGGTGTCTGTCATCTTCGCGGATCAGCGCACGTTCGGCTCGCTGGCCATCGACGAGCTCGTCCCGACGGCCGACGGCGCCCCGGGCGGCTTGGGCGGGGGCGAGGCATCCGTCCCCCGTCAGGTGTCGCACATCGCGCGGGATCCGCTCGATCCGGCATTCGCGGATGCCGCGTTCCGCGGTCTGATCGCCCGGAAGCACTCGGGCATCAAGCGCGTGCTCCTCGACCAGTCGGTCATCAGCGGCGTGGGCAACATCTACGCCGACGAGTCCCTGTGGGCGGCGCGCATCCACCCCGAGACGCCGGCCGCCGCGCTGTCGACGCGCGCGGTGAACCGGCTGCTCGCCGAGGTGCGTCACGTCCTCGAGAAGGCGCTGGCCGAGGGCGGCACCAGCTTCGACGCCCAGTACGTGAACGTCAACGGACGGGCCGGCTACTTCGCGCACTCGCTAAACGCCTACGGCCGGACGGGCGAGCCCTGCCCGCGGTGCGGGCGACCGATCGTGCGCGTGTCGTTCACGAACCGGTCCAGCCACTTCTGCCCGCACTGCCAGCGCGGGCCGCGGCATCCGTCCTCCTGAGAGAGCGGATGCCGCGACCTCGTCGTCAGCCGGCGAGGATCTTCTTCCACGCGCCGGCGTACGACGCCGGCGCGAAGCCGATGGCCTCGTTGATGTCGAGCATGTGGCGGTTCTCCTCGGCGTTGAACGTCGACACGCGCGGTGACTCCGGGACGACCTCACGCCACCGCAGGAGGTTCGCGCACTTCACGATCGTGCCGAGCTTGCGACCGCGATGCTCCTTGAGCACGAGCGTGCCGTACTGCTGTGTCGCGCCGCTGTGGTCCTCCGAGATGACGAGCTCGTTGTACGCGGCGATCGTGCCGGTCGGCACGTGCTCCACCGCGGCCACCGAGACCGTGAGGCCCTGCGCCCGCTGGCGGGCGTCGCGCCGCTCGACGCGCGCCGCATCCCAGTGCTGCTCGTCCACGACCATCCCGCCGGTGGGTGCGTCGGTCGACATGCGCGACAGCACATAGCCGAACCCGTCGCGCCGCTCGGGCGGGGTCGGAGCCGTCCACGTGATCAGCCGGTAGTCGTCTCCCGCCGCCGCCCGCGCTTCGGCCAGCATCCGCTCGACGACCTCGAAGTCGCCCCGCAGATCGAACGAGCTGTTGCGCTCGACCTGCTCGAGGGTGAACCCGTTCGCGAGCTGGAACAGCGTCTGACGGTCCTCGGCCGGGATCGCGCCCCAGCCGGTCGGGGGTTCCAGGCGCGGGCCGGGTGCGTCGGGCCGGTGGAGCGTCCACGTCTGGATCGTCTTGAGGCCGCGCCTGCGCGCCTCCGTCTCGACCTCCGCGAGCAGCAGCTCCTCGGCGCCCTGCCCCCACATCGGCGGGTCGATCATGAGATCGAACTCGACGGTCGAGGCGTCCTCTTGGTTGGCGATCATGAGCTTGGCCGCACCGAGGACCACGCCGTCGCGGACGGCGGCGAAGGCCGGCTGCGACCAGTCGGCCTGGTCCTGCATGAAGCCGAGCATCTCCTCGGCCTCCTCGTCCAGATAGTCGTGCCCGGCATCGTGCCGGCACACGGCGTTCTGGATGCGGACCAGCTCGAGGAACCGGCCGGCGTCCGGCGCGTCGAGCGACGCCGGGACGACGATCGGCTCGACGGTGATGGTCGCCTGCTGGGCGAGATCGGTCATGACAGCACCTTCTTCCATGCGCCTTCGTACGCGATCGGGACGAAGCCGATCGCCTCGTTGATGTCGAGCATGGGGCGATTCTCCTCTGCGTTGTACGTGAGCACACGTGGCGATTCGGGCGCGATCTCGCGCCACGACAGCAGGCCGGCGCACTTCACGAGCGTGCCCAGCTTGTGGCCGCGGTGCTCCTTGAGCACGAGCGTGTCCTCCTGGTGGCTCGCTTCGGTGCGGTCCTTCCCGACGACCAGCTCGTTGAAGGCGCACAGCTCGCCGGTGGCGATGTGCTGCGCGGCCGTCACTTGGATGGTGCGACCCGAGTCGGTGTACTTGGCGTCGTGCTCGGCGATGCGCGCGGCATCCCACTTCTCCTCGTCGAACTCGAGCGCGGCGGCCGGCGCGTCGGTGACCATGCGCGACTTCATCCACGCGTAGCCCTCGGCGTACTCGGGCGGAGTCGGCGCGAACCACTGGACGATCCGGTAGTCCTGCGACGCGGCCTGCGCCTCGGCGAGCAGACGCTCCACCGTGTCGAACGGCGCCGTCAGATCGAAGGCGCTGTTGCGCTCGACCTGCTCGAGGGTGAAGCCGTGCCGCCGGAAGAACCGGGCGGCGTGGTCCTCGGGGATTTCGCCGAAGCCCGTGGGCGGTGCGAGGCGGGGTCCGTCGGCGGCGGGGTGCGCGGCCCAGGACTGCAGCACGCTGCGCCCGTTCTCGCGAGCCTCGTGCTCGATCATCTCGTAGGCGGCGGATCCGATGCCGCGGCCCCACGTCTCGCGGAGCAGCTCCACCAGCCAGAACGCCACTTTCGAGTCGTTCTCGAGCGGGAAGTCGACGGCGGCGCGACCGACGATCTCGCCGCCGTCCACGACGACCCACATGTTGCGCTCCTCGTACTCGTTCGGCTTGAAGTGGGGGAGCAGCTCGTCGGCAGGGATCGCGTTGTCGTCGTGCCCGGAGATCTCGCGGTAGACGAGGTTGCGCACCCGCACCATCTCGATGAAGTCGGCGGCGTGGGGAGCGTCGATGGATGCGGGGACCACCAGCGGGCGGAACTCGATGTCGGTGAGTGTGTTCATGATCGTGCGTCTTTCGGTGTGGATCGGAAGTGGGTGAGGGGGTCCGCCGCGCCGCTCGGGAAGCGGCGGACCCCGGTGGCCGTCACGGCCGAGGCGCGAGGAGGGCCTCGCGGAGGAAGCCGTGCTCACGCGCGGTGTTCGCGGCGTGGGTGCGGCGTGCGCGAGCGTGACGCTCGCGATCGTCGGTGAGCCGCGGAGTCCGGGTGCCCCAGATCAGCAGCTGCACGCCCAGATGAAGGGCGATGCGGTCGGCGAGCGAGATACGGGTGTCGCGGCTCGGGAGCCGCAGCGTATCGGGGATGCCCGAGGGGCGCTGCGGCGCGAAAGTGGTGTTCATGATGGTTTCTCTTCCGGATGGGTGGAGGTGGATGCCCGGAACCACGCGCGGTCGGGCGGGATGTCGTGCCGCAGCACGACGGGGATGATGGCAGGAGTGCGCTCGACGCCCGGAATCCGGGGCGGCGCAGGAGGATCGTGCCCTCGAGAGGGCAGAGTTCTCCCCTGCGGGGATCAGCCGGCGGTGTGGAAGCCGCTGTTCTGAGTGGCGCCGAAGGAGAGGGTCCCGAGCGCGCAGACACGAGCCGTCACGCCGTCAGGCGTGGTGACTCCAGTGGTGTTCATGTGCATCATTTCGGGACCTCCTTTCTCGACTTCAAGACGCGGAGAGTGACACTAGCGCGGTCTTGCAGCCCGCGTCAAGCTTTCTCGCAGATTCGGTGGACGACGGGCGTGTCGCGACCCGCGCGGCGATGCACGCGGGTGCGCGCGCACCCCTCCGGTAGCCTGGTGGGCGCCCGGAATCGATCGGGCGTCCCCGGCCGGGGAGGGCGCGACCGCGGAGGCGAACACATGCACCTGAAGAGCGTGACGCTCAAAGGGTTCAAGTCGTTCGCCCAGCCGACGACGTTCGCGCTCGAACCCGGCGTCACCTGCATCGTCGGTCCGAACGGATCGGGCAAGTCCAACGTCGTCGACGCGCTCGCGTGGGTGATGGGGGAGCAGGGTGCCAAGACCCTCCGCGGCGGCAAGATGGAGGACGTCATCTTCGCCGGTACCGCGACGCGCGGGCCACTCGGCCGCGCCGAGGTGCAGCTCACGATCGACAACAGCGACGGCGCCCTGCCGATCGAGTACTCCGAGGTCACGATCAGCCGAACGCTGTTCCGAAACGGCGCGAGCGAATACGCCATCAACGGCGAGGTCTGCCGGCTGCTCGACGTGCAGGAGCTGCTGAGCGACTCGGGCCTCGGCCGCGAGATGCACGTGATCGTCGGGCAGGGCCGCCTGGACAGCGTCCTGCAGGCGTCGCCCGAAGACCGCCGCGGCTTCATCGAGGAGGCCGCGGGCATCCTCAAGCATCGCCGCCGCAAAGAGAAGACCCTCCGCAAGCTCGAGGCGATGGAGGCCAACCTCACGCGGCTGAGCGACCTGGCCGGCGAGCTGCGGCGCCAGCTCAAGCCGCTCGGCCGGCAGGCCGAGATCGCCCGCGAGGCGGCCACGATCGCCGCCGTCGTGCGCGACGCCAAGGCCCGCCTGTTCGCCGACGAGATCGTCGGGCTCCGCGCCGAGCTCGCGTCGCACGCGCACAGCGAGCAGGAGCGCCACGCCGAGCGGATCGTGCTGCAGGACAGGCTCGACAACGCCCGCACCCGCATAGAGCAGCTCGAGGCGCAGCAGCGGTCGGAGGCCGTGGACCAGGCCCGCCGCGTGACGTACGGGCTCGAGCGGGTCCAGGAGCGGTTGCGCAGCCTGTACGCCCTCGCGGGCCAGCGGCTGGCGCTGCTCGGCGAGGCCGAGGACGACGAGCGCATCGAGCTCACGACCGTCTCGCAGGCGATGATCGACGAGGCCCGCGCCGAGATCCAGGACATCGCGGACGGGCTGGGCGGGGCACAGGATGCCGCGGCCGAGGCCTCGCGCGGCGTGATGCGCGCGCGCGGCGAACTCGACGCGCTCGACACCGACATCGCTGCGCAGAGCGCCCTCGTCTCGGAGCACGATCTGCGCCTCACGGCACTGCGGGGGTCGGCGGAGGCGGCCGAGTCGGCCCTGGCCGCCGTGCGGGCGGCCGTCGAACGTCAGCAGCGCTCCCTCGATGCCGCGCTGACCAGGCGTGCCGAGGCGGAGCAGACCCTCGCCGGCGTCGATCCGGATCTGGTGCCGGAGGGCTCGGCGGCCGAGTACGCATCGGCGTACGAGCGCGCCCAGCGCGATGCGACCGAGGCCGAGACCACCGTGGGTGCTCTGCGCGAACGCCTTCATGCCGCGGAGCGCGAGGCGGAGGCTCTCACGGCGCAGACCTCCGCGCTCAGCCGCGCGCTCGACGGGCGCAACGCAGCCGCTGAGATCGTCGAGCGCGGAGCCGCGGGGGTCCGCGGGCTCCTCGGCGACGCCGTCAGGATCACGGCCGGGTACGAGGCGGCGATCGCCGCCGCCCTGGGACCCCTCGTGGAGGGGATCCTCGTCGAGAGTCGCGACGATGCGGTCGCGACCGCGCGACTCGCCCGAGAGGGCGACCTCGGCACCGTCGACATCGCGATCGCCCAGGCCGGCACCATGCGCCCCGAGTTCCCGAAGATCGCCGGAGTCGTGCCGGCACGGGATGTCGTCTCCGCGCCCGACGGCGTGCTGGGAATCCTGGCGTTCGTCGTGGTCGCCGACGACCTGGACGCGGCTCTTTCCGCAGGACCGGTGCTCGCCGCGGCGGGGGTGGGCGGACCTGTCACCGTCGTGACGCGCGCGGGCGAGGTCGTGACCGAGTACACCGTGCGTGCCGGGTCGGGTCAGGGCCGCTCGCGTCTCGAGCTGGCCGCCGAGCGGGATGCCGCAGCCGAGCGTCGCGACGAGATCATCGTCGTGGCCGACTCGCTGCGCGAGGCGCTCCACGATGCCACGGGCGAACTCGAGCGCACCCGTCAGCGCACGACGGCCGCCCTCACGACACTGCGCGAGCACGACGCCGCTCTCGCCGCCCACACCGAGCAGGTCAACCGCGCCACGGTGCGATTCGAGGCCGCGGTCGCCGAGTGCGACCGCCTGGCATCCGGACTCGCGCAGGCCGCAGCGGCGGTGGAGGATGCGGAGGGGGCGGCCCGATCGGCCGGCGACCAATTGACAGCTGCCCTCGAGGCGCCGCGGCCCATCCTCGACGCCTCGGCGCGGGACGGCATGCTCGCCGCTCTCGAGGGTGCGCGCGACGCCGAGATGAGAGCGCGCCTCGATGTCGAGACCCTCAAGGAGCGCATCCGAGCGGGCGAGGCTCGTGTTCTGGGGCTGGAGCGCCAGCGCGAACGCGAACGCGAGGCGGCCGCCGAGGCGGCCCGGCGGGCGGTGGTGCGGCGTGCGCAGCGCGAGACGGCGGCCGGCGTCGCCGCCCAGCTTCCCGCCGTCCTCGACTCGGTCGAGCGTTCCCTCGTGCAGGCGCGTCTCGAGCAGGCGCAGGCCGAGTCCGAGCGCACCGCGCTCACTGCCGAGCTCAGCGAGCTGCGCGGTCAGGAGGCGGCAGCCCGAGAGCGGCTCGCCGGGCTCACGGAGAGCGTCCACAGCCTCGAGCTGCAGATCCACGAGAAGCGCCTGCACGTCACCGGCATCCTCGAGCGGGTGAGTTCCGAGCTGGGTCTCGATGAGCACATTCTGGTTTCGGAATATGGCCCGGATCAGCCTGTTCCTGTCGATGCCGCGCCGAATCGCGACGGCGACGGCGACGGCGACGAGGAGCGCGACGATGCAGGCGGAGGCGCGGACGAGGCATCCGTCCCCTACGAACGTGCGCAGCAGCGCCGCCGGCTGCAGGAGGCCGAGCGGAAACTGACACAGCTCGGCCGAGTCAACCCGCTCGCCCTCGAGGAGTTCGCGGCCCTCGAGCAGCGGCACAAGTTCCTCACCGAGCAGCTCGCCGATCTGACGCAGACGCGCAAGGACCTCATCACCATCATCGAGGAGCTCGACGAGCGGATGCAGGTCATCTTCCTCGCCGCGTTCGAAGACACCAGGACGGCCTTCGGCGAGGTGTTCCCGATCCTGTTCCCCGGCGGGTCGGGCAGCATCTCACTGACGAATCCGGACGACCCGCTGACGACCGGCATCGAGGTCGCGGTGCGTCCGGTCGGCAAGAAGATCGAGCGGCTGTCGCTGCTGTCCGGCGGCGAGCGCTCGCTCGCCGCAGTCGCGCTGCTCACCGCGATCTTCAAGGCGCGTCCGAGCCCGTTCTACATCCTCGACGAGGTCGAGGCCGCCCTCGACGACGCGAACCTCGGGCGCCTGCTCGGCGTCTTCGAGCAGCTGCGCGAATCGAGCCAGCTCATCGTCATCACCCACCAGAAGCGCACGATGGAGATCGCCGATGCGCTCTACGGTGTGTCGATGCGACAGGACGGCGTCTCGGCCGTCGTCGGCCAGCGGATCGGCGAGCGCGCCGCGAGCTGACCCCGAGCGCGCCGACGGCTGAGGCCGCGCGTGCGCCATAGGCTGGTGCCATGGCTGAAAGCTCCTGGTCGCTCGGTCGCGCGCTGCGTGGAATGTTCGTCAAGCCCACGATCGACGAGACCACGTGGGACGACCTCGAGACGGCGCTGCTGACGGCGGACTTCGGTCCCGACATCACCGAGCGGATCGTCGACGAGCTGCGCGAGAAGGTGGAGCGCTACCGCACCACCGACCCGAAGGATCTCCAGCGCATGCTGAAGGAGACGCTCGAGGAGCACTTCGCCAAGTTCGACACGACGCTGCGCCTGACGGAGCGTCCTGCCGTCGTCCTCGTCGTCGGGGTCAACGGCGTCGGCAAGACCACGACGATCGGCAAGTTCGCCAAGTTCCTCCAGCGATACGGCCGCTCGGTCGTGGTCGGCGCGGCCGACACCTTCCGCGCTGCAGCCGTCGACCAGCTCGCCACCTGGGCGGAGCGGGGCGGAGCCGAGATCGTGCGGCCGCAGCAGGAGGGGCAGGATCCGGCATCCGTCGCCTTCCAGACCATCGATTACGCCAAGCGCACCGGCACCGAGATCGTTCTCGTCGACACGGCGGGCCGCCTGCACACGAAGGGCGGGCTCATGGACGAGCTCACCAAGATCCGGCGGGTCATCGAGAAGCAGGCGCCGATCAGCGAGGTGCTGCTCGTCCTCGACGCGACCACCGGGCAGAACGGGGTCATGCAGGCGCAGGCCTTCCTCGAGCACGCGGGCGTGACCGGTCTGGTGCTCACGAAGCTCGACGGATCGGCCAAGGGCGGCTTCGTGCTGGCGGTGCAGGAGCGCACCGGGATCCCCGTCAAGCTCCTCGGCCAGGGCGAGGGGATCGGCGACCTGACCGGCTTCACGCCCCACGTGTTCGCGGCATCCCTCGTCGACTGACGCACTCCGGGAGTGTCGCGCGAGTAACGGATTCGCGCGACGCGCGGCCAGGGCTACCGTCTGAGCGCGGAGGCTGGTTTCATGGGGGCATGGCGATCGAGCACGACTATTTCGGACTCCTCGAGTCGGGGCCCGACGGTTCGATATTCTGGTCCGAGAACGTCGAGCTGGGGGATCAGTCGGTGACGGTGGACCTCACCGCGCCCGACCAGGACGACGTGTCGGAGGCGGCTCTCGATGTGGCGGCGGGACTCATCTCGGCCATCGAGGACATCGACCGCAGTGCGCGCAACTCCATGGTCAACGAGCTGAGCGATCGCACCAGCGAGGTGACCGAGTACATCCTCCAGCAGCAGGATTCTCTCGGCGACGAGCTGGAAGACCTGCTCGTCGACATCTCCGGCGACGTGCACATCGACGTCATCCGCTCACTCCAGCTGATGAGCATGACGATCCTGGCCGACGAGCACGGCGGGTCCGACCCGTTCGCCGTGCTCGAGTACGCGCTCGACCCCGACGCGACCGACGACGTGCTCCTGGTCAATCTCGACTCCGAGGGCGGCGTGCTCTCGGTGACGAGCGCCGAATAGATCGAGTGCAGACCTTTCTGCCCTACCCCTCGTTCGCGGACTCCGCTGCGGCGCTCGACCCGCCGCGCCTCGGGAAGCAGCGCGTCGAGACGCTGCAGCTGCTGCGCGCGAACACGGTGCCCGACTACGGGTGGCGCCACCATCCGGCGGCGAAGATGTGGGCGGGGCGGCTTCCAGCGCTCGTCGCGTACGGTCTCGCCATGACGGATGCCTGGACCGCGATGGGGCGCGCCGACACGGTGCGTCCGCAGCTCCTCGAGTTCGCGCCCGAGGTCGACGGCGTGCCGCAGGCCGACGTGGAGATGCCGCGGTGGCTCGGCGACGAGGCGTTCCACTTGTCCCACCGGTCGAACCTCGTCCGCAAGGATCCGGAGTTCTATCGTCCGCTCTTCGGAGACGTCCCCGACGACCTGCCCTACATCTGGCCGACCGCCTGAGGCTGCGCGGTCTCGCTCAGCCGGTCACACGGCCTGCGCGAACCCCAGCTCCGCCGCCTCGGCGATGTGCGCGAGGTGCGGCGGGATCTCGCGGCCCTTCGACACCATGGACTGCGCCCACAGGCGGCCGGCGCGGTACGACGACCGCACGAGCGGGCCCGCGAGCACGCCGAGGAACCCGATGCGCTCGGCCTCCTCCTTGAACTCCACGAACTCCTGGGGCTTCACCCATCGCGCGACCGGCAGGTGACGCGGTGACGGACGCAGGTACTGCGTGATCGTGATGATGTCGGTCCCGGCGTCGTGGAGATCCTGCAGCGCCTGCACCACCTCTTCGGGCTCCTCGCCCATTCCGAGGATCAGGTTCGACTTCGTGATGAGGCCGGCGCTGCGCGCCTGCGTCAGCACGTCGAGGGAGCGCTCGTAGCGGAACGCGGGACGGATGCGCTTGAAGATGCGCGGGACGGTCTCGACGTTGTGGGCGAAGACCTCGGGGCGGCTGTCGAACACCTCGCGCAGCAGCGCCGGGTCGCCGTTGAAGTCGGTCGCGAGGATCTCGACGCCGGTGTTCGGGTTCATCGCGTGGATCTGTCGCACGGTCTCGGCGTGCAGCCACGCGCCGCCGTCGGGCAGGTCGTCACGGGCGACGCCAGTCACGGTGGCGTAGCGCAGGTTCATGCGCACGACGCTCTCGGCGACGCGACGGGGCTCGTCGGTGTCGTAGTCCGCCGGCTTGCCGGTGTCGATCTGGCAGAAGTCGCAGCGTCGGGTGCACTGCGACCCGCCGATGAGGAAGGTGGCCTCGCGGTCCTCCCAGCACTCGTAGATGTTGGGGCATCCGGCCTCCTGGCAGACCGTGTGCAGCTCCTCGGTCTTCACCAGCGAGTGGAGAGCCTGGTACTCGGGCCCCATCTTCGCCTTCGTCTTGATCCACTCGGGCTTGCGCTCGATCGGCGTCTGCGCGTTGCGCACCTCGAGGCGCAGGAGCTTGCGCCCGTCGGGCCCGCTCGCCGGCGCGGACGACGAGGGGGTGCCGCACGCGCTCATGCCGCCACCTCCGCTGCGTACTCGGCCTGGAAGGCACGGGTCACCGAGTCGAGGACATCGTGCGGCGCGACATCGGCGCCGGCGACCTCGCTGAGGGTGGTGACGCCGGCGTCGGTGATGCCGCAAGGGATGATTCCCCGGAAGCCGGCGAGGCTGTTGTCGCAGTTGAGCGCGAAGCCGTGCATGGTCACGCCGCGCTGCACGCGCACGCCGATCGCGGCGATCTTGTCCTCGCCGAGCGGCCGCCGGACCCAGACGCCGCTGCGTCCCTCCACGCGGTAGCCGTCCACGTCGTGCTCGCTCAGTACGCCGATGAGCACCTGCTCGAGGCGGCGCACATGCGCCACGACGTCGACCGGCTCGGCGAGCCGCACGATGGGGTAGCCGACCAGCTGCCCCGGCCCGTGCCAGGTGATCTTCCCGCCGCGGTCGACGTCCACGACAGGCGTGCCGTCGGTCGGCCGCTCGTGCCGAGCCGTGCGGGCGCCCGCCGTGTAGACCGGCTCGTGCTCGAGGAGCAGCATCGTGTCGGGACGGGACCCCTCGACGACCTCGGCGTGGATGCGGCGCTGCATCGCCCAGCCGTCGAGGTAGGGGACGAAGTCGGGGGAGAGGCCCACGGTCTGGATCTCGAGCATGGTCTTCCTTCGCTTGTGGCGATTTCTGGATCCCGTCCAACATTACGCCACGAACGGGCGATCGCGACGACCGCTAGCGTGTGGGCATGAGCAGCACCGGACGCGTGGGCAGGCCGAAGGCGTCGTCGAAGGAGACGCTCGCCGAAGCGGCGTGCGAGCTCTTCCTCGAGCAGGGCTTCGAAGCGACGTCGATCGCCGACATCACATCGCGCGCCGGCGTCAGCCGCTCGAGCTTCTTCAACTACTTCGCGTCGAAGTCCGACATCCTGTGGGCCGGCCTCGACGAGCGGCTGGCGACGCTCGAGTCGCGGTTCGCCGACGAGGGGGCGACGGATCCCTCATCCGACGTGCGGGCGACGGTCATCGCACTGGGCGCCGACTTCGCGCCCGACAGTCTCGCCCTCGCGATCGTCAACGCGACCGCGATGGGACTCGGGGTCGAGTTCGAGCGCGAGGCGTCCTTCCGCCGCACGCGCATCGCGCGCGCCGTCGCCGACCGGCTGGTGCGCGAAGGCGCCGACCGTCTGCACGCTGAAGTGGCCGGTGCCGCGTGGGGAGGTGCCGTCCTCGCCGCGATCGAGGCGTGGGCGCACGACGGCGCGGGCGTGACGTCGCTCGAGCGCTTCCTGTCACGCGCGGCCGATGCCGCGGCATCCGTCGCGATCCAGCCGCCGGGAGCCGTCCGCCAGCTGCGTGTCGTCGTGCGCGCGCCCGACTTCGATGACGCGCTCGCCTTCTACCGCGATGTCGTCGGTATGCCCCAGTCCGAGGCGTATGAAGCCGACGGGGGCGCACGCGTCGCGATCCTCGACGCCGGACGCGCGACGCTCGAGCTCTCGAACCCCGCGCAGGTCGAGTTCATCGACCGCGTCGAGACCGACGGCGCCGCGAGCGACCGCATCCGGCTCGCCCTCGAGGTCGACGACGCGGCCTCGGCCGCCGATCGTCTCGCTGCCGGAGGAGCGGGGGTCGAGGCATCCGTTCGCCAGACGCCGTGGCGCTCGCTCAACGCGCGTCTGCGGGGGCCGGCGGGTCTGCAGCTGACGCTCTTCCAGGAGCTCGGGCCCCAGGAGTAGGCGCTCGGCGGACGTTTCGCGCTCGGCCGGACAGGTACGGGGTGAAGACCACCTGACGCGGAAGACGCCATGACACCGGACCTGCTCGACGACCTGCTCGACCGCTACGCGCGGGCGAAGGACGAGCTCCGGGCGGTGCTGGGCGCGACCGTCTGCACGGTCTGACGCCGGCGCTCCGGACGACGGCGGGGCGTGGCATCCGCTCGCGTAGAATCGGGGGATCATGGCGACTTTCGGCACCCTCTCCGACCGGCTCACCGAGACCTTCCGCAACCTCCGCACCAAGGGCAAGCTCACGCCCGCGGACGTCGACGGCACCGTCCGCGAGATCCGCCGGGCCCTGCTCGACGCCGACGTGGCGCTGCCCGTCGTCAAGGAGTTCACCGCCAAGGTGCGCGAGCGCGCGCTCGGCGACGAGGTGAACCGGGCGCTGAACCCCGCGCAGCAGGTCGTGCAGATCGTCAACGAGGAACTCATCGCGATCCTCGGCGGCGAGCAGCGACGACTGCAGTTCGCGAAGAACCCGCCGACCGTCATCATGCTCGCGGGCCTCCAGGGCTCCGGAAAGACGACGTTCGCCGGCAAGCTCGCCCGGCAGCTCGAGAAGGACGGCCACACGCCGCTCCTGATCGCCGCCGACCTCCAGCGCCCCAACGCCGTGAACCAACTGCAGGTCGTCGCCGAGAGGGCGGGCGCCGCGATCTACGCGCCCGAGCCCGGCAACGGCATCGGCGACCCCGTGCGCGTCGCCCGCGAGGGCGTCGAGGTGGCGCGCCGGCAGCAGCACGACGTCGTGATCATCGACACCGCCGGTCGCCTCGGCGTCGACGCCGAGCTCATGAAGCAGGCCGCCGACATCCGCAAGGCCACCGACCCCGACGAGGTGCTGTTCGTCATCGACGCGATGATCGGACAGGATGCCGTCAACACGGCCAAGGCCTTCCAGGACGGCGTCGACTTCACAGGTGTCGTGCTGTCGAAGCTCGACGGCGACGCGCGAGGCGGCGCAGCCCTGTCGGTCGCCTCGGTGACCGGGCGACCGATCATCTTCGCGTCCACCGGCGAGGGTCTCGACGATCTCGAGGCCTTCCACCCCGACCGCATGGCGAGCCGCATCCTCGACCTCGGCGACATCCTGACCCTCATCGAGCAGGCCCAGCAGGCCTTCGACGAGGAAGAGGCCATGAAGATGGCCGAGAAGCTCGCCACCGAGACTTTCACGCTCGAGGACTTCCTCGATCAGATGCAGCAGATGAAGAAGATGGGCTCGATGAAGAAGATGCTCGGGATGCTCCCGGGCATGGGGTCCATGAAGGACCAGCTCGAGAACTTCGACGAGCGCGAGATCGACCGCACCGAGGCCATCATCCGCTCGATGACGCCGGGCGAGCGTCGCAACCCCAAGGTGCTCAACGGCTCGCGTCGCCTGCGCATCGCCCGCGGCTCGGGCATGACGGTGACCGACGTCAACCAGCTCGTCCAGCGCTTCGACCAGGCCGCCAAGATGATGAAGACCGTCGCGCGCGGCGGCGTCCCCAACATCCCCGGCATGGGCCCGATCCCCGGCGCCGGACGGCCCGGTGCGTCGGCCAAGCGGGGCAAGCAGCAGAAGGCGAAGGGCTCCCGCTCGGGCAACCCCGCCAAGCGTGCCGCCGAGAACGCCGGCATCGCCGCCGCACCCGTGACGCCCACCGGATCGGGCTTCGGTCTGGGCGGAGGCGCGAAGGGCGGGCCGAGCGAGGCCGACCTCGCCGAGCTGCAGAAGCTCCTCGGCAAGGGCTGACCCGGCCGGCCCGCGGCGCCGCATCCGCGTCGCACGAGGAGCGCTCGCGGGACGAGGACCGATTCCTCGAATCCATCCTCGCGCCGCGAGGTGTCCTCGACTCGCGGCCTCCCCAGGCGACGTTCGGCCGCGTCTTTGCACAGCAGGCATCCGCGGCGCGTCCGGCCCGACAGCTTTACGCGAGCCTTGCTGCATGGCTCGACTCGCGTCGCTGGTGCAATGGATCGATCTTCGCGGGGGCATCGCCCACCGCAGCGAGGCGCGCGCGGCCGGATTCACTGATCACGACCTTCGAACGTCCACCGCACAAGCGCGGATGCGGTCGGTGAGGCGTTCCTGGATCGTGTCGACGGCGGCGCCACCGGCGGGCGTCCGGGCCGTCGAGGCAGGCGGACGTCTCACATGCCTGTCCGAGGCCGTTCGGCGAGGCCTGTGGGTGGCCGACCATGACGACCTGCACGTGGGTATGCCGCGATCCTCCTCGACACCGCTCCGCGACGGCATCCGCTACCACTGGGCGTCCGGACCTGTGCCGATCGCGCGCTGGGCCTGGCATGACGACCCGCATAACATGCTCGCGCACATCGCGACGTGCGTGCCGCGCGACCAGGCGCTTCTCGTCTGGGAGTCGGCGCTGCGAACTCGCCTGGTGAGCGCTGAGCACCTCGCGCGGATCACATGGCCAGGACCCCGAGCGAAAGAGCTGGCAGAAATCGCCGGTGTCCTCTCGGACTCCGGGTTGGAGACGCTCCTCGTTTTCCGGCTTCGACCTTTTTCGCTGCCCATTCGTCAGCAGGTGCTCGTCGAAGGACATCAGGTGGACCTGCTCGTCGGCAGAAGGCTCATCGTGCAGATCGATGGGTTTCAGCACCACAGTGAGGCCCGCGATCGAAGGCGAGACATCGCTCACGACGCGCGACTCGTCCTTCGCGGGTACACCGTCCTGAGGTTCGATTACGCGCAGGTGCTTTTCGGATGGCAAGAGGTGGAGCGAACCATTCTCCTCGCGGTCGCACAGGGTCTCCACCGCGGGGAGTGATGACGAGGAGGAATCGCGAAGAGAGGACCGCCTGTGGCGATCGATCCTCGATTCGCGAGTCGTCCTAGATTCCGGAGCTCGGCTGGGCGCGGCAGGCGTCAGTGACGGAGGGTCGAGAGGTGCTCGCGCAGCGTCGGCCCCGAGCGGAACTCGCGGATGAGGTGGCGCACGACCTCGCGCAGGTCGCCGTCCGCGGCATCCGCCACCACGAGCTGGCGGGCGTAGCTCGCGCCTTGATCGAGGATGGTCTCGATGCCGGCGAGCTCGCGGGCGCACTTGAGCTCGACCGCGATGTCGCCGAGCGCCGCCAGCGTCTCGCGCAGGTGGTCGGTCACGGGTACCTGCGTGCCCGCGCGGTCGACGATGACGCGCGCGTCGAGGCCGTAGCGCGCCGCCCGCCACTTGTTCTCGCGGATGAACCACGGCTGCAGCGTGACCAGGTCGCGGCCCTCGTCGAGCTCGCGGGAGAAGTGCTCGACGAGCACCTGCACGAGAGCGGCGACGGCCGCGAGCTCGGGCAGCGTCGACATGCCGTCGCACGCGCGCACCTCGATCGTTCCCCAGCGGGGAGCGGGCCGGATGTCCCACCGGACCTCGGTCGCGTCTTCGAGCACGCCGGTGCCGACGAGATCGCCGATGTAGCCCTCGAACTGACCCCACGTGTCGAGCGGCCAGGGCAGCCCTGCGGTCGGCAGCTGCTGAAAGACCAGCGAGCGGTTGGAGGCGTACCCGGTGCGCTCGCCCGCCCAGAACGGACTCGAGGCGGACAGGGCCTGCAGGTGGGGGAGGTACACGGCCAGGGCGTTGATGATCGGGAAGACCTTGTTGACGTCGTCGACGCCGACGTGCACGTGGATGCCCCAGATCATCATGTTGCGACCCCACCACTGGGTGCGGTCGATGAGCTTGTTGTAGCGGGTCTTGTCGGTGACCTTCTGGTCGTACCACTGGGCGAACGGGTGACTCCCGGCGCACAGCAGCTCGACGTCGAGCGGCGTGGTGACGGTGCGGACCGCCGCGATCGCATCGGCGATGTCGTCGACGGCGGCGGCGACCGTGTCGCCAACGCCGCTGGTCACCTCGACGGTGTTCGTCAGCAGCTCTCCGGTGACCGTATAGCGCTCGTGCGCGCTCGACTCCTCGAGCTCGGAAAGGATCTCCGGCGCGCGCGGTGCGAGGTCACCCGTCTTCCCATCGGCGAGCATGAGCTCCCACTCCAGGCCTACCGACGAGCGGGCGGATGTCGCGAAGGGCACCGTCATGGGCACAGTCTGACACGCGGATGCCGCGATCCGATGTGTTCACGGCACCGTTCGTCATCCGGTGGGCGGCGTGTTCGCGGGAGTCCCTGCGTTATGGAAGAATAGAGGGCTGGATCACCTGCTCGACCCTCTATCCGGCGGGGCGATCCTCCCTTCAGAGCTTCCGCCGGGTGTGCACCCCACTCTCCAGGCGATCGGTTCACTCACTTCCACACATTCAGGAGAATCGTGGCTGTCAAGATTCGTCTCAAGCGCCTCGGCAAGATCCGTGCGCCCTACTACCGCATCGTCGTGGCCGACTCGCGCACCAAGCGCGACGGTCGTGTCATCGAGGAGATCGGCAAGTACCACCCCACCGAGGAGCCCTCGTTCATCGAGGTCGACTCCGAGCGTGCGCAGTACTGGCTGTCCGTCGGCGCCCAGCCGACCGAGCAGGTGCTCGCGCTCCTCAAGCTGACCGGCGACTGGGGTCAGTTCAAGGGCGACAAGAACGCCGTCTCGACCGTCCGCACCAAGGAGGCGAAGGCCGACTTCGAGGTCGACTCCTCGAAGAAGTCGGTCGTCAAGCCCAAGGCCGAGAAGAAGGCCGAGGAGCCCGTCGAGGCTCCCGCCGACGAGGCGACCGACGCGGCCGACGAGGCCGCCGAGTCCGCCGAGTAATCCGTTGCTCGCCGCCGCGCTCGAACACGTCGTCAAGGGGATCGTCGATCACCCCGACGCCGTGCGCATCGACTCGTCCACGTCGCCTCGCGGTGACGTGCTCGAGGTGCACGTCCACCCCGATGACCGGGGTCGCGTGATCGGGCGCGGCGGCCGCACGGCCAAAGCCCTGCGCACCCTCATCAGCGCGCTCGCCGACGGCCGGCGCGTCCGCGTCGACGTCGCGGACGACTGAGGTGGCAGGCGAACCAGACGTCTGGGGAGAGAGCCCCGAGTCGTCGAAGAACCTCGCTCCCGCGCCGACCGGCAAGACGCAGCTGCGCGTCGGTCGCCTGGTCAAGGCCCACGGCCTGAAGGGCGCCATCAAGCTCGAGCTCTACACGGACGACCCGGAGGGGCGCTTCGTCCCGGGGGCGACCTTCACCCTGCAGGTTCCCGTGTCGTCGCCGTGGCACGGCAAGCCCCTCACCGTCCGTGAGTTCCGCTGGATGAACAGCCACCCCGTCGCGTTCTTCGAGGGTGTCGACGACCGCGACGCCGCGGAGGAGCTCATCCGCGCGATCCTGTGGATCGACCAGGACACGCAGGCGCCCTCGACCGAGGAGGACGCCTGGTTCGACCACCAGCTCGTCGGCCTCGACGTCGTCCGCGACGGCGTGACGGTCGGGCGCGTCGTGCGCGTCGATCACATGCCGGCTCAGGACCTCCTGATCGTGCGCGTCGACGCCGAACGCGAGGTGCTGGTGCCGTTCGTGAAGGCGATCGTCCCGGAGGTCGACATCCCGGGCGGCCGCCTCGTGGTCACTCCGCCGGCGGGTCTCTTCGAGGAGATCCCGGGAGCGGATGCCGGTGACGACGAGCCCGGCGAGCGCGATCCCGACGACGCCGGCGCCTGATCGCGGCGGCGGGCGCGGCATCCGCTCACTCCTGCTCACAGGCGACCGTGAGGTCGATGTGATCCGGCGGTAACACCGCACGCGACGGCGTGGAACATCGCTCCGCGATCATCGGGGGCATGAGCACACTCGCGCCGTCGTCCGACGCGCGCACGCCCGCGCCGCCGTCCGACGTGCGGGCGGTGTGCTCGTACTGCGGGGTGGGATGCGGCATCACCGTGTCGACGAAGCCGGACCCCTCGGGAGGCGGGCGCGTCGTCGCCCGCACGGTCGGCGACAAGGCGCACCCCGCGAACGCCGGGCGGCTGTGCACGAAGGGTGCGACCCACGTCGACCTCATGCACGCGCCCGGCCGCATGTCGACGGCGCACATCCGGCGCGCCCGCGGCGAGGACGCCGTCCCCGCACCTCTCGACACGGCGATCGCGGCGGCCGGCCGGCGGCTGCGGGCGATCGTCGACGAGCACGGGCCGGACTCGGTCGCCGTGTACGTGTCGGGGCAGATGTCGATCGAGGCGCAGTACCTCTCGAACAAGCTCGTCAAGGGCTACCTGCGGGGCCTGCACATCGAGTCGAACTCGCGCCTGTGCATGGCGTCGGCGGGAACGGGGTACAAGCAGTCGCTCGGCGCGGACGGACCGCCGGGCTCGTACGAGGACTTCGACGCCGCCGATCTGTTCTTCGTGATCGGCTCGAACATGGCCGACTGCCATCCGATCCTCTTCCTGCGCATGGCGGACCGGCTCAAGCAGGGCGCGAAGCTCATCGTCGTCGATCCACGCCGCACCGCGACGGCGGAGCGCGCCGACCTCTACCTGCCGATCGCGCCCGGCACTGATCTCGCGCTCCTGAACGGCCTGCTGCACCTTCTCGTCGAGGACGGCAGCATCGACGAGGAGTTCATCGCGGCGCACACGGAGGGCTGGGACGGCATGCCCGCGTTCCTCGCCGAGTACGCCCCCGCTCGCGTGGCAGAGGTCACGGGGCTGCCCGAGGCCGACATCCGCACCGCGGCGCGCTGGATCGGCGAAGCGGGCGAGTGGATGACCCTGTGGACGATGGGACTCAACCAGTCCACGCAGGGGACGTGGCACACGAACGCGATCTGCAACCTGCACCTGGCGACCGGGGCGATCTGCCGGCCGGGAAGCGGACCCTTCTCGCTGACGGGCCAGCCCAACGCGATGGGCGGACGCGAGATGGGCTACATGGGCCCGGGCCTTCCGGGCCAGCGCGCGGTGTTCAGCCCGGCCGACCGCGCCTTCGTCGAAGACGTGTGGGGAGTGGAGCCGGGAACCATCCGTGACGAGGCGGGCACCGGCACGGTCGAGATGTACCGGTCGATGGCGGCCGGCGACATCAAGGCGGCATGGATCATCTGCACCAACCCCGTCGCCTCGGTGGCGAACCGCAAGACGGTGATCGCGGGGCTCGAGACGGCCGAGCTGGTCATCGTGCAGGACGTGTTCACCGAGACGGCCACGAACGCGTACGCCGACATCCTGCTGCCGGCGACCCTGTGGGTGGAGTCGGAGGGCGTGATGGTCAACAGCGACCGCACGATGACCCTCGTGCAGCGCGTCGCGCGGCCTCCGGGTGACGCGCAGCCGGACTGGCTCACGATCTGCCGCGTCGCGCAGGCCATGGGGTTCGACGAGGGCTTCGCGTTCGCGTCCGCCGCGGAGGTCTTTGACGAGATCCGCCGGTTCTGGAACCCTCAGACGGGCTGGGACGTGCGGGGCGTCGACTACGACCGTCTGCGGCGCGGGCCCGTGCAGTGGCCGGCCCCGCCCGGGGACGCCGAGGACCGGCATCCGATCCGCTACGTCAACGACGGCGTGAGCCAGTCGCTCCACCGCGAGCAGGACGGCACCGTTCCCCGCCTCGCCTTCGCCACGCCGTCGCGCCGAGCGCAGTTCTTCGCGAGGCCCCATCTCGGTCCGAGCGAGCTGCCCGACGACGAGTACCCCTGGATCCTCAACACCGGGCGTCTGCAGCACCAGTGGCACACGATGACCAAGACCGGCCGGGTCGACAAGCTTCGCAAGCTGCATCCCGACCCCTTCGTGGAGGTGCATCCGCTCGATGCCGAACACGAGGGCATCGCTCCGGGCGACCTCGTGGAGATCTCGTCGCGGCGGGGCAGGGCCGTGCTCCCTGCGGTCGTGACCGACCGCGTCCGCCCCGGATGCTGCTTCGCCCCTTTCCACTGGAACGACGAGCACGGCGAGTACCTCACCGTCAACGCGGTGACCAGCGACGCCGTGGATCCCGCGTCGCTGCAGCCCGAGTTCAAGTACGCGGCCGTCGCGCTGCGCCGCGTCGGGCCGGCTCCCGACAGGTCCGCCGCCGACGGAGAGAGCGAGCGGATGCCGCACCCCGGCGCCGCCCGCGCGGTGCTGGCCGCCGCCGGCGCGGGGGAAGGCGCCGCACCGGCTCTGAGCGAGGCGGAGGGCGCCTATGTCTCGGGGTTCCTCTCGGCGCTCGAGGCGGCGCCGGTGACGGGCGGCACGGTGCCCGTGCTGCCGGCGAGCGCGCCCCTCCGCGAGATCTCCCGCGCGTGGTTCGACGGCGTGCTCGCCGGCGTCTACTCGCGCACGCCGCTGGGCCTGCCGCTCCCCGCCGCGACCCCCGCGGCGGCGGACCAGGACGAGGTGACGGTGCTGTGGGGGTCGCAGACCGGCAACGCGGAGGAGGTCGCCTCGACGTGCGCGGCGACGCTGACCGCCCGCGGCATCCCGGCGCGCACGGTGAGCATGGTCGACATGTCGCTCACCGACCTGGCGGCCGTGCGCAGGCTCCTCGTGGTGACGTCGACCTTCGGAGACGGCGGGCCGCCCGACAACGCGGCCGACCTGTGGGCCGAGCTCAACGCGGAGGACGTTCCCGCCCTGCCCGAGCTCGACTATGCGGTGTTCGCAATCGGCGACTCGAGCTACGACGACTTCTGCGGCCACGGACGCGGCATCGACGACCGCCTCGGTGCGCTCGGCGCCACCGCGCTCCTGCCGCGCGTGGACTGCGAGCCCGACTACGCCGAACCCGCTGCGGCCTGGCTCGAGCAGGTCATCTCGACGCTCACCACCGGGGACGAGGCATCCGTCGCCCCCGCAGGCACGGTCGAGGCGCCCGCCACGCGACGGCTCTTCACGCGAAGCAACCCCGTGCGGGCGTCGCTCGTGACCAACACGCTCCTGAGCGGCGCAGGATCCGCGAAGGAAGTCCGCCAGTTCGGCTTCGACCTGTCGCGCGCGGGCGTCGCCTATGAGGCGGGCGATTCGCTCGGCGTCGTCTGCGCGAACGCGCCGGCGATGGTGGCCGAGTGGCTCGACGTCACGGGTCTCGCCCGTCACGCGATCGTCGAGGTCGACGGACGGGAGCTGTTCCTCGAGGACGCTCTCACCACCGACCTCGACATCACCCGGATCACACCGGATCTGCTGGCCTTCGTCTCCGGGCGCAACTCCGACCCGACCCTGGCGACCCTGCTGCGTCGCGAGAACAAGGGTCGCCTGGAGCAGTACCTGTGGAGCATGCACGCGGTCGATCTGCTGCGCGCCTTCCCGGTGACGGCGCCGGCGGACGAGTGGGTGAGGATGCTCAAGCGCCTCCAGCCTCGGCAGTACTCGATCTCGTCAAGCCCGAAGACGAGCCCCGACGAGGTGCAGCTCACCGTCTCGGTCGTGCGCTTCCAGACCGAGAGCGGACGGCACCGCGGCGGCGTCGCCTCGACGTTCCTCGCGGACTCCGCGGCGGGGGAGCCCGCGCCCATCTACCTGCAGAAGTCGCCGCACTTCCGCGTGCCGGCGTCGGGCGACGCGCCGATGATCATGATCGGGCCGGGGACCGGGATCGCCCCGTTCCGCAGCTTCCTCCACGACCGGCGCGCCGACGGCCACACCGGCCGCAACTGGCTGTTCTTCGGAGAGCAGCATGCGGCGACCGACTTCTACTACCGCGACGAGCTGGAGGCGATGCGCGAGGACGGCTTCCTCACGCGCCTCGACCTCGCCTTCTCGCGCGACCAGCGCCAGAAGATCTACGTGCAGGACCGGATGGTCGAGCACGGGCTCGAGCTGTGGCGGTGGCTGCAGGACGGCGCGCACGTGTACGTGTGCGGCGACGCGAGCCGCATGGCCAAGGACGTCGATGACACGCTCGTCACGATCGCGCGTCGCCACGGCGGGCTGTCCGAGGAGGCGGCCGTCGAGTACCGCAAGAGCCTCGTCGCGCAGAAGCGCTACGTCCGCGACGTCTACTGACGGACGGGCGGATGCCGCAGCATCCGCTCGTCGGTCACCGAATGCGAGAGCGGGCCGCACCCGGAGGTGCGGCCCGCTGTTCGTCCGGGGGTTCCGTCAGATGCGTTGGCCGGCCAGCGCCTTCCGGGGGATGACGTAGACGAGGACCGTGACGACCATGAGGCCGACGTAGGCGGCGACGAAGCCGTAGAAGGCCGCCGTGTACCCGCCCGTCGCGAGCTGCGACGCGTTGAGCACCTGGGGGACCAGGAAGCCGCCGTACGCGCCGATCGCCGAGATGAGCCCGAGGGCGGCGGCGGCCTTGCGCTGCACCTGCACACCCGCGGGCGTGCCGGGGACGGCTCCCGTGGCGAGACCCCGAGCGGCGAAGATGCTCGGGATCATGCGGTAGGTCGAGCCGTTGCCCATGCCGGTCGCGGCGAAGAGCACGAGGAAGCACCCGAGGAAGACCCAGAAGTTCTGGAGCGGCAGGCTCCAGATCAGCGAGAGCGCCCCGAGCGCCATGACGGCGAAGGCGCCCACCGTCACACGGGCGCCGCCGAAACGGTCGGCGAGGCGACCGCCGTACGGCCGCGCGAGCGATCCCACGAGCGCGCCGAGGAACGCGAGGGAGATCGCCGTCTGACCCACCTGCATGGTCGAGAACGTCGGGAACTGGTCGGCGATGAGCTTGGGGAAGACGCTCGCGAAGCCGATGAACGAGCCGAACGTGCCGATGTAGAGCAGCGCCATCAGCCACAGGTGCGGCTCGCGCAGCGCCGCCGCCGAGCCTGCGAAGTCGGCCTTCGCCGACGACAGGTTGTCCATGTAGCGCCACGCGCCCCAGACCGCCACGAGGATGAGCGGGATCCACATCCAGCCGGCGAGGGCGATGTTGAGGGTCGCCCCGGCGCCGATGGTGACGGCGATCGGCACCGCGAACTGCGCGACGGAGGTGCCGAGGTTGCCGCCGGCGGCGTTGAGGCCGAGAGCCCAGCCCTTCTCCTTCTGCGGGAAGAAATAGGTGATGTTCGCCATCGAGCTCGCGAAGTTGCCGCCGCCGACGCCTCCGAGCGCGGCGACGAGGAGGAGCACGCCGAACGGCGTCTCGGGGTTCGACACGACGATGCCGAGGAGGACGGCGGGGATCAGCAGCAGGGCGGCCGAGACGATCGTCCAGTTGCGGCCGCCGAAGATCCCGACCATGAAGGTGTACGGGAAGCGGAGCGTGGCGCCGACGAGGCTCGGCACCGAGATGAGCCAGAACAGCTCCGAACTCGTCAGCGTGAAGCCGGCTGCGGGCAGCATGACGACGACGATCGACCACAGCTGCCAGATGATGAAGCCGAGGAACTCGGCGAAGATCGACCAGCCGAGGTTCCGGCGGGCGATCGAGCGGCCGGCCGACTGCCAGAAAGCCGAGTCCTCGGGGTTCCATCCGTCGATCCAGCGGCCGGGTCGGTGGGTGAGAGCGACCGGCGCGGAGGCCGGGGACGGAGCTGCGACGTCCGTCGTTGACGGACTGACGGTCGTGGTCATGACGCCTCCTCAGGTGAAGTGTGCCTTCACCGTATGAAGGGGGTGTTTCCGCCCTGCGACCGCTGCGGTTACTTCTCCGTCAAGGTTCCGTCACGGGCCCGCGGCCGGCGCGGTTAGGACCCCGTCACACGTCGGAAACATGAGCGGATGCCTAGACTCGAACCCATGCGCGTCGACATCGTCACGATCTTCCCGGCGTTCTTCGACGTGCTCGACGTCTCGCTGATCGGCAAGGCCCGCGACCGCGGCATCCTCGACATGAACGTGCACGATCTGCGCGACTGGACCCACGACCGCCACCGCACCGTCGACGACACCCCGTACGGCGGGGGTGCCGGAATGGTGATGAAGCCCGAGCCGTGGGGCGAAGCGCTCGATGGTCTCCTGACGGACGAGGCGGTGCTGCTGGTGCCGTCGCCGGCGGGGGAGCAGTTCACCCAGGCGATGGCGCGCGAGCTGGCTGAGGAGAAGCACCTCGTCTTCGCCTGCGGCCGCTACGAGGGGATCGACCAGCGGGTCGTCGACCATTACGCGCAGCGCGGCCGTGTGCGGCTGATCAGCCTCGGCGACTATGTGCTCAACGGCGGCGAGGTGGCCGCGATGGCGGTCGTCGAAGCGGTGTCGCGCCTGGTGCCCGGGGTCGTCGGCAATCCCGAGAGCCTCGTCGAGGAGTCGCACGAGGACGGGCTCCTGGAGTACCCCAGCTACACCAAGCCCGCCGTGTGGCGCGGGCACGAGGTGCCCCCGGTGCTGCTCAGCGGCAATCACGGGGCGATCGCCGCGTGGCGGCGCGAGCAGAGCCTCGAGCGCACCCGCGCGAACCGGCCCGACCTGCTCGCCTAGGCTCAGGCCGACGCTTCGGCGGGGTCGAGCACGTTGAGGCGGTAGCCGCGCTTGACGACCGTCTTGATGAGGTCGGGCGCCGGAAGCGCCTCACGCACGCGCGCGACGGCCATCTCGACGGCGTGCGTGTTCTCGCCGGACCGCGGGAGCGCGCCCTGCAGCCGCTGCCGCGAGACCACCCCGCCTCCCGCATCGAACAGCGCCGCGAGGATGTCGGTGCCGGTGCGCGACAGCGGCACGTGGGCGCCGTCGAGCACCGCTCCGGTGCTGCGCAGCTCGAGCCGGCCGGCACTCGTCTGCAGCGAGGCGGCGTGCCCGCCGCCGAAGTGCGTCACGACAGCCCGGACGAGGGAGCCCAGGCGGCCACGCTCGGCGACGAGCGGCGTGATGCCGACTTCCAACAGGGGGCCGGCCGTGATCGGGCCGACCGCCGCCATCAGGACGCGGCCTCCTGCGGCGAGGTCGACGATGTCGTCGAGCACGCCCTCGCGAGCGGCCGCGGCCAGCCATTCGGCCGCGCCGGGAGCGGACGTGAACAGCACCCCGTCGACCTCGCCCTGCGCGGTCGAGGCGACCGAGCGGCACACGGCCGCCGCATCCGGCGGCGGACCCCAGCGGTAGACCGTGAGACTGACGACCTCCGCCCCGGCGCCCTCGAAGAGCTCGTCGAGGCCGTCGGCGCCCGACCCGTGGTGCTGCACGGCGATGCGGCGACCGGCGACGCCCTCCGCGAGGAGGTACTCGCCGAGCTCGGCCGACGTCTCGGATTCGGCCACCCAGTCGGCGGTGAGTCCCGCCTGCTGGATCGCCCCGCGCGCCTTCGGGCCGCGGGCCACGATCTGCGCGGCGGCGAGCGCGGCGTGGAGATCGTCGAGCAGGCCCGCCTCGTCAGCGGCCTCCATCCAGCCGCGGAACCCGACGCCGGTCGTCGCGACGACGATCTCGGGCGGACTGGCGATCAGCTCCCGCGTGGCGGCGACCAGTGCGTCGTCGTCGATGTGGGGGACGATCGTGAGCGCCGGCGCATGCCGGACGCTCGCCCCGTGACGCTCCAGCGCGGCGGCGAGCTCGAGTGAGCGCCGGTCGACGGCGATCACGATCGTGCAGCCGTCGAGGGCGGCGGACAGAGCGGGGCGGGGCGTGGAGCTCACGGTGCGGGGGTGTCGATTCCGGAGCGTGCGGTGAGCAGGTCGGGCACGAGCATGCCGGCGCGCGCCACATCCCCGACCACGATGACGGCGGGGTTGCGGACGCCGATCCGTCCTGCGTCGAGCACGATCGCTCCGAGGGTGCTGCGCGTGGTCCGCTGATCGGCGTGGTGGCCGCGCTCGACGATCGCGACGGGGCGCTCGGACGGGACGCCGGCGCGCAGCGCGTCGGCGACGAGGCGGGGGAGGGCGCCGACACCCATGAGGATCACGGTGGTGACGCTGTCGTCGGCGAGGGCGGCGATCGTGGCGGGGGTGATCTCGGACTGGCCGTTGACGATGTGGAACGCGGACGCGACGCCCCGGTGCGTGACCGGGATCCCCGCGGCCTCCGGCACGGCGACGGCGCTCGTCACGCCCGGAACGACCGCGACCGGGACGCCGGCCGCCACGCAGGCGACCACCTCTTCTCCGCCACGCCCGAAGACGAACGGGTCGCCACCCTTCAGTCGCACCACCCGTTTCCCGGCGCGCGCCCGGTCCACCAGGATCTCGTTGATCTCGTCCTGCGGGACCGGATGGTGGCCCGGGAGCTTGCCGACGTCGATGATCTCGGCGCGGGGCGCCACGTGCGGGCGGATGTCGGTGGGCCCGAGCCTGTCCATCACCACGACGTCGGCCTGCGCCAGCAGGCGCCAGGCGCGCACCGTCATCAGGTCGATCGGACCGGGCCCGCCGCCCACGAGGTCCACGCGCCCGGTCATGACCGAGCCTCCCACCGTACGAGCACCTGGCCGTCTGTGACAGACACCGGCCACACGTGCAGCGCCGCCGGCTCCTTGCCCCGGGTGTCGAGGCAGGCGCCGGTGCGGAGGTCGAAGACCTGCTTGTACATCGGAGAGGCCACGGTCGGGGCATCCTGTCTCGTACCGACGATGCCGCGCGAGATGACGTTCGCCCGGCTGTAGGGATCGAAGTTCGAGACGGCGTGGACGCGCCCGCTGTGGAGCAGGAAGAGCGCCAGCTGGGTGCCGCCGAGGAGCGCGGCGCGGCCGCGCTCGACCTCGAGGTCCGAGAGCGCGCACACGCGCACCCACCCCTCCGGGGCATCCGTCACTGCGGTCTGCGGGTCGACGAGCGTCATCGGCGCACCTCCAGGATCGTTCCGGCGATGAGGACGCCGCCGCTCTCGCGTTCGGCCTCGGTGGCGGGTCGCCCCTGCCCACGCTCGGCGGTGTAGGCGAGCGACGGGTCGGGGGTCGTGGGCGCGTTGACGAACGACGCGAACCGGCGCAGTTTCTCGGGGTCGTCGAGGGTGGCCTTCCACTCGTCCTCGTACGAGCCGATGTGGGTGGCCATCGCCGCGTCGAGGTCGTCGCAGATGCCGAGGCTGTCGTCGAAGATGACGGCGCGCAGGCCGTCGACCCCGCCTTCGAGGTCTTCGAACCACGGCGCGGTCCGCTGCAGGCGGTCGGCGGTGAAGATGTAGTACATCAGGAACCGGTCGATCGCCGTGAGGAGCTCGTCGTCGCTCAGGCTCTCGGCGAGGAGCACCGCGTGCCGCGGCGTGAAGCCGCCGTTGCCGCCGACGTACATGTTCCAGCCGGTCTCGGTCGCGATCACGCCCACGTCTTTGCCGCGCGCCTCGGCGCACTCGCGCGCGCAGCCCGAGACGCCGAGCTTGATCTTGTGCGGGGAGCGCAGTCCGCGGTACCGGAGCTCGAGCTGCACGGCCATCCCCACCGAGTCCTGCACGCCATAGCGGCACCAGGTCGACCCCACGCACGACTTCACCGTGCGCAGCGACTTCCCGTAGGCGTGGCCGGATTCGAAACCGGCGTCGACGAGGCGTCGCCAGATGTCGGGGAGCTGCTCGAGCCGTGCCCCGAAGAGGTCGATCCGCTGGCCGCCGGTGATCTTCGTGTACAGGCCGAAGTCGCGGGCGACCTCGCCGATCACGACGAGACCTTCGGGCGTGACCTCGCCGCCCGGGATGCGCGGCACGACCGAGTAGCTGCCGTCCTTCTGGAGGTTCGCCATGACGTGATCGTTGGTGTCCTGCAGCGTGGCGTTCTCGCCGTCGAGGACGTGGGCGCCCACGAGTGTGGAGAGGATGCTCGCGAGCGCCGGCTTGCAGATGTCGCAGCCGCGTCCGTGGCCGAACCGCTCGATCACCGCGCTGAACGTGGTCAGTCCGGAGACGCGCACGGCGTCGAAGAGCTGACGGCGCGACATGTCGAAGTGCTCGCACAGCGCGTTGCTGAGCGCGGCGCCCGACTTTGCCAGCTCGGTGCCGACGATCTTCTTGACCATCATCACGCACGAGCCGCACGCCGCGCCGGCCTTGGTGCAGGACTTGATCGCCGTGACGTCGGTGCAGCCGTCCTCGTGGACCGCTTGGCGGATCGCGCCCGCCGTCACGCTGTTGCACGAGCACACGAGCGCCGCGTCCGGGAGGTCGCCCGTCGGGGCGGCCGCGCCGCCCTCGGGCATGAGGTAGGCCGCGGGATCGCCGCCGAGCGCTCCGCCCACGAGGGGGCGCAGCGACCCGTACGCCGACGCATCGCCGACGAGGATGCCGCCCAGGAGGGTCTTGGCGTCGTCCGACAGCACCAGCTTCTTGTACACGCCGGCCACCGGGTCGACGTAGACGACGTCGAGCGCGCCCGGGGTCTCGGCGAACGCGTCGCCGAAGCTCGCGACGTCGACCCCCGTCAGCTTGAGCTTCGTCGACAGGTCGTAACCGGGGAAGGACGCCTCGCCGCCGAGCAGCCGCGTGGCGGCGACCTCCGCCATCGCGTAGCCGGGGGCGACGAGCCCGACGCACATCCCGTCGAAGTTGGCGACCTCGCCGATCGCGAGGATGCGCGGATCGGTCGTCTCGCATCCGGCGTCGATGAGCACGCCGCCGCGCTCGTGCACGCCGAGGTCGGCGCCCCGTGCGAGTTCGTCGCGGGGGCGCACGCCGACGGTGAAGACGACGACGTCGGTGCGCTCGTAGCTGCCGTCGCGGAACTCGAGGCCCGTGACCTGGCCGCTGCGGTCGGGGTCGAGGCGCGTGGTGCTGGTGTCGGTACGCACCCGGATGCCCCGGGACTCGATGAGCCGTCGGAGGGCGTTGCCGCCCGCGAGGTCGAGCTGTGCCGACATGAGCCGGTCGGAGGACTGGACGACCGTGCACGAGACGTCGAGCCCCTGCAGCGCGCCGGCGGCCTCGAGGCCCAGCAGTCCGCCGCCGATGACGGTGCCGGTCAGCGGGCGGCCGAGCTCGCGCGTGCGCCGTTCGACGAATGCTCGCAGCCGCTCGACGTCGTCGAGGGTGCGGTAGACGAAGCATCCCTCCAATCCGAAGCCGTCGACCGACAGGCGGGCGGCGTAGGAGCCGGTGGCGAGCACGAGCCTGTCGTATGCCACGCTGAGCCCGCTGCGCGTGGTGACCCGGCGTGCCGCGCGGTCGATGCGGGCGACCCCGTCGCCGCCGACGAATCTCACACGGGTGTCGTCGAGCACCGAGCGCTCCAGGGTGAGGTCCTCGGGCGTCGACCCGCCGAAGAAGCCGGTGAGCCCCACGCGGTCGTAGGGGTGGCGTCCCTCCTCGCCGATGAGCGTGACGCGCCACGTCTCGTCCGCGCGGCTGAGCAGGCTCTCGACGAAGCGGTGCGCCACCATGCCCGCGCCGACGACCACGACGTGCGTGGGGGTGGGGCGGGCCTGGCTCATGGCGTCACGGTACGCGTGCGATGTTGCGGGGGAGTCAGCGTCATGTTTCCGGCTCTTGACGGCCTCGGCGTCACCGCCGTCCGCCGCGCGGGGTGATTCCTCGGTCATGGCGCCTCCTGCCGGGTCACGGTTCCTCGGTGTCCGTCACGCTAGGAGCGCGGTGTTTCGCCCCGGGCGTGCGGGCGGTTACCCCGAGCGAACGTTTCCCTCACACGCGCCCGCGGCGGGATGTGAGATCCCCGGACGCTTAACCCAGCGCGTCCCCTTCCGCCACCCCCGGAGGCGAATCTCTCGCGGCCACTATCGTGAAGAACCCGACTTGGAGGTCCTATGCAGATCTGGCCCGGTTCCCCGTACCCGCTGGGAGCGACGTTCGACGGCAGCGGCACGAACTTCGCGCTGTTCAGCGAAGGAGCGGAGCGTGTGGAGCTGTGCCTGTTCGACGACGACGGCGCTGAGACGACGGTGCCCCTCGTCGACGTGGACGCCTTCGTCCACCACGGATACCTGCCGGCGGTGCAGCCGGGTCAGCGCTACGGCTACCGGGTGCACGGCGAGTTCGATCCGACGAGCGGGCGCCGGTTCAACCCGAACAAGCTCCTGCTCGATCCGTACGCGAAGGCCGTCGAAGGGCAGGTGCGGTGGGGTCAGGAGGTCTTCGGCTACGACTTCGGCGACCCCGACTCGCGCAACGACGCCGACTCGGCGCCCCATCAGATGATGGGAATCGTCGTGAACCCGTACTTCGACTGGGCGGGCGACCGTCAGCCGAAGACCCCGTACTCCGAGTCGTTCGTCTACGAGGCGCACGTCCGCGGCCTCACCAAGCTCCACCCCGCGGTGCCCGACGAGATCCGCGGCAGCTACAGCGCGATCGCGCACCCGGCGATCATCGAGCACCTGCAGAAGCTCGGGGTCACCGCGATCGAGCTCATGCCCGTGCACCAGTTCGTCAACGACTCCGTCCTCGAGGAGAAGGGGCTGTCCAACTACTGGGGCTACAACACCATCGCGTTCTTCGCCCCGCAGAACACCTACTCCTCCAGCGGCCAGCGCGGCGAGCAGGTGCAGGAGTTCAAGGGCATGGTGAAGGCGCTGCACGCCGCCGGCATCGAGGTCATCCTCGACGTGGTCTACAACCACACCGCCGAGGGCAACCACCTGGGGCCGACCCTCTCGATGCGCGGCATCGACAATGAGGCGTACTACCGGCTCGAGGACGATGACAAGCGCTACTACACCGACTACACGGGCACGGGGAACAGCCTGAACGTCGGCAATCCCCACACGCTGCAGCTCATCATGGACTCGCTGCGCTACTGGGTGCTCGAGATGCACGTCGACGGCTTCCGGTTCGATCTGGCCTCCACGCTCGCGCGCGAGTTCTACGAGGTCGACAAGCTCGCGACCTTCTTCGAGCTCGTCCAGCAGGATCCTGTCGTGTCGCAGGTGAAGCTCATCGCCGAGCCGTGGGACGTCGGTCCCGGCGGCTACCAGGTCGGGAACTTCCCCCCGCAGTGGACGGAGTGGAACGGCAAGTACCGCGACACCGTGCGCGACCTGTGGCGCGGCGAGCCCGCCACCCTCGGCGAGTTCGCCTCCCGGCTGACCGGCTCCGCCGACCTCTACGAGCACTCGGGCCGCCGGCCCGTCGCGTCCATCAACTTCGTCACGGCGCACGACGGGTTCACCCTGCGCGATCTCGTGTCGTACAACGACAAGCACAACGACGCCAACGGCGAGGAGAACCGCGACGGCGCGGACGACAACCGGTCGTGGAACAGCGGGGCCGAGGGCCCGACGGACGACCCGGCCATCCTCGGGCTGCGGGCGCGGCAGCAGCGCAACTTCATCGCGACGCTCATGCTGTCGCAGGGCGTGCCGATGCTTCTCCACGGCGATGAGCTCGGCCGCACGCAGGGCGGCAACAACAACGGCTACGCGCAGGACAACGAGATCACGTGGGTGGACTGGTCGAAGGTCGACCAGCCGCTGGTCGAGTTCACGGCTGCCCTCGCGCGGCTGCGGCGCGAGCATCCCACGTTCCGCCGTCGCCGGTTCTTCAACGGGCGGCCGATCCGCCGCGAGGAGGGGGCGCCCCTCCCCGACATCGTGTGGGCGCGCCCTGACGGCAGCCAGATGCAGCCCGAGGACTGGGATTCGGGCTTCGGCAAGGCGATCGCGGTGTTCCTCAACGGCGACGGCATCCGAGAGCGCGACCGCCGGGGCGAGCAGATCTCCGACGCCCACTTCATCGTGCTCTTCAACGCCGGTGACGACGTGGTCGACTTCATGATCCCCGAAGTCGAGTTCAGCCCGAAGTGGGACGTCATCGTCGACACCGCGGGGGAGCACGCGAACACCGCGCCGGTCGATCCCGGATCGACCCTCGCGCTCCCGGGCCGATCGCTCATGGTGCTGCGCGAGCACGAGGTGCCCGAGCCCGAGGTCGATCACTCGGTCGCCGCCTCGCTCGCGGTGCGCTCGGTGCCGGGGATCGACGAGGTCCCGGGCGCGGCCCCCAAAGTCGAGCTCGGGCGCTGAGAGAGGTGGAGCGGATGCCTCGTTCCCGTCGTCCCCGCACCACGTATCGCCTGCAGATCCGTCCGGCGTTCACCCTCGACGACGCCGCCGCGCTCGCGGACTACCTCGACGCCCTCGGAGCCGACTGGGCGTACCTGTCGCCGCTGCTGACGGCTTCGACAGGCTCCGACCACGGATACGACGTCGTGGATCCGACGTCGGTCGATCCCGCGCGCGGCGGACCGGATGCCCTCGCTCGCGCCGCCGCGGCGTTCCACGACGCCGGCATGGGCGTTCTCGTCGACATCGTGCCCAACCACGTCGGCGTGGGTGTCCCGCACGAGAACGCCTGGTGGTGGGATGTGCTCGCGCGCGGCCGGGAGTCGGAGCACGCGGCGTCGTTCGACATCGACTGGGACTTCGGCGACGGCCGGGTGCGCGTCCCCGTCCTGGGCGAGGACATCGCCGACGCCGCGTCGGCAGGTTCACTGCGGATCGAGGGCGGCGAGCTTCGCTATCACGACCGGCGATTTCCCCTCGCCGCCGGCTCCACCGATGCGGGAGACGTGCTCGCGGTCCACGACCGCCAGCACTACGAGCTGGTGGACTGGCGCCGCGAGGCGTACGACCTGAACTACCGTCGCTTCTTCGGGGTGTCGAGCCTCGCGGCTGTCCGCGTGGAGGATCCTGCGGTCTTCGAGCGTTCGCACGCCGAGATCGCCCGCTGGTTCGCCGAAGGCCTCGTCGACGGTCTACGCGTGGACCATCCCGACGGCTTGCGCGACCCGGTCGGGTACCTGGAGTCGCTGGCGCAGCTCACCGACTCCGCCTTCGTGCTGGTCGAGAAGATCCTCGAGCCCGGCGAACGCCTGCCCCAGTTCTTCGACGCCGACGGCACGACCGGCTACGACGCACTCGCCGAGGTCGACCGCGTGCTGATCGACCCCGCCGGCGAGAGCGCGCTCGACGCGCTCGATGCGCGTCTTCGCGAGCGGACGGGTGTGCCCGCCGCGATCCCGTGGCAGGACCTCATCGCCGCGACCAAGCGCACGATCGGCGAGGGGATCCTCCGCTCCGAGGTGCGCCGGCTCGCGCGCGAGCTCGGGGTCGACGGCGACCCGGCGAGCGAGGACGCGCTGGTGGAGCTGCTCGCCCGTTTCCCGGTCTACCGCTCGTACCTTCCTGCAGGAGTGGAGCACCTCGAGCACGGGGCGGCTGCGGCGCGCGCCGCGCGGCCCGACCTGGCCCCGGCGATCGATGCCCTTCTCCCCGCGCTCCGCGACCCCCGGCATCCGGCGGCCATCCGGTTCTCGCAGACGAGCGGCATGGTCATGGCCAAAGGCGTCGAAGACACCGCGTTCTACCGCGCGACCCGGCTGGGCACGCTCACCGAGGTGGGCGCCGACCCCGACGAGTTCGCGCTCTCGGTCGATGAGTTCCACGAAGCTCAGGCGCGCCGGCTGGCGACGTGGCCGAGCACGATGACGACGCTCAGCACCCACGACACGAAGAGGGGTGAGGACGTCCGGGCGCGCCTGTCGGTGCTCGCCGAGATCCCCGAACGCTGGGCCGAAGTGCTGGAATCGCTGACGGATGCCGCCACCACGGGTCACGGCCCGTTCGACGCGCTGCTGTGGCAGGCGATCATCGGCGCGTGGCCGGCGTCGCGGGAGCGGCTGCACGCCTACGCCGAGAAGGCCGCGCGCGAGTCGGGCGAAGCGACGGGCTGGCTCGCGCCGGATGCGTCCTTCGAGCGCCGCCTGCACGCGACGGTCGACGCCGCGTTCGACGATCCCGGCGTCGCCGAGATCGTCGGCTCCTTCGTCGCCGAGATCGAGGGAGCCGGTTGGTCGAACGCCCTCTCGGCGAAGCTTCTCCAGCTGGCGGGGCCGGGCGTTCCCGACGTGTATCAGGGCAGCGAGCTGTGGGAGCAGAGCCTCGTGGATCCCGACAACCGGCGTCCCGTGGACTTCGATGAGCGCCGGGCGATACTCGCGCGGCTGGATGCCGGTGAGCGGGCCCCTGTGGATCGCACCGGCGCCGCCAAGCTCCTGGTCACGTCGCGCACCCTCCGCCTGCGTCGCGACCGGCCCGATCTGTTCACCCGCTACACCCCGGCCACGGTCGTCGGCGACGCCGCCGCGCACGCGATCGCGGCCGACAGGGGCGGCGCGCTCTTCGTCGCGACGAGGCTTCCCGTCGCCCTCGCGCGTGGCGGCCAGGACGCCGCGGGGCGATGGAGCGGGACCACCTTGCTGCGGCACGCGGGACCCACGGTCGACGCGTTCACGGGCCGCCGGTTCACCGGCAACGTCGCGCTGGCCGTTCTGCTCGAGACCTACCCGGTCGCACTGCTCATCCCCGAGGAGGCGTCATGAGACCGGCTGTCTGGGCCCCGAGGGCGCGCACCGTCGCGCTGCGGGCAGCGTCCCGCGACGACGACGTCCCGATGTCGGCGGGCGAGGGCGGCTGGTGGAGCGCCGACGTGGACCTCGCCGAGGGGGAGGAGTACGGCTTCGTCATCGACGGGGGAGCGGATGCCCGCCCCGACCCCCGCTCGCGCCGGCAGCCGTCCGGCGTCCACGGGCTGAGCGCGGTCTTCGACGCGGGTGCCCATCGGTGGCGCGACGACGACTGGCGGGGCAGACAGCTGGCCGGCGGCATCGTCTACGAGCTGCACGTCGGCACCTTCACGCCCGAGGGCACGCTGGAGGCCGCGGCCGGCCGTCTCGCACACCTCGTCGATCTCGGGGTCGACTTCGTCGAGCTCCTGCCCGTCAACGCGTTCAACGGCGTCCACAACTGGGGCTACGACGGGGTGCTCTGGTACGCGGTGCACGAGGCGTACGGCGGCCCTGCCGCCTACCAGCGGTTCGTCGAGACCTGCCACGAGGCCGGCATCGGCGTCATCCAGGACGTGGTGTACAACCACCTCGGCCCGAGCGGCAACTACCTGCCGGAGTTCGGGCCGTACCTGCGCGACGCCGAGTCGAACACCTGGGGATCGTCGGTCGACCTCGACCAGGCGGAAGTGCGCCGCTACATCGTCGAGAACGCCATGATGTGGCTGCGCGACTTCCACGTCGACGGCCTGAGACTCGATGCCGTCCATGCACTGCGTGACGAGAGCGCTGTGCACATCCTGCGCGAGCTCGCGCAGGCGGCAGACGCCCTCAGTGCCCATCTCGGGCGGCCTCTGACGCTCATCGCCGAGTCGGATCTCAACGACGCGACCCTCATCGCGTCGCGCGAGGCGGGTGGCCATGGTCTGACCGCGCAGTGGAACGATGACTACCACCACGCCCTCCACGTCGCCCTCACCGGCGAGACGGCCGGCTACTACGCGGACTTCGCACCTCTCGCCTCACTGGCGAAGACGGCCACGCGCGGCTTCTTCCACGACGGCACCTGGTCGTCGTTCCGGGACCGCGAGCACGGGCATCCGATCGACCCGCGGATTCCCACCTGGCGACTCGTCACGTTCTCGCAGGATCACGACCAGATCGGCAACCGGGCGGCCGGCGACCGGCTGTCGCAATCGCTCGACGAGGACAGCCTGGCGATCGCGGCCGTGCTGACAGTGCTGAGCCCCTTCACGCCCATGCTCTTCATGGGGGAGGAGTGGGGAGCGTCGACGCCGTGGCAGTTCTTCACATCGCACCCCGAGGCGGAACTGGGCGAGGCCACCGCGCGCGGGCGCCGCGCCGAGTTCGCCCGCATGGGCTGGGACGAGTCGCTCGTCCCCGACCCACAGGATCCGGCGACGTTCGAACGGTCGAAGCTGAAGTGGGAGGAGAAGGATGCCGGTGCCCACGCGCGTCTTCTCGAGCTGTACCGCCGCCTCATCCGGCTGCGTCGCGAGATGCCCGACCTGACAGACCCGGGCTTCGATCGCCTGAGCGCCTCCGCCGACGAGTCGACGCGCGTGCTCCGCCTCCAGAGGGGGTCGGTCGAGATCCTGGTGAACTTCTCGTCGGATGCCGCGGACCTCGACATCGAGCCGTCGTCACGCGTCCTGCTCACCACCGGCCGGGCGCACGTGACGTCCTTGGGCCGGACGCTCGCCCTCGACGGGCGCTCGTCGGCCGTGCTCGCTCGGTCGGACTGAGGTCAGGCGACGCCGAGCCAGGAGCGGTCGGTCAGAACGATCGGGCCGTCGGCAGTGATCGCGACTGTGTGCTCGGAGTGAGCGCCACGCGAGCCGTCGACCGACCGAAGCGTCCAGCCGTCGGGGTCGGTCACGAGCTCGTCCGTCGTCTGGAGGAACCAGGGCTCCAGTGCCACGACGAGGCCGGCGCGGAGCGGGTAGCCCCGACCGGCCTTCCCGTCGTTGGGCACATGCGGATCGCCGTGCATGATGCGGCCGACCCCGTGGCCGCCGAAGTCGGTGTTGATGGAGTACCCGTCGCCGTGGGCGACCTCGGCGATCGCGGCCGAGATGTCGCCGATGCGGTTCTCGACCGTCGCGGCGCGGATCGCGGCATCCAGCGCCCGCTCGGTGGTGTCGATGAGGGCGACATCCTCATCGCGCGCGGTGCCGACGACGAACGAGACGGCCGAGTCGGCGACCCAGCCGTCGACCGACACGGCGAAGTCGAGCGAGACCAGGTCGCCGTCGCGCAGGGTGTAGTCGAACGGCAGCCCGTGCAGCACGGCGTCGTTGACCGACGTGCAGATGACCTTGCCGAACGGGCTCGCCCCGAACGACGGGTGGTAGTCGATGTAGCACGATTCCGCGCCCGCTCGCCGGATGAGGTCGTGGGCCCGGCGATCGATCGCGAGAAGGTTGGTGCCGACCTTCGTCTCGTCGCGCAGGGTCGCCAGCGTCTCGGCGACGAATCGCCCTGCGGGCTTCATCGCCTCGATCTCGGCGGGGGTGCGCAGCTCGATCATCGTTTTCCTCTCGTCGAGTCCATTCTGTCGGACGCGGGCGCGCGGGGCTGTGAGGATGCTCCGCGCGCAGGCCGAGGCGTGCCGCGCGGCGTGGGACCGGCGTACCATTCAGAGCATGTGGCTTCGACGCGGATTCTTCGGGTGGCTCATCCCCGCCGCCTTCGTCCTGCCGCTGTGGCTGTTCGTCGGCTGGATCATCTCCGGCGCGGGCGGCTGGGCGTTCCTCTGGGTCGTCCTCGCGATCCCCGGCGTCTTCCTCTGGCAGCTCCTCCTGTCGCTCCTCGTCCGCGCTCGCGGCACCGTGCGCGCCCACCGGGCCGTCTCGTGGTCGGACGTGCTCGGGTTCTCCGTGTGGCACGTCCTGATCTTCTCGCTCGGGTTCTTCAACCAAGCGTGGTGGGCGCCCGTGATGATCGTGGCGGTGCTCGTCGGCGTCGCGATGTTCTGGCTCGAGCTGTGGCAGCTCTGGCGCGAGGCGAAGCCGTCGCGCATGGTGATGCACACCGTCGAGGGCGTCGCCTACATTCCGCCGGCGCAGGAGCGTCCGGAGGCGGCCGTGCAGGACGTCATCATCGTCAGCGAGAAGCAGCGCCCGACCGCCTCTTGACGCGTTTTGGCCGGGCGCGGCATCCATGGCAGAATGGATCTTTGTGCCCTGACCAGGTTCTGCCTCAGGGGAATCCGCCGTTCGGCTCCGTGCCGGTGGCCTCGGGCACACGACATCCTTTCCATTCCTTCCCGCGGTCGACCTGTGGCGGCCGCAGAGAGAAACGATCATGCAGATCCTCGACTCCGTCGACGCGGCATCGCTGCGCTCCGACATCCCCGCCTTCGCTCCCGGTGACACCGTCAAGGTGCACGTGAACATCACCGAAGGCAACCGCTCGCGCATCCAGGTCTTCCAGGGCGTCGTCATCGGCCGCCAGGGCGACAGCGTCCGCGAGACGTTCACGGTCCGCAAGATCAGCTTCCAGGTCGGCGTGGAGCGCACGTTCCCCGTCCACAGCCCCGTGATCGACCACATCGAGGTCGTCACCCGCGGTGACGTCCGCCGCGCGAAGCTCTACTACCTGCGCAACCTCCGTGGCAAGAAGGCCAAGATCAAGGAGAAGCGCGAGAACTGAGTTCTCCCATTTCCGAAGCCCCGGACCGTTCGGTCCGGGGCTTCGTCGTTCCCGCGCGGGTTCGCTGGGAAACGGCCGCCGAACTCCGCCGCGCGGCACGCCGCGCACGCCGGAATGTGGGAACCTTGTGGGGAGGCCCTCCGATCCGCGGTGCGCCGGTGAAGGATCCCGCATGACGACCGAGAAGACGGCCCCCGCCGAGCCGGCTCCCGCTTCCGGCCCCGGCGGTGACGCGTCGATCCACCGCCGTCGGCGCGGATGGCTGACCTTCCTGCGCGACGTCGTCGTCATCATCCTCATCGCGGTGCTGGTGTCGTTCCTCGTCAAGACCTTCCTGGTGCGCTCGTTCTACATCCCGTCGGGATCGATGAAGGAGACGCTGCACATCGACGACCGCATCCTGGTCGACGAGATCACTCCGCGCTTCGGTGGCTACGACCACGGCGACATCGTCGTGTTCCAGGATCCGGGCGGGTGGCTGCCGCCCGACACCGACCCGGCGCGTCCGCCGGTGGTCGAAGCCGTCGAGTGGGTCCTCGCGCTCGTCGGGCTCTCGGCTCCCGACAGCGATGACCACCTCGTCAAGCGCATCATCGGGCTTCCCGGCGACCACGTCGTGTGCTGCAACACCCTGGGGCAGATCACCGTCAACGGCGTCCCGATCGACGAGACCGACTTCATCGTCGTGCCCACCGGCGAGTCCGCGGCCTCCAGTGTGCCGTTCGATGTCGTCGTGCCGGCCGACAGCCTGTGGGTGCTCGGCGACAACCGCTACCAGTCGAAGGACTCGCGATACAACCAGGACCAACCGGGCGACGGCTTCGTGCCGCTCGAGAACGTCGTCGGCCGCGCGTTCCTCGTGACGTGGCCGCTCAACCGCTTCGGCATGCTCGACTTCCACCACGACGATTTCGCCGGCGTCCCCGAGCCCTCCGCGGAGGACTCCGGGCCATGACCGTGGCCGAGCCGCGGCTGACGCTGGAGCGACGACTCCTCCGGGAGCATGCGCTCGTCATCGCGTGCGACGAGGTCGGCCGCGGCGCCCTCGCGGGGCCGGTAGCCGTCGGCGCGGCGGTGATCGACGCACCCCGCTCGCGCAAGCGCATCCCTCAGGGTCTGCGCGACTCGAAGCTCGTGCCCGAGCCGAAGCGCGCCGATGTCGCCGCCCGTGCCGCCTCGTGGGTGTCGGCGAGCGCCGTCGGGTGGGCGAGCTCGGCAGAGATCGACGAGATCGGGATCATGCGCGCGCTCGGGCTGGCCTCCGTCCGCGCCCTCGCCGACCTGCGTGCGCACGGCGTGGTCCCCGAGGACGCGATCGTGATCCTCGACGGCAACTACGACTACATCACCCCGGCCGGGGCGAGCGGCCTGCGCGTGACGCCGGTGATCAAGGCCGACCGCGACTGCGCGTCGGCGGCGGCTGCCTCCGTGATCGCGAAGGTCGCGCGGGATGCGCTGATGACGCAGCTCCACGACCAGCTCCCGGCCTACAACTGGGCCCGCAACAAGGGCTACGCGAGCCCCGATCATCGCGAGGCGATCCGCGCGCACGGCATCAGCGCGCACCATAGGGCATCGTGGTCGATCGCCGATGCGCCGACGCTGTTCTGACGTCCGCGCGGCGTCCTGCGTCGGTCTGCGGCGGGCGCGGGTCGCGGCATCCGCTCGCGCCCATAGGATGGACTCACCATGGATGACGAAGTCTTCGAGGACTACGACCGTGAGCTGGAGCTCGCCCTCTACCGCGAGTACCGCGACGTCGTCTCGCAGTTCCAGTACGTGATCGAGACCGAACGCCGGTTCTACCTCGCCAACGAGGTGAACGTCGTGCGGCGCGACACCGAGCACGACTTCTACTTCGAGATCTCGATGTCCGACGTCTGGGTGTGGGACATCTACCGCGCCGACCGGTTCGTGAAGGCCGTGCGCGTGCTGACCTTCAAGGACGTCAACGTCGAGGAGCTGCAGCGCCGCGACTTCCACCTTCCCGAGGAGCTCTCGCTCGACAGCTGAGCGCGCGGCCGCTGGTGCATCGGCTTCTCCACAGGAGGGGTGCCACCGGCAGCAGTCAACGGATGCCGCGGCCGGCGTCTTCCGTCGCGCCGCCGCACGCGACGATCGCCTCATGGCAGAGAAGGACGCGCTCGGACGCGCGGGAGAAGATCGGGCGGCTCGGTACTTCGAGGAGCAGGGCTACGCCGTGCTGGCGCGCAACTGGCGCTCGCGCACAGGCGAGCTCGACCTCGTCGTGGCGGGGGAGTCGCACATCGTCGTCGTCGAGGTCAAGACTCGACGCGGCGAGGGGTTCGGGCATCCGTTCGAGGCGATCGACGCGCGCAAGAGGGCGCGCCTCTGGCGGCTCGCGGTGGAGTGGATAGCGGCCCACCACGACGCGGTCCAGGGCCGTCGGCTGCGGATCGACGCCATCGGGCTGACGGGCGCCGACCCCCGCACCGCCCGCCTCGAGCACCTCGTCGATGTCGAGGTGCCGTGAGCGTCGCGCGCACCTGGGCCGTCGCGCTGGTCGGCGCGCAGGGCGAGCCCGTCGAGGTCGAGGCCGACCTGTCCAATCAGACGCCCGAGTTCAAGATCATCGGCCTTCCCGACAAGGCGCTGGCCGAGGCGGTGCAGCGGGTGCACAATGCGTGCGTCAACAGCGGAGTGCCGCTCCCGCGCCGGCGGCTCACCGTCAACCTCTCGCCGGCGAGCCTGCCGAAGCAGGGGTCGGGGTTCGACCTCGCGATCGCGATCGCGTGTCTCGCGACGGAGTCGGGAATGGACCCCGCGTCCGTCGCCTCGGCGGTGCATCTGGGCGAGCTGGGGCTCGACGGCCGGCTCCGCCCGGTCCCGGGGGTGCTGCCGGCGGTGGTCGCCGCGGCGCGGGCCGGGCACCGCACCGTGGTGGTGCCGTGGGCGAACCGCGTCGAGGCGGAACTGGTCGACGGCATCGAGGTCGTCGCCGCCGTCAACCTTGCTCAGGTCGTCGCCTGGCACGGGGCCGACGTCATCGTGCCGCCCGACGAGCCCGTCGATCTGCCCGAGGAGGATGCGCCCCTGCCCGACGCCCCCGACCTCGCCGACGTGCTGGGCCAGCGCGAGGCGGTCGACGCCCTCGTGGTCGCGGCGGCGGGCGGCCACCATCTGCTGATGTGCGGTCCGCCCGGTGCGGGAAAGACGATGCTCGCGCGTCGGCTGCCCGGCATCCTGCCCGAGCTCGACGACCGCGCGGCGCTCGCGAGCGCCTCGATCCGAAGCCTCTCCGGGTCGCGGGTCGTGGACCTGTCGCGCACGCCGCCTTTCGAGGCCCCGCATCACAGCGTGAGCGTCGCGGCGCTCGTCGGCGGCGGTTCGCGGACCGTGCGGCCCGGCGCGATCGCGCGGGCGAGCGAGGGGATCCTGTTCCTCGACGAGGCAGGGGAGTTTCCCACTCACGCCCTCGACGCGCTGCGCCAGCCGCTCGAGAGCGGCTCGATCACGATCCATCGCTCCAGCGTGAGCGCTGCGTTCCCCGCGCGCTTCCAGCTCGTGCTCGCCACCAACCCGTGCCCGTGCGGCGACTACGGCATCAGGGGCGGGAAATGCACGTGCGCGCCCGCGGCGATCCGCCGGTATCGGGGGCGTCTGTCCGGGCCCCTCCTCGACCGCATCGACATCGAACTGACACTGGCCCGCGTCTCGGTCGCGCAGCGCGACCAGTCGCACGGCGTGCTCACGACCGCCGCAGCGCGCGAGCGGGTGTCCGTGGCCCGTGAGCGGGCCGCTGTCCGGCTGGCGGGCACGCCCTGGCGCTTGAACGCCGAGGTCTCGGGGCCCTGGCTGCGCGAGGGGCCCCACGCGCCGGCCGCCGTCATCCGCCGCCCGCTCGACGCGGCGCTCCACCGCGGAGCGCTGACGCTGCGCGGCTACGACCGCGTCCTGCGCGTGGCTTGGTCTCTTGCCGATCTCGACGCCAGCCCGCAACTCGGCGTCGACCACATCGGGCGCGCGCTCTACCTCAAGAAGGGAATCGCCTCATGACGGCGCTCGACCTCTCGCCCTCGACTGCCCGGCGCGTGCTCGGGCGCTTCGGCGACCCGGCAGCGGACGATCACGCTGTGGCGGAGCGCTACGCGACGGTGATCTGGAGCCACCTCGCGGAGCCCGGCGATGCGGTGGCCGGCCGCCTCATCGCCGAGGGTGGCGCACCGCACGCGCTCCGCGTCGTCGCGGGCGAGGTCATCACACGTGCGGTCAGCGGGCGTGAGCTGACGGAGGCGCGCAAGCGGTGGGTGCCGCGACTGTCCGTCGACGCCGTGGCCGACGGGCTGCGCCGGGCCGCGAAGGCGGGCGCCGTGCTGGTGACGCGCGCGGATGCGGAGTGGCCCGTCCAGGTGGACGACCTCGGCGCCCACGCCCCGATCTGCCTGTGGGTGCGCGGCGATGCGTCGCGCCTGGCGCTGCGACCTTCCGTCGCGATCGTCGGCGCTCGGGCATCCACGTCGTACGGAGAGCACGTCGCCCTCGAGCTGTCCGCCGATCTGGCCGGCAGCGGCATCCCGGTGGTCTCGGGTGGGGCGTACGGCATCGACGGCGCCGCCCACCGGGCCGCCATGTCGATCGGCGGCGTCACCGCCGCACTGCTGGCCGGCGGGGTCGACCGTGCCTATCCCGCCGGGCACACCGACCTCATCGAGCGCGCGGCGGCGACGGGCGTGGTCGCGAGCGAGGTGCCCTGCGGAGGCGCGCCCACACGGTGGAGGTTCCTCCAGCGCAACAGGCTCATCGCGGCCCTGGCCGATGTGACGGTGGTCGTCGAGGCCGGCTGGCGCAGCGGGTCGCTCAACACCGCGGGCCACGCCGCCGCCCTGTCGCGCCCCGTCGGAGCGGTGCCGGGTCCGATCACGTCTGCCGCCTCGGCCGGCACGCACCGCCTGCTGCGCGAATTCGGAGCGCAGTGCATCACGAGCGCCGCGGACGTGCGGGAGCTGATGGGCTACGACGCCGGCGTCACGGGAGCGCCGCCCGGCGACGGCCGGGCGCGCACCGATGACACGACCCGTGTGCGCGATGCCCTGAGCTCGCGCGCCTGGCGGGACAGCGGCGACGTCGCGCGCCGGGCCGGCATGAGTCCGCACGACGTCGAAGCGATCCTGGGCCTCCTCCACCTCGAGGGAACGGTGGTACGCGCGCCGGAGGGCTGGCGGATCGTGTCGTGATCGCGGTCCGGGGCCGATCGCCGGTGGGTCGGCAGAGATGATCGAGGGTGGGGCGCCACACTGGAAAGCGTGAGGATCGAACAGGCGGCAGCGACATACACCGCGCACCTCGCCGATGTGCGACGGCTCTCGCCCGCCACCGTGCGCGCGTACCGCGCCGACCTCGCCGACCTCGCCGCCGCTTGCGACGATGCCGAGCTCGCCGACGTCGATCTCGAGGTTCTTCGCGAGTGGCTGTGGCTGGCCACGCGGCGTGGCGATGCGCGGTCGACGATCGCCCGGCGCACATCCTCCGCACGCGGCTTCTTCGCGTGGGCCGTGGAGGAAGGGCTTCTCGACGCCGATCCCGGCATTCGGCTCGTCGCACCCAAGCGCGGCAGGACTCTGCCGAAGGTCGCGACGACCGACGCCCTGTCCGGCCTCCTCGACGCGTCGGCGTCCGCGGCGGCCGAAGGCGATCCCGTCGCGCTGCGCGATCACGCCATCCTCGAACTCCTGTACGGCGCGGCGATCCGCGTGTCGGAGCTCTGCGGTCTGGACATCGGAGACGTCGACCGCGAGCGGCGCACCGCCCGGGTGCTCGGCAAAGGCTCGAAAGAGCGCACCGTCCCCTTCGGCGGATCCGCCGCGCGGGCGCTGGACGCCTATCTCGTGCGCGGCCGGCCGGCCCTGCTCGCCCGTCGCAGCGAGTCGGACCGCGTCGCGCCATCCGCGATGTTCCTCGGCGCGCGAGGCGCGCGACTGGGCCCGCGCGCGGTCTACGACGTCGTTTCGCGGGTGCTCGGTCCCGAGCTCGGGGCGGCCGTCGGTCCGCACGCCCTCAGACACTCGGCCGCCACCCACCTGCTCGACGGCGGCGCCGATCTGCGGGCGGTGCAGGAGATCCTCGGCCACGCGAGCCTCGGCACGACGCAGATCTATACCCATGTCTCGAGCGAGCGTCTGACGGCGACCTACCGGCTCGCGCACCCGCGTGCGTGACCACCGGTCGATGCGCGCCTAGCAGCAGGGGAGGAGCACCGCCCGCGGCACGCCTCCGAGGAGGAGCAGCGGATTGATGTACTCGCCGTGGAGCCGCACCCCGAAATGCACGCTGCCCGCGGCGGCATGACCGCCGAGCGCGACCGTGCCGATGTCGTCCCCGGCGGCGACGACGTCGCCGGGCGAGAGAGCGGTCTCGATCGGCTCGAGGGTCGTGACGAGGCCGTCGCTGTGGTCGATGGTGAGGATGCCGCGGCCGGCGACAGCCCCGGCGAACGCGACGACACCCGCCGCCGGCGCGCGCAGCGCCCCGGCGTCGGCGGGCGCGAGGTCGATTCCCCGGTGTCCCGCGGCATAGCGGTGCGCCGGTGCGACGAACGCCCGCTCGAGCCGGAAGGCGGTGAGCGGCCAGACCCACCCCTCGGACGACAGGTCCGCGGCTTGCGCCGACGCCGGCAGGGGCGCTGACGCGGATGCGCCCGCAGGACAGCCCGTCACCAATGCGGCGATCAGGGCGCATGCGGCCAGTCGTCTCGCGTGCGGGTGTCGATGCAGCTGTCCTGACATCTCCCCACGGTCGCTCACCCGGCCGGGCGCGCAGCCGCGTGCGGCGGAGCGGTGGAGGGACGCCGCCCACGGCGGACCGGGGGAGAAGGCGCTGCTGATACACTGGTTCCCGCACCCCGCTCGTCGGGGTGACTCCGCGTGCCCAGAGCGCTGCGGCGATCCATGATCGCGCGGCGCGGCATCCACTCCCAACGGTCTTGCAGAGCTTCTGCGAGCGGGCGTGTGCCGGGCACCAGGCCACGTCGGCACCCGCCGGCAGGAACACAACCGCAAGAGGCGCGAAAGCGCCGGAACAGGAGAACGGCCATGGCCGTCGTCACCATCCGCCAGCTGCTCGACAGCGGCGTCCACTTCGGACACCAGACCCGTCGCTGGAATCCGAAGGTCAAGCGCTTCATCCTCACGGAGCGCTCGGGCATCCACATCATCGACCTGCAGCAGTCGCTGACGTACATCGACAAGGCGTACGACTTCGTCAAGGAGACCGTCGCGCACGGCGGCACCATCCTCTTCGTCGGCACCAAGAAGCAGGCCCAGGAGATCGTCGCCGAGCAGGCGACCCGCGTCGGCCAGCCCTACGTCAACCAGCGCTGGCTCGGTGGCCTCCTCACCAACTTCCAGACGGTCTCGAAGCGCCTCGCGCGCATGAAGGAGCTCGAAGAGCTCAACTTCGACGACCCGGCTGCGAGCGGCTTCACCAAGAAGGAGCTGCTGATCAAGAAGCGCGAGCTCGACAAGCTCCACAAGTCGCTCGGCGGTATCCGCAACCTGCAGAAGACCCCGTCGGCGATCTGGGTCATCGACGCCAAGCGCGAGCACCTCGCGGTCGACGAGGCCACGAAGCTCGGCATCCCGGTCATCGGCATCCTCGACACGAACGCCGACCCGGACGAGTTCCAGTACCCGATCCCCGGCAACGACGACGCGATCCGCTCGGTGAGCCTGCTCACGCGCATCATCGCCGACGCCGCCGCCGAGGGCCTCATCCAGCGTCACCAGCCCACCGACGAGTCGGCCGACGCCGAGCCCCTCGCCGACTGGGAGCGCGAGCTGCTCGAGCAGGGCGCCGCCGAGACGACCGACGCCGCTGAGACGACCGACGCCGCCGAGGTCGCCGAGGTCGCCGAGGTCGCGACCGAGTCCGCTGCCGACGCCGAAGGCGCCGCCGCGCAGGAGGAGGCCGTCGCAGCCGACGAGACCGCGACCGAGGTCGCGGACGCCGAGGCCGCCGACAAGTAATCGGCCCCGCCGCATGAACTCCGCCCCGGCGGGATCGGACTGAGTCCCGCACTCACGCCGGTCCCGCCGAGGCATCCCCAGCACTCATCACAATCAAGGAGCCGCCACCCATGGCAAACTTCACGATCGCCGACATCAAGGCGCTGCGCGAGCAGCTCGGCACGGGCATGGTCGACACCAAGAAGGCTCTCGAGGAGGCCGACGGCGACCTCGAGAAGGCCGTCGAGATCCTGCGCCTCAAGGGCGCGAAGGGCAACGCCAAGCGCGCCGACCGCTCCACGAGCGAGGGCCTCGTCGCTGCCAAGGAGCTCGATGGCAAGGTCACCATCATCGAGCTGAACACCGAGACCGACTTCGTCGCCAAGAACGAGCGCTTCATCGCCCTGGCCGACAAGGTGCTCGACGCGGCCGCCGCCGCCGGCGCCGAGTCCGCCGAGGTCGCCCTCGCGGCGCCCGCCGGCTCGCAGACGGTCGCCGAGCTCATCTCGGACGAGGCCGCCATCATCGGCGAGAAGGTCGAACTCCGTCGCGTGAGCACCCTCACCGGCGACAAGTTCGAGATCTACCTCCACCGCACCAGCAAGGACCTGCCCCCGCAGGTCGGCGTCGTGCTGGCGTACTCGGGCGACGACGCGGAGACCGCGCGCAGCCTCGCCCAGCACATCTCGTTCGCGAACCCGTCGTACCTCTCGCGTGACGAGGTGCCCGAGGCCGACGTCGAGAAGGAGCGCGAGATCGTCACCGAGATCTCCCGCAACGAGGGCAAGCCCGAGGCCGCCCTGCCGAAGATCGTCGAGGGCCGCGTCAACGCGTTCTTCAAGCAGGTCGCCCTGCTCGACCAGGACTACGCGAAGGACAACAAGCTGTCCGTGGCGCAGGTCGCCAAGGACGCGGGTCTGACCCTCACGGGCTTCGCCCGCTTCAAGGTCGGCGCGTAACATCTCGAGAAGGCCCGCATCGGACTCCGGTGCGGGCCTTTTCTCATGCCCTTCGGTAGTTTGTCCCCAACGAGAGGATCGTCGTGATCAATGAGAACACCGGGCGCCGCCGCGTCCTCCTGAAGCTGTCGGGTGAGGCGTTCGGAGGCGGCCAGCTCGGCGTCAACCCCGACGTCGTCAGCCAGATGGCGCGCGAGATCGCCGAGGCCGTCGATCGTGTCGAGATCGCCGTCGTCGTCGGCGGCGGCAACTTCTTCCGCGGCGCGGAGCTCAGCCAGCGCGGCATGGACCGCGGTCGTGCCGACTACATGGGCATGCTCGGCACCGTGATGAACGCCCTCGCGCTGCAGGACTTCCTCGAGCAGGCCGGAGCGGCGACCCGCGTGCAGTCCGCGATCTCGATGACCCAGGTCGCCGAGCCCTACATCCCTCGCCGCGCGGAGCGTCACATGGAGAAGGGACGCGTCGTGATCTTCGGCGCGGGAGCCGGGCTTCCCTACTTCTCGACCGACACCGTCGCCGCCCAGCGGGCGCTCGAGATCGACGCGCAGGAGGTCCTCGTCGCCAAGAACGGCGTCGACGGCGTGTACACGGCCGATCCGAAGAAGGATGCCTCGGCCACGAAGATCGACCGCATCACCTACCTCGACGCCCTCCAGCGCGGGCTCAAGGTCGTCGACTCGACCGCGTTCAGCCTCTGCATGGACAACAAGATGGACATGCGCGTGTTCGGCATGGAGCCTGCCGGCAACGTGACCAGGGCGCTCCTCGGCGAATCGATCGGCACGCTGGTCACGGCGTGAAGACCGCCGCTGAGTAGACTGATCAGGTTCACCCCGATGAAGGAGACACAGTGATCGCGGACGTCTTGGCCGATGCCGGTGCACGCATGGATCGTGCCGTCGAAGCGGCGAAGGATGACTTCGCGACGGTTCGCACCGGGCGGGCCAACCCCCAGCTCTTCCAGAAGGTGCTGGTGGACTACTACGGCACCCCCACTCCGCTCGCTCAGCTGGCCTCCATCAACAACCCCGAGGCGCGGTCGCTCATCATCACGCCGTACGACAAGTCCGCGCTGAAGGCGATCGAGCAGGCGATCCGCGACATCCCCAACCTCGGCGTCAACCCGACGAACGACGGCAACCTCGTCCGCGTGACGATGCCCGAGCTCACCGAGGAGCGACGCAAGGAGTACGTGAAGCTCGTGCGGTCGAAGGGTGAGGACCACAAGGTCCACCTGCGCGGCATCCGCCGCAAGTCGAAGGACGACCTCGACGACCTCAAGAGCGAGTTCGGCGAAGACGAGCTCAACCGTGCCGAGAAGGAACTCGACGCCCTCACGCGCGCGCACGTCGATGCCATCGACGAGGCGCTCAAGCGCAAAGAGGCAGAGCTGCTCGAGGTCTGAGGTCTCGATGACCGACGCATCGAGCGGACCTCCAGGGGGCGATTCGTCTCCTCCGGAGGTCCCCCTGACGCGCCGAGAGGCGGCAGAGGCACGCAAGGCGACCGAGGCGGCGCCCGCACCCATGCCCGACGACGCCGTCCCCCCGAGCCCCGCCGACCCCGTGATCCCGCCCCGTCCGCCCGCGCCCGTCCTGCCGCTGCCGGCCGACGAGCTTCTCGCGGCCGGCGAGCCTGTCGCCGCGGCAGGGCCGGTCGATTCCGGACCGGTGATCCAGGCTCACCTCCGGGCCGCACGGTCGGAGTTCGAGAGCCAGGTCGCTCATGCCCGTGCCGAGTTCGAAGAGGCGAACGAGCGCATCAAGGCGCGGACAGGGCGCGATCTGATCGTCGCCACCCTCATCGGCATCGCCGCGGGAGCCGTTCTCGTCGGCTCGCTGATCTTCGTCAAGCAGCTCTTCCTCGCCTTCGCCCTGGCAGCGGTGCTGCTCGGCGTGTTCGAGTTCTCCCGCGCGCTGATCGCCTCCGGCCGCCGGGTCGACCTGGTTCCCCAGCTGGTCGCCGGCGGCGTCGTGGTGCTCTCCGGGTATTTCCTCGAGCTCTGGCTGCACTGGGTGGTCGTCTTCGTCGCCGTGGCCCTCGTCGTGGTGTGGCGGCTCGTCGCGCAGATGGCCTCGCACGACGGCCGGACCTACGGGGCCGTGCTGGCGGACGTGCTCATCGGCGCCTTCATCCAGCTGTACGTCCCGTTCCTCGGAAGCCTGTGCGTCGTCCTGCTCGCGCAGGACGGCGGCGAGTGGTGGGTGCTCGCCTTCATCGCCGTGGTGGTCGCCGCCGACACCGGCGCCTATGCGGCGGGCGTGTCGTTCGGCAAGCATCCGATGGCTCCGCGGATCAGCCCGAAGAAGACCTGGGAGGGCTTCGCCGGTGCGGTCGCGGCCGCGATCATCGCCGGTGCGCTGCTGGGAATCTTCATGCTCGGCCTCGACTGGTGGATGGGCGTCGTCATCGGCGTGGTCATCCTCGGCACGGCGATCATCGGCGACCTGGGAGAATCGATGATCAAGCGCGACCTCGGCATCAAGGACATGAGCTCATGGCTGCCCGGCCACGGTGGTGTGCTGGACCGCCTGGACTCGATCCTGCCGTCGACGGCCGCAGCCCTCGCCCTCTACTACCTCTTCACCCCCCTGGTGGCTTCATGACGACCGCAGCTTCATCGACCCCGGCCGCATTCCCCGAGACACGCGGCCGTGAGAAGGGCTACGACAAGCAGGCGGTCGACGACTTCCTCGCCCGTGCGCGAACCGCCTTCGAAGCGGGCGGCGAACCGCTCACCGCGGCCGAGGTGCGGCAGTCGGCCTTCCCGCTGGTGCGCCACGGCTACGCCATCGCCTCGGTGGACGCCGCGCTCGGCCGCATCGAGGACGCCTTCGCCGCGCGCGAGCGCGAGGCGGCGGTGTCCGAGGCCGGTGCGCGCGCTTGGGTGGGCTCCACGCGGGAGACCGCCCAGACCGTGCTCGACAGGCTCTCGCGTCCCCGCCGCAGACGTTTCGACAGGGTGTCGACGCTGCGCTACGGCTATCGCATCGATGAGGTCGACCTCGTCGCCGACAAGCTCTCGCGCTACCTCGAGACGGGGGAGTCGGTGACGATCGAGCAGGTGCGGTCTGTCGCGTTCCGCATGCAGCGAGGCGGCTATCGCGAAGCGCAGGTGGATGCCGTGCTCGACGCCGTCGTCGAGGTCATGCTGGCGGTCGCCTGACGGCCGGCCTTCTGTCCGGATGGACCGTTCGCACGGTGGTCGCTAGACTCGGGACACTGTGACTTCCGGAAACGAGCTGATCCCGAGCCGGCGCTCCCATCGCCAGAACGTGTCGACCCTCGCGGATTCACGGATCTCCGCGCCTCCGCGCGCCGCCGCCCCGAAGCCGCGCTGGTCCCGCCGTCGGGGGGTCCTCGGGGTCTTCGCCGCCTTCGCCGCGGTGGGCTTCGTCGCCGCGTACGTAGGCCCCACAGGCATGGCGCTGTCGGATGCCAACGCCGAGGAGGCCGTCCAGGTCTCGCTCTACGCGAACTCCATCGGCGACGTTCAGACGCGGGAGGCCGACGCGTCGGCAGAGGCGGAAGAGACCCCGGCACTGGACCGCGGCGGCTACTCCGTCTACGTCAAGCCGAAGCCGAAGCCGAAGCCAAAGCCCGTGGTGGTCGAGTCGGCATCGTCCTCTTCCTCGAACTGGGCTCCTCCTTTCGTCACGCCCGACCCCGGCACCGCCCAGGCGATCGCCTACGACATGGTCAAGGCACGCGGCTGGGGCGACGGCGAATTCTCCTGCCTCGTGGCGCTGTGGAACAAGGAGTCGGGGTGGCGCGTCAACGCCTACAACGCCTCCAGCGGCGCCTATGGCATCCCCCAGGCGCTCCCCGGCAGCAAGATGGGCAGCGCCGGCGCCGACTGGGAGACGAATCCCGCGACGCAGATCTCGTGGGGCCTCGGCTACATCGGCGGTCGCTACGGCACGCCTTGCGGCGCGTGGGGCCACTCGCAGAGCGTCGGCTGGTACTGACGCCGATGCCGCGGTCGAACCGCCGTCGTCCGGATCCGGGCGGCGACGACTCGTTCGAGCGTCTGCTCGCCGGATGGAAACGAACCGAGGTCCGTCGCGGCGTCGAGTGGACGGTGCAGCCCGTGTCGGGCGCGCAGGCCGTCAAGAGCTATGTCTGCCCGGGGTGCGGCCGCCCGATCGACGCGGGCGTCGCCCACGTGGTGGCCTGGCGCGCCGACGGGGTGCTCGGCGACCAGGCCGATCTCGCTGCACGCCGGCACTGGCATCCGCATTGCTGGAAACTGGCCTGACGGCCCGAGGGGAGGATCAGCGCACATGGAGATCCGCGGACCGATGCTGCTTCCGGCGCGCCGGGAGGACATCGAGCTCGAGACGATCGACGGTCTCACCCTCGTCGGCGAGCTCGCGCTTCCGGAGGGCACCGACCCGGTCGCGACCCTGGTGACCCTGCATCCGCTGCCCACGGCGGGCGGGTTCATGGACTCGCACATCCTCCGCAAGGCGGCGGGCCGGCTGCCCGCCCTCGCCGACATCGCCGTCCTGCGCTTCAACACGCGCGGGACCACGTCTCCTCGCGGCACGAGCGAGGGCACGTTCGACGGAGGACGCGACGAAGCCTTCGATCTCGCCGCCGCGATGGACTTCGTGCGCGAGCGCGGTCTTCCGCGACCGTGGCTCCTGGGCTGGTCGTTCGGCACGGAGATCGCCCTCAAGTACGGACGCGACCACGAGGTGGAGGGCGCGATCCTGCTCTCGCCGCCCCTGCACCGCGCGACCGACGACGAAGTCGCGGCGTGGTCGGGCGACGAGCGCCGCGTGATCGTGCTGATCCCCGAGTTCGACGACTATCTCAGGCCGGATGCCGCGACCGAGCGGTTCGCGAGCATCCCGCATGCCGTGCTCATCCCCGTCGAAGGGGGTAAGCATCTGTGGGTCGGTGAGAATCAGACGCGCCGCGTCCTCACGGAGATCGTCGCCGCGGTCAATCCCGATGCGCTGCCGCTTCCGAGCGAGTGGGACGGCGAGGTCGTCCCCGACGCCTGACCGGCCGGACGCGGCATCCGCTCATCTCTCGTTCTGGCGGGGGATGACGACCTGCCGGTAGATGATCAGGATGCTGGCGGCCACGGGGATGGCGACGAGAGCGCCCAGCAGTCCGAGCAGCGCGCCGCCGGCGAGCGCCGCGATCACGACGACGGCGCCCGGCACGGAGACGGCGCGTCCCATGATGCGCGGCGACAGCACGTACGCCTCGATCTGCATGTAGATCAGGTAGTAGATCGCCGCGATGAGCGCGGTGGTCGGTGAGCCGAGCCCGAGGCAGAACAGCACGATGATCGTCGAGCCGGTCAGGGTTCCGACGAGGGGGATGAGCGAGAAGAAGAAGGCGATCACGGCGAGGACCGCGGGGAAGGGCGCGTTGATGATCGACAGGAAGATCGCGCTGAGCACGCCGTTGATCACACCCAGGCTGAGCTGGCCGATGACGTAATAGCCGACGGAGTCGGTGATCTGCTCCCCGAGGTCGATGAAACGCGCGCGCTTCGAGGCCGGCACGAGCTGGTAGACGGCGCGCTTCAGGTTCGGGGTCGATGCGGTGAAGTAGATCGTGAGGATCAGCACGATGAAGGCGCCGGCGAGCCCGGCGAGGACGGCGCCGCCCACGGCGATGATGCCGCCGCCGATCTGCTCGCCGACGGCGCCCACGTCGATGGAGTTGAACCAGTCCTCGAGGTACATGAAGACGTCGTCGACGTTCAGGTTGGGGAAGGCGTCGGTCATCCACTGCTTGATCTCGCCGACAGGGTTCCAGTCGTCCTGCTCGACGAGGTCCTGGATGTCGGACACGAGCTGCGAGATCTGCCCGACGATGATCGGCACGATCATGAGGAGGATGCCCGCGAACACCCCCAGCACGCCGAGGATCGTGATGAGCACGGCCGCCCAGCGCGGGAGTTTGCGACGCTCCAGCCACGCCACGATGGGGTCGAGGCCCAGCGAGAGGAACAGCGCCGTGCCGACGTACAGCAGGATCGTCGACAGCGTCTGGATGCTGCCGATGAGCACGAGGCCGAGCCCGACGCCGAGCGTCGCGACGAACGCGACCCGGAACGGATTGTGCACCTTCATGCGGCCCTCCCCACGGGGCCGGCACGTTCGCCGATCCTCGTTCCGTCAGCCTACGCATAGGTGACGCCCAGCCCGGCGGACGCGCCCTCCCGGGCGGCTTTCAGGTCAACTTCGCTAGTCTGAAATGTCGGATCGAGGGTCCATGCCGTCCTGGCGGACCTGTGAAAGGTGTTCTTCGTGCGTTTCGTGTGGGCTGTCGCGGCGTTCGTCCTCGCCGCCCTGATGATCGGTGCGGGCATCGCGCAGCGGACGATCTTCCAAGGACCCGACACCGACATCGCGGCCATCGCGGTGGAGGAGGAAGCACCGTACCTGCTGATCGACGGCGCGGTGCTGAATGAGATCCCGGGTGCGCAGACTCTCCGCGCGCAGGGCGAGGGCGACATCTTCGCCGCCTACGGCCGCACCGCCGACATGAAGGCATGGCTCGCCGACACCCCGTTCAACATCGCGACGCTCGACGACCAGGGCGAGATCGTCACCGAGCTGGTCGAGCCCGAGACGGAGGCCCCGGCGGCCGACGGCGAGACCACTCCGGAAGGCGAGTCCGCGACCGCGCCCGAAGATGAGACCGAGGACGAGACCCCGGCCCGCAGCCCGATCGGCTCGGATCTGTGGCTCGACGAGTACCAGCAGAGCGACATCCTCATCGCGCCCCTTCAGCTCCCCTCCAACATGAGCGTCCTCGTCGCAGCCGACGGCACGGCGCCCGCCCCGGACAACATCTCGGTCTCGTGGCCGATCCCCAACGCGACCCCGTGGGCCGGCCCGCTCATCGTCGGCGGCGGCATCATCATGGCGGTCGGCGTGTTCCTGTACATCCTCGGCATCCGTCACGTCCGCCGTTCGCGCGGGCCGCGCCGCAAGGGTCTTCCGCTGCCCGTCACCGAGCCGATCGACCTCGCGGTCGAGGGCGCGGACAAGGGCGTCATCAGCTCCGGCGCCCCGACGCGCCGCGCCGTGACGAGCGGCCGCCGCGCGTTCGCCGTGCTGCCCGTCGTCGCCGTGTCGGCGCTCCTCTTCAGCGGCTGCTCCGCCGACGCGTGGCCCGAGCTCGGGCCTTCGGCCACCCCCACGCCGACCGAGACGGTGATCGTCCCCGAGGGACAGCAGGCGCCCGCGGTGACCAAGCCGCAGGCGGAGCGCATCCTCACCCGCATCGCCGCCACCGTCGCCGAGGCCGACGAGACGATGGACGAGCAGCTCGCCGCCACGCGCCTGGACGGCGCCGCTCTCGCCGCCCGCTCGACGAACTACACGCTGCGCGGTGCGATCGCCGATCACGCCGCGCCGAAGGCGATCCTCACGAAGCCGCTCGAGATCGTGCTGCCGCAGGCCAACGACTCGTGGCCCCGCTCGGTGATGGCCGTGGTCGACGACCAGGAGACCAAGACGTCGAGCATCATGTTCCTCACGCAGCAGGACGCCTGGTCGCCCTACAAGCTGTCGTATGTCGCGAGCCTCGCCGCCTCCACCGCCATACCCGACCTCGCCCCCGAGTACATCGGCGCGGTGCAGCCCGCGCCCGATTCGCCCTTCCTCGTGATGCCGCCGCAGGACATCGCCGCCGCGTACGCCGACATCCTCAACAAGGGCGAGGAGAGCGAGTTCTTCGACATGTTCGACGCCGAGAGCGACGCGTTCCGCGAGGTCGTCGCCGCCGACCGCCAGAGCCGCCTCGACGAGTTCAACGTGACCGCCGCGAAGAAGACGGGAACCATGACGTTCGCGGCATCCCCGGGAAAATACGCTCCGTTCGCGCTCGCGACCGTCGAGAGCGGCGCCATCGTCGCGGTCAACGTCAACGAGACCGACACGGTGAAGCCGACCGACAAGGCGGCCGTGATCAAGCTCCCCAACAATTCCACCGTGAAAGCGCTGGCGGGCGCGGAGCAGAGCGCGACGGGCTTCCTGACGACCTTCTCGGACCAGGTATTCTTCTATGTCCCCACTCAGGGGTCGACTGAGAAGATCCAGTTCCTCGGGTACTCCTCCGACATCCTCGACGCGAAGGTGATCAAGTGACCGATCCCGCCCCGGGCGCCGCTCTGCGCGGCGCCGTGGATCTCTCGGCGCTCCGCAACCGCCCGGCCGCCCCGCAGGCGGGAGAGACCCCGCCGCCCGGTGCGGCGGCGGGTGCGGTGCCGTCGCTCGTGATGGACGTGACCGACGACACGTTCGGCCAGATCCTCGAGCTCTCGCGCACGGTTCCCGTCGTGGTCGACCTGTGGGCCGAGTGGTGCGGGCCGTGCAAGCAGCTGAGTCCGGTGCTCGAGCGCGTCGTCACCGAGCTCGGCGGCCGCGTCGTGCTCGCCAAGGTCGATGTCGACGCCAACCCTCAGCTGTCGCAGGCGTTCCGGGCGCAGTCCATCCCGATGGTCGTGGCGCTCGTCGCCGGCCAGCCCGTGCCGATGTTCACCGGGGCGGTTCCCGAGCAGCAGGTGCGCGAGGTCTTCGCCCAGCTGCTGCAGCTCGCGGCGCAGAACGGCGTGACCGGCACGGTGAGCGTGGAAGCGGATGCCGCGGCCGAGCCCGCTGAGGCCGTCGAGCCTCCGCTCCCTCCGCTGCACGCCGAGGCCTTCGCGGCGATCGAGGAGGGGGACTACCCCCGCGCCATCGCCGCCTACGAGAAGGCCCTCGCCGAGAACCCGCGCGATGCCGACGCACGCGCGGGCCTGGGCCAGGTCCGACTGCTGGATCGTGTGCAGGGAGCCGATCTCCAGGCGGCGCGGGCGGCGGCCGCTGCCGCGCCACTCGACGTCGACGCGCAGTTCGCGGTGGCCGACCTCGACCTGGCGGGCGGGCACGTCGACGACGCGTTCGGCCGACTCCTCGAGCTGTTCGCGCAGCTGCCTGCCGACGAGCGGACACCCGTGCGAGAGCGCCTGCTCGAGCTGTTCGCGCTCGTCGGCGACGCCGACCCGCGCGTCATCCGCGCACGTGGTCAGCTCGCCTCGCTCCTGTTCTGACCTGAGCCGACGGCGTTCGCGCTCAGCCCTTCGTGGGCGACGGGATGTGCGACTCCGGGTCGTGGCGGAGCCAGAGCACGCCCAGCGGCGGGAGCACGATGTGCGCTCGCCCGCCCTCGCCGGCGTGGACGACGCCGAGGTTGCCGACCCCTGAGCCGCCATAGGCCGCGGCATCCGAGTTCAGAACCTCGTGCCAGACGCCCTGTTCGGGGAGATCGAGCTCGTACGACGTGATCGGCACACCCGAGAAGTTGCAGATCACGGCGATGGCATTGCCGTGCCAGTCGCGACGCGCGAAGGCGATGACGTTCGGGTTCCAGTGCGGGGCGCCGAGCCTGGTGAAGGCGGCGCCGTCGCTGTCGCGCGCCCAGAGGGCCGAGTGCTCGCGGTACACCCGGTTGAGAGTGCCGACGTAGTCCAGCAGCTGCGCGTGCGACGGCTGGTCGAGCAGCCACCAGTCGAGCGAGCGGCCCTCCGACCACTCCGAGAGCTGGCCGAACTCCTGCCCCATGAACAGCAGCTGCTTGCCGGGATGCCCCCACATGTACGCCAGGAACGCCCGCATGTTCGCAAGCTTCTGCCAGTGGTCGCCCGGCATGCGTCCGAACAGGCTGCCCTTGCCGTGCACGACCTCGTCGTGGCTGATCGGCAGCACATAGTTCTCGCTGAACGCGTACACGAAGGAGAACGAGAGCTCGCCTTCGTGGTGGGATCGGTACATCGGGTCGCGCTTGATGTACTGGAGTGAGTCGTTCATCCAGCCCATGTTCCACTTGAAGCCGAAGCCGAGTCCGGCCTGGCTCGTCGGCGCCGTCACACCGGGGAAGCTCGTGGACTCCTCGGCGATCATGGCGATGCCGGGGTACCGCTTGTAGGCCGTCGCGTTGACCTCCTGCAGGAAGCGGATGGCCTCGAGGTTCTCGCGCCCGCCGTGGATGTTGGGAACCCACTCGCCGTCCTCGCGCGAGTAGTCGAGGTACAGCATGGAGGCGACGGCGTCGACGCGCAGGCCGTCGACATGGAACTCCTCGAACCAGTAGAGGGCATTGGCGACGAGGAAGTTGCGCACCTCGTTGCGCCCGTAGTCGAAGATGTAGGTCCCCCAGTCGCGGTGCTCGCCGCGGCGGGGGTCGGGGTGCTCGTACAGCGCCTCGCCGTCGAAGCGGGCGAGGGCGAAGGCATCCTTCGGGAAGTGTCCAGGGACCCAGTCCATGATCACGCCGATGCCGGCGCCGTGCAGGCGGTCGATCAGGTACCGGAGGTCGTCGGGGTGACCGAACCTGCTGGTGGGGGAGTAGTACCCGGTGACCTGATAGCCCCACGACCCCCCGAACGGGTGCTCGGCGAGCGGGAGGAACTCGACGTGGGTGAAGCCCTGGCCTCCGACGTACTCGATGATCTGGTCAGCGGCGTCGCGGTAGGACAGGCCCGGCCTCCACGACCCGAGGTGCAGCTCGTAAACGGACATCGGCTGCGAGACCGGCGTCGACGTCGCGCGGCGCGTCATCCAGTCGTCATCGCCCCAGCGGTAGGCGGAGTCGACGACCACGGAGGCCGTGGCGGGAGGCACCTCGGCCCAACGGGCCATCGGGTCGGCCTTCAGCACCCAGGTGCCGTTGCGGCCGAGCAGTTCGAACTTGTACGCGGTCCCGGCCGCCAGGCCGGGCACGAACAGCTCCCACACGCCGCTGCCGCCCATGGAGCGCATGGAGTGGCCCTGACCGTCCCAGTCGTTGAACGAGCCCACGACCCGAGCGGCTCGGGCGTTGGGCGCCCACACCGTGAAGGCCGTGCCCATCGTCCCGTCCACCTCGCGCACGTGCGCGCCGAGCACGCGCCACAGCTCCTCGTGCCGGCCCTCGCCGATGAGATGCAGGTCGAGTTCGCCGATCGTGGGCGGGAAGCGGTAGGGGTCGTCGGCGACGTAGTCGGGCGCGCCCTCGTACGCCGTCACCAGCTGATAGGCGCGGAGGGGCCCTGATCGGGCGCCTTCCCAGACGCCGGCTCGCACGTGCTCGAGCGGCACGCGGGTGCCGTCCACGAACACCGCGGTGACGCTGCGGGCGAGAGGTCGCCGCGCACGCACGATCCACTCCGTACCGCCCTGGCCGTCATCGTCGGGATGGATGCCGAGCACGCTGTGCGGATCGTGGAACGAACCGGTGCCCACAGTGTCGAGAACCTGGTCGTCGGGGGTCATCGGGTCTCCTTCACGTGCAGGATGTGGACGGGATCCGTGAAGGCGTCGAGGCGGACGAAGTTGTGATCCGACCACGTCCAGCGTGCGCCGGTCACGAGGTCCTCGACCTCGAACGGATCGCCCGCGGCGACACCCCACACCTCGGTGTCGAGATGCACCATCGTCTGCCGCACCGAATGCGGGTCGGTGTTCGCGACGACGATGATCGTGTCGGCCCGCCCTGTCGGCGATAGCGCCGCCGGAAGGTGCTTCGCGTAGACGAGGATCGCGTCGTCGTCGCTCCAGTGGATCGTGAGGTTGCGCAGCTGACGGAGCGCGGGATGATCGCGCCGGATCTCGTTGAGCCGTCGCAGCCACGGCGCGAGCGAGTCGCCGCGCGCCTCCGCGCCGGTCCAGTCGCGCACCTTGATCTCGTACTTCTCGTTGTCGATGTTCTCCTCGGAGCCGGGTCGTGCGACGTTCTCGAAGAGCTCGTAGCCGGCGTACACACCCCACGTCGGGGCCGCGGTCGCAGCGAGTGCCGCCCGGATGGCGTACGCCGCGCGCCCTCCGAACTGCAGGTATTCGGTGAGGATGTCGTGGGTGTTCACGAACAGGTTGGGACGCATGAAGTCCGCGGTCTCGGTCGAGATCGACGTGAAGAACTCCTCGAGCTCCGCCTTGGTGTTCCGCCAGGTGTAGTACGAGTACGACTGCTGGAATCCCGCTTTGGCGAGCGTCTGCATGACCTCGGGGCGCGAGAACGCCTCGGCCAGGAAGACGATGTCGGGTCGCTCGGCGTTCACGGTGGCGATGAGCCACTCCCAGAACTCGAGCGGCTTGGTATGGGGGTTGTCGACGCGGAAGATCGTGACGCCCTGCGCGATCCAGTGCCGGACGACCCGGAGGACTTCCGCGTACACGCCCGCGGGGTCGTTGTCGAAGTAGACCGGGTAGATGTCCTGGTACTTCTTCGGCGGGTTCTCGGCGTACGCGATCGAGCCGTCGGGGAGGGTGACGAACCACTCCGGGTGATCGACGACCCATGGGTGGTCGGGTGAGGCGTTGAGCGCCAGGTCGAGTGCCACCTCGAGCCCGTTCTCGGCGGCGGCGCGCACGAAGGCGCGGAAGTCCGCCATCGAGCCGAGTTCGGGGCTGACGGCGTCGTGCCCGCCGTCGGGGGATCCGATGCCGTACGGCGAGCCCGGATCGCCCGGCTCGGCCGTCAGCGTGTTGTTGCGCCCTTTGCGGTTCGTGGTGCCGATCGGGTGGACCGGCGGAACGTAGAGCACATCGAAGCCCATGTCGCGCACCGCGGGGATGCGGGCGCGGGCGGTGCGGAGGTTGCCGGCCTTGACCCGGCCGTCCTTGAACCGCTTGGCGCCCTCGGAGCGGGGGAAGAACTCGTACCAGGCGCCGACGCCGGCCCGCTCGCGCTCGACGAGCAGCTCGAGCATCGGTCCCGTCGACGCGATCGACATCACGGGGCGGTCGGCGAAGAACCCGGCGAGGGCCGGATCGCGCACCACGGCGAGCGCGCCCTCTGTGCCGACCCGCGCGTCGCGCAGGGTCGCCGCCGCTCCGATGAGCGTCCTGCGTTCGGCCGCGGAACGGTCCTTCTCCGCGGCGGCCCCCTCGAGCAGAAGGGCCCCCATCTCCCGCATGAGGTCGATGTCGACGCCCGCCGCGATCTTGACGTCGGCGGCGTGCTGCCACGTGAGGAAGTCGTCGCCGAACGCCTCGAACCGGAAGGTCCACAGACCGTCCTCGAGAAGCGCGACGGAGGTCGTCCACCGGTCGAGCCCGTTCTCGAGGGGCGTGACGCGGTGCAGGGACTCGTCGCCGGACGGCGAGTGCAGGCGCAGGTGCACGCCGATGCGGTCGTGGCCCTCTCGGAACGACGTGACGGCGAAGGGGACCGCCTCGCCGTTGAACGCCTTGGGCCGGTAGGGCTCGCCGGGGATGGCCGGTGAGGGCTTCGTGAGCGGGATCCTGCCCGTCAGCGTCGCGTACGGCGACTCGTGCTCACGGGCGGGGCGGAGGGGGAGCGCAGACGCGCTCCGCCACGGACGATCGGGGTTCGGTCGCTTCGACGATGCCACGTCTCGAACCTACCGGCCGTGCCGACGGGTCGATAGGAGGTTGCGCGGCGCGTGGATCCGTCGCAGGATCACTCCGCGCGGAAGAGGTGCATCGAGGTGCCCGGCACGTCGACCGCGTCGCCGGGGGCACGCGCCTCGCCGTCGTCCTGCGGCTGCTCGTCGTCGCTCGACCACAGCGGCACGTAGCGCGTCACGCCCTCGATCTCGGGCAGCGTCACCCGCGTGGCGCTCTCGGTGCCGTGCACGATGAGCAAGATCCGGTTGAACTCCTCGAGCTCGGGAGTGGAGGCCGCGACGTACTGCAGGGTGCGATGGGACGGGTTCGTCCATCGCTCGCCGGACATCGTCTCGCCGTGCTCGTCGAACCACTCCATGACCGACGCCGAAGGCGTGTGCTCGCCGAGCCGCGCGAACCGGATGGGGCGCAGCGCCGGGTTCTCGCGGCGGAGGGCGGTCAGCCGCCGCACGTGGGCGTGGAGATCCTTCTGCCACGGCGCGTGCTCCCACGACAGCCATGTGAGCGCCGAGTCGTGGCAGTACGCGTTGTTGTTGCCGCGCTGCGTGCGTCCGAACTCGTCGCCCGCGGTGAGCATGGGGACTCCGGCGGACAGCAGCAGGGTGCCGAGCAGGTTGCGCATCGCCTTGCGCCGTGTGGCGAGGATCGACGCATCGTCGGTGGGGCCCTCGGCGCCGTGGTTGAAGGACCGGTTCGTGTCGGCGCCGTCGCGGTTCTGCTCGCCGTTGCCGTGGTTGTGCTTGACGTCGTACGACACGAGATCACGCAGCGTGAAGCCGTCGTGGGCCGTGACGAAGTTGACGCTCGCGAGAGGACCGCGCTCCGACGAGAAGGTGTTCGCCGATCCGGCGAGCCGCGTCGCGAACCCGCCGATCCCGACCGGAGCCGTCGACGCCCGCCGGGCGTAGTCGACGTCGCTCAGCCAGAAGTTGCGCACACGGTCGCGGTAGCGGTCGTTCCACTCGCTCCAGCCCTCGCCGAAGTTGCCGGTCTGCCACCCGCCCATGCCGACGTCCCACGGCTCGGAGATCTTCTTGACGTCGGCGAGCGCGGGGTCGTCGATGATCGCGCGGAGGAGCGGATGCTCGGGCGTGAAGTGGTGGGCGCCGTCGCGGCCGAGCGTGGCGGCGAGGTCGAAGCGGAACCCGTCGACCTGCACGTCGTTCGCCCAGTAGCGCAGCGAATCGAGGATCAGGCGGGCAGCGGCATCCGTCGCCGTGTTCACGGAATTGCCGCAGCCGGTGACGTCGATGTACGCGCCGTCGTCCTGCTGGCGGTAGTACGCGCGGTTGTCGATGCCGCGCAGGCTCGAGCGCGGACCGCCGATGCCCTCTTCGGCGGTGTGGTTGTAGACGACGTCGAGGATGACCTCGAGACCCGCCTCGTGGAGCAGGCGCACCATGCCCTTGAACTCGCGCAGGACGGCCTCGGGACCCTCGCGGCGCGCATGCTCGGTGGCGTACGGAGCATGCGGGGTGAAGAAGTTGAGGGTGTTGTAGCCCCAGTAGTTCGACAGCCCGTGCTGCAGAAGACGCGGCTCGGTCGCAAAGGCGTGCACCGGGAGCAGCTCGATGCTCGTCACACCGAGCGACAGGAAGTGCTCGACCATCGCGGGGTGCGCGAGTCCGGCGAACGTGCCGTGCAGTGCCGGCGGCACACCCGGATGCCGCTTCGACAGGCCCTTGAGGTGTCCTTCGTAGAGCACCGTGCGGTCCATCGGCACGGCGGGCTTGGGCACGCCGCCCCAGTCGAACGAGCCGTCGACGACGACCGACCGCCAGTCGTCGTATCCGCCGCGGTCGAGGCCGCGCGAGTACGGCTCGAGGAGCAGCGTGCCGCGGTTGAAGGTGTTGCCCGGTCCGTGCGGGCCGTCGACGCGCACCGCGTAACGTGTGCCGGGCCGCAGCAGATGGGTGGTGATCTGCCACACGCCGCCCCCGACGTGGTCGAGCGGGAGGGTGTCGGTGGCCCAGTCCAGGTCGGTGTCGTCGAACACCACGAGGTCCATGGCGTCGGCGGCACCCGACCACACGCGCAGCGTGCCGCCGTCGGGTCCGAGCGTCACGCCCAGGTCGTCGAGATCCGGGCTGAGCAGCCCCGCCGACAGGGTCGGCGAAGCGGACAGGTGGCGAGGCATGCGACCTACAGTAGTAAGGGCGTGCGTCGGGCACGTTACGGAACCCGGTGTCCGGCCACGTGGAACGCAGTCGCGACGCCCGATCGGCGACGGAGAGCGAGAGGCATGCAGGTCTACCTCGATCATGCGGCGACCACTCCGCTGCGCCCGGAGGCGCGCGACGCGTGGGTGCGCGCGGCCGATGCGGTCGGCAACGCGTCGTCGATCCACGGCTACGGGCAATCGGCGCGCAGGCTGCTCGAGGAGTCGCGCGAACGCCTCGCCGCGGTCATCGGCTGCGATGCGATCGAGATCGTGTTCACGTCGGGCGGCACCGAGGCGGTGAACCTCGCCCTCAAGGGCCTGTGGTGGGCGCGAGACGCCGGCACCGACGCGGTCGTGCTGCCGGACGGAGAGCACCACGCGACGCTCGACGCCGTCGAGTGGCTGCGCACCGCCGAGCGGGCGACCCTGCGTCATGTGCCGCTCGATGCCGTCGGAGCGATCAGTGCGGATGCCTTCGCCGAGCGCCTTCCGGGCGCCGCGCTGGCCACCGCACTGGTGGCGAACAACGAGGTCGGGACGGTCAATGACGTCGTCGGGATGGCGACCGCCGCAGGAGACGCGGGAGTGCCCCTGCACCTCGATGCCGTCGCGGCCTTCGGCCACGTCCCGGTGTCGTTCCGGTCGTGGCGAGCGGATGCCCCGGGCCACGCCGGGCTGCGCGCGATGAGCCTCTCGGCGCACAAGGTCGGCGGTCCTGCGGGCGTCGGTGCCCTCGTGGTGTCGCGGCACGCGCGGCTTGTGCCGCTCGTGCACGGCGGTGGGCAGCAGCGGGGCCTGCGGGCAGGCACCCAGGATGTCGCCGGCGCCGCCGCGTTCGCCGTCGCCGCCGAGCTGGCGGAGTCCGAGCGCGAGGCCGAAGCCGCGCGCCTCTCAGGGCTGCGGGAGACGCTGGTGCGGGGCATCCTGTCTACGGTGCCGCGCGCCGAGCTGCTGGGCCACCCCGTCGATCGGCTGCCGGGCAACGCGCACGTCCTCTTCCCCGGCGCGCCGGGCGAGACCCTGCTGTTCCTGCTCGACCAGGCGGGTGTGGCCGTGTCGACCGGCTCGGCGTGCCAGGCGGGCATCCCGGAGCCCTCGCACGTCGTGCAGGCGCTGGGGCGCACCGATGCCGAGGCCCGTCAGGTGCTGCGATTCAGCCTCGGCCGCACGACCGCCGTGGCCGACGTCGTGCGTGCCCTGGAGGTGATCCCCGGTGCGGTGGAGCGCGCACGGGCGGCGTCCGGGGCGTCCACAGGCAGCCGCTCGTAGACTGGACCCATGCGGATCCTTGCGGCCATGAGCGGTGGCGTCGACTCCGCCGTCGCGGCCGCGCGTGCCGTCGAAGCGGGCCACGACGTCGTCGGCGTGCACCTCGCGCTGTCGCGTGCCGGAGGCACGCTGCGCACCGGCAGTCGCGGCTGCTGCACGATCGAGGACGCCATGGACGCGCGCCGCGCGGCCGATCTCCTGGGCATCCCGTTCTACGTGTGGGACTTCTCGGAGCGCTTCCGCGACGACGTCATCGACGACTTCGTGGCCGAGTACCGCGCCGGGCGCACCCCGAACCCGTGCATGCGCTGCAACGAGAAGATCAAGTTCGCGGCGCTGCTCGAGCGGGCGATCGAGCTCGGCTTCGACGCGGTGTGCACCGGCCACTACGCCACGCTCGTCGACACGGCCGAGGGCCTCGAGCTGCACCGCGCGTCGGACGCTGCGAAGGACCAGTCCTACGTGCTCGGGGTGCTCACGGCGGAGCAGCTCGCGCACACGTACTTCCCCCTCGGATCGACGCCGTCGAAGGCGGTCGTGCGCGCCGAGGCCGAGGCCCGTGGCCTCACGGTCGCGCACAAGCCCGACAGCCACGACATCTGCTTCATCCCCGATGGCGACACGCGCGGCTGGCTGGCGGAGAAGGTGGGCACGGCGCAGGGCGACATCGTCGATCGCGCCGGCGCGGTCGTCGGCACGCACGAGGGTGCGCATGCTTTCACCGTGGGGCAGCGACGCGGACTCTCGCTCGGTGTCCCCGCACCCGACGGCAGGCCGCGGTTCGTGCTCGAGGTCCGGCCGGTGTCGAACACGGTGGTCGTCGGGCCGAAGGAGGCGCTCGCGACCGCTGAGATCTCGGGGGAGCGGCACTCGTGGGCGGGTCGCCCGCAGGCGGCGGGGGAGTTCGACTGCGACGTGCAGATCCGCGCGCACGCCGAGCCGGTGCCCGCGCGGGCGACCTTGGCCGACGGGCGCGTCACGGTCGTGCCGGAGGCGCCCTTCGACGGTGTCGCGCCCGGACAGACCGCGGTGCTGTACGACGGCACACGCGTCATCGGGCAGTTCACGATCGATCGCACCGTGTCGGCGGTCCCCGTCGAGGCGTAGGTCCCGGTCCCGGGGTCGTCGAGCGGATGCCGCGCCCCGCCGACTCGGCAGCCGCGGGCGCCCTGGCGCTGTCGCAGGCCGCTCCTAGACTGGCGGAGTGACGGACGACCTCGGTACGCCAGCCTCCGCGCCGCTCGATGCGGCGAACGCCCTGCCCCGAGACGCCGGTCTCGAAGCCTCCCGCACCGAGGCGCAGCAGCTCACCGACCGCATCCTCGATGCGCGCGATGCGTACTACGGCCGCAACGCGGAGATCGTCGACGACGCGACGTACGACGGGTGGATGCATCGCCTCGAAGAGCTGGAGCGCCTGCACCCCGAGCTTCAGGGCCAGGACTCGCCGACGCAGACGGTCGGTGCCGCCGAGAGCTCCATGTTCGCCCCCGTCGAGCATGCCGAGCGCATGCTCAGCCTCGACAACGTCTTCAGCCTCGACGAGCTGAGCGACTGGTGCCGCAAGGCCGAGGCGGGCGCAGGGCGGTCGGTCCGCTGGCTCACCGAGCTCAAGATCGACGGTCTCGCGATCAGTCTCCGCTACGAGCGCGGGGTCCTCACGTCGGCCGCGACGCGCGGCGACGGCCGCACCGGCGAAGACGTGACGGTCAACGCCGTCCGGGTCGCGGGCATCCCGCAGCGTCTGGCAGGCACCGGGCATCCCGACCTGGTCGAGGTGCGCGGCGAGGTGTTCATCCCGGTGGCGGCCTTCGAGCAGCTCAACGCCCTTCAGGCCGACATGCGCGACCGCGCGGTCGCCGAGACGCGGGCGCGCAGCCGAGCGTTCGACGAGGCCAGGGCGCGGGTCAGCGCCGAGCGGCGCTTCCCGTCGTTCGCGAATCCGCGCAACGCCGCGTCGGGCGGGCTGCGCCAGCAGCTCGACAAGAAGGACGGGCTCGAGCGCGAGGCCGGCCAGGCCCGCCTCGACTCGCTGAGGCTCTTCGTTCACGGCATCGGCGCATGGAGCCGCCCACCGGTCGATTCGCAGAGCGAGACCTACGCGCTCCTCGCCGAGTGGGGCCTCCCGACGAGCCCCTACTTCCGCACGTACGACGACGTCGAGGGCGTGCTCGGCTTCGTGGCCCACTACGGCGAGCACCGGCACGATGTGGAGCACGAGATCGACGGCGTCGTGGTCAAGGTCGACGAGCTGGCACTCCACGACGAACTCGGAGCGACCAGCCGCGCACCGCGATGGGCGATCGCCTACAAGTACCCGCCCGAGCAGGTCAACACGAAGCTGCTCGACATCGTCGTGTCCGTCGGGCGTACCGGTCGGGCCACGCCGTTCGCGGTGATGGCCCCGGCGCGCGTGGCGGGATCGGTGGTGCGGCAGGCGACGCTTCACAATCAGGACGTCGTGCGCGCCAAGGGCGTGCTGATCGGCGACACGGTGGTGCTGCGGAAGGCGGGCGACGTCATCCCCGAGATCCTCGGACCCGTGGTCGAGCTGCGCGACGGCAGCGAGCGCGAGTTCGTGATGCCGGCGGACTGCCCCGAGTGCGGGTCGCCTCTCGCGCCCGCGAAAGAGGGCGACATCGACCTGAGATGCCCCAACACGAAGGCGTGCCCCGCGCAGGTCCGCGGCCGTGTCGAGCACATCGGCTCGCGTGGCGCGCTCGACATCGAAGCGCTCGGCGAGGTCACCGCCGCAGCGCTCACGCAGCCCTCTCTGCCCGAGCAGCCTCCGCTCGACACCGAGGCGAAGCTGTTCGACCTCACACTCGACCAGCTCGTGCCCATCGAGGTGGTCGTCCGCGACGCCGAGACGGGTGAGCCGCGGGTCGACGAGAAGACGGGCGACCCCGTGCGGCGCGCTCCGTTCCGGCGCAATGCGAGCGCGGCCGAGAGGAAGGCGGGGATCACGGCTCCTCAGCCGTCCGCGCAGGCGCTCACGCTGATCGATCAGCTCGAGCGAGCCAAGACGAAGGATCTGTGGCGGTTCCTCGTCGCGCTCAACATCCGCCACGTCGGGCCGGTCGCCGCGCGCGCCCTCGCCCAGTGGTTCGGATCGGTGGAGGCCATCCGCTCGGCGTCCCGCGACGAACTGGCCGCCGTCGAGGGCGTCGGCGGGATCATCGCGGATTCGCTGGACGAGTGGTTCGCCGTGGACTGGCACCAGGACATCGTCGACAGCTGGGCCCGCGCGGGTGCGCAGCTCGCGACCCCCGGTCACCCCGGGCCGGGCGCCGCCGTCGAGCAGGGCGGCGTGCTCGACGGCGTGACCGTCGTCGCGACGGGCAGCCTGGAAGGCTACTCGCGCGAAGGCGCGCAGGAGGCGATCATGAGGGCGGGCGGCAAGGCGGCGAGCAGCGTCTCGAAGAAGACCGACTTCGTCGCGGCCGGGCCCGGCGCGGGATCGAAGCTCGCCAAGGCCGAAGAGCTCGGGGTGCGGATCCTCGACGCCGCCCAGTTCCATGTTCTGGTGACCGAGGGACCGGGTGCGCTCGATCCCGCCCCCGACGAGGGGTGAGCGCGCCGTGGCTCAGTGGCTGTATCGCGTCGTCCCGGTGCGCGCCGACATGGTGGGCTCGCCCACCGAGGCCGAGCAGCGGATCGTGGCAGAGCATTTCGGCTATCTGACCGAGCTGCGCGATCGTGGCGTGCTGATCCTCGCGGGGCGCACGCAAGAACAGGCGGGCACGTTCGGCATCACCATCTTCGAAGCGCCCGACGACGCGGCGGCGCGCGCGGTGATGGACGCCGACCCCGCCGTCGCCGCGGGCGTCTTCGCGGCGACCCTCCATCCGTATGCGGTAGCGGTCGCGCGGCGGGGCTGGACGATCTGATGTCCTCGGGGCGCGTGTCGGTCGTGACCGGTGCGGCCGGCGGGGTGGGCTCGGCGATCGTCGATGGGCTGCTCGCCCGCGGCGAGGCCGTCGTCGCCCTGGATCGACGATCCACCGGCCGAGGCGCCTCCGAGGTGTTCGCCGAGGTGATCGGCGATGCCGGCAGCCCCGAGGTCGCGGAGTCTGCGCTGGTCGCCGCTCGCAGGCTCGGGCGACTGACCGGGTGGGTGAACAACGCCGCCGTCTTCGGCGATCTCTGGCTGGATGGTGCCGGCGCCGCGGAGGTCGGCGCCGCGATCGGGGCGAACCTGACGCCGGCGCTGGTGGGGTCCGAGGCGGCGATCCGGGAGTACCTCCGGTTCGCCACACGCGGCGCGATCGTCACCGTGAGCTCGCACCAGGCGTCCCGATCCGTGCGGGGGAGTCTCGCGTACGCCACCGCGAAGGCCGCATCGGAAGGCCTCACGCGCTCTCTCGCCGTCGACTACGGGCCGGACGGCATCCGCGCGAACGCCGTGGCTCTGGGATCGATCCGCACAGCGAGGTACGACGTTCACCTGGCCGAGCTGCCGGAGGCTGAACGGACCCGCTTCGAGGACGCGATCTCGGCGCTGCACCCGCTCGGGCGCGTGGGGGAGGCGTCGGAGGCGGCAGAGGTCGTCGTCTTCCTGCTGTCCGAGGCGGCGTCGTTCGTGACCGGGGTGGTCGTGCCCGTCGACGGAGGGCGAGCGGCGCACGGCGCCGATCCGGAGCAGAGGAATCGCGCCGCGGGAATGTCGTAGATATGTTCTAATCTCGAGACATCCGACGAAGGGACCCGCGATGACTCTGATGCCCGACCCCGCCACGATCGCCTGGCTCGACCAGCAGGACAAGCGCACCGCGCAGACCATCCGCAGCCACGGCACGAGCATCGAATACGTCATGGGCGACATGAAGCGGCGGCAGACTCCCTTCGCCTACACGATCGGGCTGTTCGGCATGGGGCATCCGGAACTGCTCGTCTACGGGCTCGACGCCCGCACGGCCGGCATCCTCCTCAACGACGTGTCCGATCGCGTCCGCGGCGGTCGGGACATCATCCCCGGCGAGCTGCTCGAGTTCGAGGGCTGGGGTCACCGGGTCACGCCCGAGACGGTGCCCAATCCGGGCGAGATCGCCTTCGCCGCGAACCGGTTCTACCGGCGCCCCGACGACCACTCGGTCGAGCTGCTCCAGCTCACGTACGACGATCGCGACGGCCACTTCCCGTGGGACGACGATTACGCGAACGCGGTGTGGATCCAGCCTCGGCCGGGCGCCTTCAGCGCGTGGTGACCGGCGCGGCGGTGCCGTTGCGGTCGGTGCTACGAACCCGTCGTGAGCGTGAGCAGTCGATCGCGCACCTGGCGGCGCAGCACCTTGCCGATCAGAGACTTCGGAAGCTCGTCGACCACGAAGATCCGACGGGGGACTTTGTAGGGGGTGAGGATTCCGCGTGCGAACTCGCGTACCGCCTCGACGTCGATCTCCTCGCCCGGTGCGACGACGACCGCGGCGACGACCTCCTCGCCGGAGTGCTCGCTCGGCAGGCCGACCACGGCCGCGTCCTCCACCTGGGGGTGCTGGCGCAGCGCGCTCTCGACCTCGGTCGGCGCGACGTTGAAGCCGCCCGTGATGATGAGCTCCTTGATGCGGTCGACGATGCGGACGAAACCCGCTTCGTCGATCGTCACGATGTCGCCGGTGCGGAACCACCCGTCGGTGAAGACTGCCTCGGTCTCCTCCGGCTTGCCGTAGTAGCCCCCGAACACCTGAGGCCCCCGCACCACGAGCTCTCCGCGCTCGCCCTCCGGCACGTCCTGCGTCGGGTCGTCCGGATCGACGACCCGGCACTCCGTGCCGGGCAGGGGCAGGCCGACGGTGCCGGGCACGCGGTTGTCGGCCACCGGATTGGCCATGAGCACGGGCGAGCACTCGCTCAAGCCGTAGCCCTCCACGAGGAACCCGCCGGACGCGGCCTCGAACGGCACCACGAGCTCGTGCGGGAGAGCCATCGCGCCGGAGATGGCCACTGCGGTCCCGGCGAGCGATACGCCCTTCTCGCGGGCCGCCTTCAGCAGTCGATCGGCGATCGGGGGCACCAGAGGCAGGAACGTGGCGGGGTGCTTTCTGGTGACCTCGAGGACCATGTCGGGGTCGAAGCGGGGGAAGAGCACCAGACGCGCACCCATCGACATCGCGAAGGTCAGGCACAGCGTCAGTCCGTACGCGTGGAACATCGGCAGCACCGCGTAGACGACGCACCCGTCGCCGCGCACGATCGACGGCACCCAGGCCTTCGCCTGCGCCGCGTTCGACAGCAGGTTGCGATGCGTGAGCGATGCGCCCTTCGGGGTGCCCGTGGTGCCGCTCGTGTACTGGATGAGGGCGAGATCGTCGGTCGACGGCCTCGGATGCGTGGCCGGGAGCGGCTGCGTACCGACGATGTCCTCCCAGTCGATCGCGCCGCTCACGCGCTCGGTGAGCGCCGTTCTCGCCTCGCGGGCCTTCGCGATCGGAAGACGGAGGGCCAGACGGGTCGGGAAGGGCATCGCCTTCGTGATGTCCACCGTGATGAGCGAGGCGACCTCGAGGTCGGCGGGGAACTCCTGGACGGTCTTCACGACCTTCGACCACACGATGGCGTGCTTCGCGCCGTGGTCCTCGAACTGCTTGCGCAGTTCGCGCGGTGTGTAGAGCGGATTGTGCTCGATGACGACCGCCCCCAGGCGCAGGATCGCGTAGAACGCGACGATGTGCTGAGGGCAGTTCGGCAGCACGATCGCCACGGGGTCGCCGGCGCGCACCCCCTGCGCACGCAGTCCCGCGGCGGCGCGATCGATCTGCTCGTTCAGCGAGCGGTAGGAGGTCTCGCGGCCGAAGAACTGCAGCGCCACGGCGTCCGGGTAGTCCGTCGCCGACGCCTCGACGATGTCGATGAGCGAGCCGGTCACCGGCTCGAGGTCGTCGGGCACCCCATCGGCGTAGCTGGCGATCCACGGGCGAGGCGGGTCATACGTCGTCACGCCGCTCAGCCTACGCCTTGGCCCGTCGGCGGCCACGGGCGACCGCCGCCGTCGAACTAGACTGTCGTGGTGTCTGAAATCACCCCTGATCTCGTGCGCCATCTCGGTGTGCTCGCCCGGATCCAGCTGTCCGACGAGGAGGTCGAGCGCCTCACCGGTCAGCTCGACGTGATCGTCGACAACATCGCGAAGGTGTCGGAGGTCGCGACCCCCGACGTGGTGGCGACCAGCCATCCGATCGCGCTGGAGAACATCTTCCGCCCCGATGTGGTGGGCGATCAGCTGACCCCCGCGCAGGTGCTTCAGAACGCTCCGGATGCCGCGGACGGCCGTTTCCGAGTGACCGCCATCCTCGGCGAAGAGCAGTGAGGACCCCCGTGACAGATCTGACGAAGCTGAGCGCCGCCGCGCTCGCAGACAAGCTCGCCGCCGGCGAGATCTCGAGCGTCGAGGCCACGCAGGCCCATCTCGACCGCATCGCCGCCGTCGACGGCGACGTCCACGCCTTCCTCCACGTCAGCGACCGGGCGCTCGCCGTCGCCGCCGACATCGACCACCGGCGCGCCGCCGGCGAGCAGCTCGGACCTGTGGCCGGCGTCCCGCTCGCGATCAAGGACGTCCTCGTCACGACCGACATGCCGTCGACGAGCGGATCGAAGATCCTCGAGAACTACATGTCGCCCTACGACGCCACGGTGGTCGCTCGCTCGCGCGCCGCGGGCCTGGTTCCGCTCGGCAAGACGAACATGGACGAGTTCGCCATGGGCTCGTCGACCGAGCACTCGGCGTACGGCCCGACCCGCAACCCGTGGGATCTCGACCGCATCCCGGGCGGTTCGGGCGGCGGGTCTGCGGCCGCGGTAGCGGCTTTCGAGGCTCCGCTGGCCCTCGGCTCCGACACGGGGGGCTCGATCCGCCAGCCCGCGCACGTCACCGGCACTGTCGGACTCAAGCCCACCTATGGAGGGGTGAGCCGGTACGGGGCGATCGCGCTGGCGTCGAGCCTCGACCAGGTCGGGCCCGTCACGCGCACCGTGCTCGATGCGGGTCTTCTCCACGACGTCATCGCAGGACACGACCCGCACGACTCCACATCGCTGTCCGAGCAGTGGCCGTCCTTCGCCGACGCCGCCCGCGAGGGCTCTCGCGGAGACGTGCTCAAGGGGCTCAAGGTCGGCGTCATCAAGGAACTCCCCGACGCCGGGTTCCAGCCCGGTGTGTCGGCATCGTTCCGGACCGCACTCGCGGCGATGGAGGCCCAGGGCGCTGAGATCGTCGAGATCAGCGCCCCGCACTTCGAGTACGGCGTGGCGGCGTACTACCTGATCCTTCCGGCGGAGGCGTCCAGCAACCTGGCGAAGTTCGACTCGGTGCGTTTCGGCCTCCGCGTCGACGTGCCGGGCGGCACCGTCGAGGACGTCATGGCGCGCACACGTGACGCCGGGTTCGGCGACGAGGTGAAGCGGCGGATCATCCTCGGCACCTACGCGCTGTCGGCGGGCTACTACGACGCCTACTACGGCTCAGCACAGAAAGTCCGCACGCTCATCCAGCAGGACTTCGACGGCGCGTTCGCGTCGGTGGACGTCATCGCCACGCCCTCGGCGCCGACGACGGCGTTCCGGCTGGGCGAGAAAATCGACGACCCGATGCAGATGTACCTGAACGACGTGACGACGATCCCCGCGAACCTCGCGGGTGTTCCGGGCATCTCGATCCCGTCGGGCCTGGCAGACGAGGACGGGTTGCCCGTCGGCATCCAGTTCCTGGCCCCCGCCCGTGAGGATGCGAGGCTCTACCGCGTCGGGGCCGCGCTCGAAGCGGTGCTCGTCGATTCGTGGGGCGCGCCGCTGCTCGACCGCGCACCGATCCTCGGAGGGGCACGCTGATGGCCAAGGACAAGCTGATGGATTTCGACGAGGCGCTGGAGCGGTACGAGCCGGTCCTCGGCTTCGAGGTGCACGTCGAGCTCAACACGAAGACCAAGATGTTCTCGGGGGCGGCCAACCCCGCGCACGCCGACAACCACGGAGCGGACCCGAACACCCTCGTCGCCCCCGTCGACATGGGCCTGCCGGGCTCGCTGCCGACCGTGAACGCCGAGGCCGTGAAGTTCTCGATCAGCCTCGGGCTGGCCCTCGGCTGCTCTATCGCGCCGTCGAGCCGATTCGCACGGAAGAACTACTTCTACCCGGACCTCGGCAAGAACTACCAGATCTCGCAATACGACGAGCCCATCGCCTTCGAAGGTCACGTCGACGTCGAACTGGCGGACGGAACGATCGTCACCGTCCCGATCGAGCGTGCGCACATGGAAGAGGACGCCGGGAAGCTGACCCACGTCGGCGGCGCCACCGGTCGCATCCAGGGCGCCGAATACTCGCTGGTCGACTACAACCGAGCGGGCGTGCCGCTGGTCGAGATCGTCACGAAGCCCATCTTCGGCGCGGAGCATCGCGCGCCCGAGATCGCCAAGGCCTACGTGCAGACGATCCGCGACATCGTGCTCTCCCTCGGCATCTCCGAGGCGCGCATGGAGCGCGGCAACCTCCGCTGTGACGCCAACGTCTCGCTGCGCCCGCGCGGCCAGGAGAAGCTCGGCACCCGCACCGAGACCAAGAACGTCAACTCGATGCGGTCGGTCGAGCGTGCGGTGCGGTACGAGATCCAGCGGCAGGCGGCGATCCTCGCGGCCGGCGGCTCCATCATCCAGGAGACGCGGCACTGGCACGAAGACACCGGCACCACGTCGCCCGGGCGCCCGAAGTCCGATGCCGACGACTACCGGTACTTCCCGGAGCCCGACCTGCTGCCCGTCGCACCGTCGGTCGAGCTGATCGAGCAGCTGCGCGCCGCACTGCCCGAGCCGCCCGCTGCACGTCGCCGCCGGCTCAAGGCCGACTGGGGCTTCGCCGACATCGAGTTCCAGGGCGTCGTCAACAGTGGGCTGCTCGCCGAGGTCGAGGCGACGGTCGCGGCCGGAGCTTCCCCGGCCGCCGCCCGCAAGTGGTGGACGGGTGAGATCGCCCGCATCGCGAACGCACAGGGGCGCGAGGCATCCGATCTCGCGAGCCCGGCAGACGTCGCCGCGCTGCAGCGGCTGGTCGACTCGGGCGCCATCAACGACAAGCTCGCACGTCAGGTCCTCGAGGGTGTCATCGCGGGTGAGGGAACACCGCAGGAGGTCGTGGACGCTCGCGGGCTCGCGGTGGTCTCCGACGACGGCGCTCTGATCGCGGCGATCGACGAGGCTCTCGCCTCGCAGCCCGACGTCCTCGCGAAGATCCGCGACGGCAAAGTGCAGGCGGCCGGTGCGGTGATCGGAGCCGTCATGAAGGCCATGAAGGGCCAGGCCGACGCCGCGCGCGTGCGCGAACTCGTCCTGGAGCGCGCCGCCTCGTCCTGACGGCGGGTGCGGGCCGGTCCGACGCGCAGGTGTCGGAGGGGTGGAGGAGAATCGGGGCCATGGGACGCGGTGACGGCACGGGCAGACTCGTGTCCGCCGAAGGGGCTGACGACACCGGTACCGGCATCCTCCACGTCGACATGGATGCCTTCTACGCATCGGTCGAGCAGCTCGACGACCCTTCGCTCCAGGGCAAGCCGATCATCGTCGGCGCGCCCGAGGGCCGGTCCGTCGTCTCCAGCGCCTCTTACGAAGCCCGCCGATTCGGCGTGCGGTCCGCGATGCCGGTGGGCCAGGCGCTGCGACTGTGCCCGACGGCGACCGTGGTGCTGCCGCACTTCGACCGCTACCTCGAGCTCTCGGGGCGCGTCATGCGCATCTTCCGCGACGTGACACCGCTGGTCGAGCCGCTCTCCATCGACGAGGCGTTCCTCGATGTGCGCGGAGTGCGTCGACTGTGGGGGAGCCCTGGCGCGATCGCCCGTGATCTCCGTGCGCGGGTGCTCGACGAGACCGGGCTGACGTGCAGCATCGGCGTGGCGGCGACGAAGCACGTCGCCAAGATGGCGTCGACCATCAGCAAACCCGACGGCCTGCTGATCGTCACCGAGGCCGACACCGCCGCATTCCTCGCCCCGCGTTCGGTGAGGGCGCTGTGGGGGGTCGGCCCGAAAGCCGCGGAAGCGCTGGAGGGCCGCGGCATCCGCACCGTCGCGGATGTGCTCGACAGCCCGCGGGAAGTGCTCGATCGGGTGCTCGGACCGGCGATGGGCGAGCGCATCCGGCACCTCGCGCGCGGCATCGACGCCCGATCGGTCGACACCCGGCGCGTGGAGAAGAGCATCGGTCACGAGGAGACGTTCGACGAAGACATCGCCGACCCCGCGATCCTCCGCTCCGAGCTGCGTCGCCTCGCCGACAAGGTCGGCGCAAGGCTACGGGGCGCGGGGTGGGAGGCATCGACCATCGCCATCAAGGTGCGCTACGCCGACTTCTCGACGACCTCACGCTCGCAGACTCTTCCCGAGCCGACGGCGGTCGGCCAGCGGATCGGCGATGCGGCGCACGACCTGTTCGCCGCCGTCGACCACCATCTGCCGATCCGGCTCATCGGGGTGCGCGCCGAGAAGCTCAGGACCGCCGGATCCGCACCCCTCGCGCTGTGGGACGACGATGCGGAATGGCGACGTATCGAGGACGCGCTCGACGGAGCGGCCGCGAAGTTCGGGCGAGGCGCAGTCACGCGGGGCACCCTGCTCGGCAAGGCCCGCGGCGGCGGCTCGCTTCCCTCCAGCCCGCCGCCTCCCACGCTGGATCAGGGCTGACACCGGGCATGCGCGACGGGTAGCGTGGTCGCATGCCCAACATCGCACTCGAGCTCGGCCAGCAGTCCGCGTCCTTCGGAGTCAAGAGCGCCTACGGCGAGCAGCAGGATGTCGACGGCATCCGCGTCATCCCCGTCGCGCTCACGTGGTCGGGCTTCGGCGGCGGCTCCGACGAGGCCGGCAACGGGGGCGGCGGCGGTGGGGGATGGTCGGTGCCGCTCGGGGCATACATCCGGCGCGGCGACGACCTGCGGTTCGAGGCGAACATCGTGTCGCTTCTCGCCGTCGGCATCCCGTTCGTGTTCTTCGCCGGTCGCGCGCTCAGCCGTGTCATCCGCGCCCTCAAGAAGTAGCTCCGACCCGGTCGCCCTCTCGCTCGACGCTGCCGCGTCGAGCCTTCTGAGTGCGATCACCGGCGTCGCGGCGGGTAATCCCGTCGTGCTGATCGATGGACGCAGCGGCGCGGGCAAGTCCTCGCTCGCGCGCGCTCTCGTGGCGCGCTGGCCGCTCGCAGGTCGGGTGCAGCTCGTCGCGCTCGACTCGATCTACCCCGGCTGGGACGGCCTGGACCAAGGGGTCGCCCTCGCCCGCGAGCAGATCCTGGTGCCTCATGCGCGCGGGATGATCGGGGTCTGGCAGCGCTGGGACTGGGAAGCCGGCGTTCCGGCCGACGCTCACGCCGTCGACCCCTCCCTCCCGCTCGTGGTGGAGGGATCGGGCATCCTCACGCCCGCGACGGCGCGTCTGGGCGATGTGCGGGTCTGGCTCGAGTCGCCTGCTCCGTCCCGCCGGAACCGGGCGCTGCGGCGGGACGGCGAGACCTACCGGCCGCATTGGGAGCGGTGGGCGCGCCAGGAAGATCAGCACGTCACGCGGGATCAGCCCACACGCATCGCGACGCACGTGTTCGCGGTTCCCTGATCAGTCGTCGTCGCCCGCGACCGCCGCGACCAGGCCGTCGAGCCGGTATCCGAGCCAATCGTAGATGCCGAACCGAGGATCGTCCGGATGGTGGTCGTCGGCCTCGGCGATCCCCAGTCGCGTCGCGAGCACGAGACGGATCGCGGCGAGCGTCCGCAGCCACGCTCCCACCGCGGTGGGATCGAGCGTGATGGTGGCGTTCTCGACCAGCACCGAGTCGGGCGCATCGTCGGGGAGGACAGCGGTCTCGCCGAGGGACGCCAGCACCGCCTGCGCGTCGTCGCGACGGCGGTCGAGCAGATCGGCTTCGGTCAGACGGCGGAACTCCGCCGCGGATTCCGCATCATCGTAGGCATCGGGAACCAGGCGCGCGACCGCGGGGTCGCCCGTCTCGACGACGGCGCCGTCGACCAGCTCGGCGAACTGCGCGACGAGCCCCGCGAGGTGGGCGGCCTCGATGCGCGTGAGTTCGAGGACGACGGACTGCTCGCTCATTGCGGAGCCTGCCGCACCGTCGCCCACAGCCCGTAGTCGTGCATCGCGTTCGCGTGCAACTCCATCTGCTCGCGCGCTCCTTCCGCCACGACCGCGTGGCCTTCGTTGTGGACGGCGAGCATGAGCGCCTCGGCCCTGGCCCGCGGGTAGCCGAAGTATTCGCGGAACACATGGGTGACGTAGCTCATGAGGTTGACGGGATCGTCCCAGACGACTGTCTGCCAGGGGCGGTCGGGGGACACGCGCTCGTCGCGGTCGACCTGCTCGTCGACGTCGGGTGTGGCCAGCGGCGCCATCAGGCCCATCCCAGCTCGTGGAGGCGGTCGTCGTCGATGCCGTAGAAGTGGGCGATCTCGTGCACCAGGGTCGTGTGCAGCTCGTCGCGCAACTCGTCGAGGTCCTCGCACACGGCGAGGTGCGCCTCGCGGTAGACGATGATGCGGTCCGGCAGCTCGCCGACGCCATAGCGGTCGCGCTCCGTGAGCGCCCACCCGTCGTACAGCCCGAGCAGGTCGAGACTGCCGTCCTCGGCGCGGTCCTCGACGACGAAGATGACGTTGTCGAGTCCGTCGACCATGTCGTCGGGCAGGAGATCAAGCTCGTCGATCACGAGCTGTTCGAAGGTCGCGGCATCCATCTCCATCTACGGAGCCTCGATCGATCGTGTCGTGCGACGAACGTACTTGGGGTGAGTAACGGGACTTGAACCCGCGACCCCCTGGACCACAACCAGGTGCTCTACCAACTGAGCTATACCCACCAAGCCTCCCGCCTGCGCGGGCAACCAGAAGATTCTCTCACACCTCTGGGGCGAACAGCGACACGGCGGCAGCTGCTGCCGCACGTGCCCCGTCGCTGGTCGGCCCGGGCTCGGGCACGAACACGGCCTGCCGGTAATACGCCAGCTCGCGGATGGATTCGAGGATGTCGGCGAGCGCCCGGTGGCCGCCGTCTTTCGCCGGCGCGTGGATGTAGGCGCGCGGGTACCAGCGTCGCGCGAGCTCTTTGATGCTCGACACGTCGACGTTGCGATAGTGAAGCCAGTGGTCGATGCGGGGCATGTACTTCGCGAGGAACATGCGGTCGGTGCCGATCGTGTTGCCGGCCAGCGGCGCCTTGCCCTCGAGGGGCACGAACTGCTGGATGTACTCCAGGGCCTGGAACTCGGCGTCGGCGAGACTCACGCCGTTCGGGATCTCCTCGAGAAGACCGGACTTCTCGTGCATCTTGGTGACGAACTCGCTCATGTTGGCGAGCGCGGACGCGTCGGGCTTGATCACCACCTGGAAGCCCGCATGCACGGGACGCAGCTCGAAGTCGGTGACGACGACGGCGATCTCGACGAGCTCGTCGACATCGAGGTCGAGTCCCGTCATCTCGCAGTCGATCCAGACAAGGCGATCGTTCTCAGGTGCCCCCACCATGCGCTCCATCCTATTGACGTCCCCAGACGCCGACGCCTCGGCGTCGACGCCGAGGTCGTAACTGCCCCCCCGGGAGGATTCGAACCCCCGACCTGGCGGGTAGAAACCGCTCGCTCTGTCCCCTGAGCTACGGAGGGAAGGGTGAAGCTCCAGGTTATCGGGTTCGCGCAACACGTGGCGGATGCTGGCATATGAGGCGGGCGCGGCGTAGCGTCAGCCTCGGACGCATCGAAAGGAGTTCACCCATGAGCACCACGGAGACGCACCACACCCTGTGGGTCGCATACGGCGCTTCCGGCGTCGTCGGAAGCATCCGCAAGGACGACGACGGCTACACGGTCACGATGGCGGGAGCCGATGCCAGCGCCGGCACGTATCCCTCGATGGAGATCGCCAAGAGCGCCCTCCATTCCCGCATGGCTGCGGGCAGGGACTGGCCTGAGTTCCGGGAGCACTGAACCGCGCACCGTCGGTCGCGCTTGGCGCGGGCGCGGCTCGATCGTCGATGCGGATGGTGACGGATGCCGCGCCCGCCGCCCGTCAGCGGCTCGGTGTGGCCTCGGCGGGCTCGGTCGTGGCGGCGGCTCGCGTCGGCGCACCGCGGCGGGTGTCGAGAAGCGGCAGCGCGAGGTGGACGAGCGGGCCGATCAGGAACGCGAAAAGCACTGTGCCGATGCCCACCGTGCCCCCGAGGAACCAGCCGATGGCCAGCACCGTGAGCTCGACCAGCGCGCGGCACGCGAAGATGGGCCATCCCAGCCGCTTGTGCATTCCTGTCATGAGTCCGTCGCGCGGGCCGGGGCCGAAGTGCGCCCCGATGTAGAGGCCCGAAGCGACAGCGACGACGATGATGCCCCCGAGGAGCACGCCGAACTGGGCGAAGATGCCCGACACGGGCGGGAAGATCCCCAGCGCGAACTGCATGCTCGTGCCGACGAGGAGGATGTTGGCGATCGTGCCGATTCCGGGCTTCTGCCGCAGGGGGATCCACAGCAGCAGGACGAAGAATCCCAGGATGTTGGCGACCCAGCCGATGCCGATGCCGGTGTGGAGCGATATGCCCTCGGCGAGGACGGTCCACGGGTCGACGCCCAGGCCGGCCTCGACGGTCATCGCGCACCCCACGCCGTAGAGGATGAGGCCTACGAAGAGCTGGATCACACGGCGGGTCATGAGGCCATCCAATCGCAGCATTGGCATGCATGAAACAGGCCAATGTGCGTAGGGTGGCATCATGGACTCCCGGATCTCGGCCCGCGCCCTGGCCGCCGCACTGGGAGGATGGCGCACGAGAGAGCCTGCGTATGAGGCGTTGGCGGACAGCATCCGACTTCTGTGCCTGGACAACCGGCTCGCGCCGCGCACCGCGCTCCCCGCGGAACGAGAACTCGCCGCGGCCCTCGAACTGAGTCGCAGCACGGTCGCCGCGGGGTACCGGAGCCTGCGCGAGACCGGCCACATCGCGAGCCTCCGCGGGTCGGGGAGCGTCACGCTCCCACTTCGGCGTCGCGACCCGGGGCGGGCCGCCGCCGCCGAGGGGGCCATCGACTTGCAGCAGGCGAGCCCGCCGGCCTGGCCCGGCCTCGCCGGGATCATGGCCGATGTGGCCGGGAACGCGGCCGCGCTGGTCTCGCGCGTCGGATACGACGTGCTCGGGAGCGTCGAGCTGCGTGAGGCCATCGCGGCCCATTACGTCAGGCGCGGCGTGCCCACCTCGGCGAGCGAGGTGCTGGTGACGACGGGCGCGCAGAGCGCCATTCATCTCGTGGCGTCGGTGCTGCTCGGGCGCGGCGATCGGGTGCTCATCGAGACCCCGACCTATCCGCATGCCGTCGATGCACTGCGTCGCGCCGGTGCGCGGCTGGTCGGGGTGCCCGTGACCACCGACCAGGGGTGGGACCTCGACCGGGCCGAGCAGGCGTTCGCTCGCACCCTGCCGGTGATGGCATACCTCATGCCCGACTTCCAGAATCCGACGGGGCGCTCGATGTCGCAGGCGGAGCGCGAAGCGTTCCTCCTCGCCGGGGAGCGCGCAGGCTCCGTCCTGGTGCTGGATGAGACGACCGCGGACCTCGACATCGATCGCGGTTCCCTGCCGGCCGGATTCTCCGGGAGTGACCCGTCGACGGTCGTGCGCATCGGCTCGCTGGGCAAGACGGTCTGGGGCGGCCTGCGCGTCGGATGGATCCGGGCGGAAGGCGACCTGGTGCGACGGTTCGTCGCCGCGCGACCGGCCCATGACCTCGGCACACCGGAGTTCGAGCAAGCGGTCGCCGCCGCCCTGTTCGGCGATTTCGGCGAGATCGCCGCCCAGCGATCCGCGCTGCTGCGCGCGGGACGGGATGCCCTCGTCGGTGCGCTCGAGACGAGGATTCCGCAGTGGCGCGTGCCTGTCACGCACGGAGGTGTCTCCCTGTGGATCGAACTCGACGCCGCTCTCAGCTCGGCGCTCGTCATGGACGTGCGGTCGAGGGGCGTCCTGCTCTCTGCCGGCCCGCGGTTCTCCGTCGACGGCGGCCACGATCGCCACCTGCGCCTCCCGTTCACGGCGCCCCCCGACGAGCTCGTGCGGGCGGTGTCGTCGCTTGCGGAATCATGGACCTCGGTCCGCGCCGGTGCCCCGGTCTCGTTCGTCGAGCGGGTCGAGTCGATCGTCTGACGGATGAGACCGGGCTGTCGTGCCCTTGCCCGGCTCACCGCGCGAAACGCAGGCAGTCGACGGCGTCGGCGACCGACCAGAAGTCGCCGAGCTCGAGGAACGCGCGGGAGGCCGCGTGGAACCGCCGCGCGCGATAGCGGATTCCTCCTGGCTGAGCGAGCGCCTGGAGATGACCGATCACGAGACCACGCCGATCGATCACCCTCCAGAGGGAGGGCGCGGCGGGCGCGAGGCGAACGGGCGCACCGGGCGGGAGCGTCGGCATGTCGACGGTGACGGGAACGGTCATGGCATCTCCTCTCGAATCGAACATATGTGCGACCTCCGACATCGCCTCCTCCGTCCGTGACCGTCGGCTCCTCCACAGAAGCGCTGATCCGAGCCGTTTCCCCACAGCGCTCGCTCGTACGTCGTGACATCGCGGGCGAGCGGCAGTCTGATCCCACCGCCGGCGCCCGACTGGGCACACGGGCGCCGGCGGACCGGAGAACGTCTCCGGTCCACGAGAGAGGAAGAGGAATGAACGACACCATCACGATCACGGGGAACGTCGCGACCGATCCCGAGCACAAGCGCACCGCCACCGGGGCGACCGTCACCACGTTCCGGCTGGCCAGCGGGCAGCGGCGGTTCGACCGCGCCTCCAACTCCTGGGTCGAGTCCGCGACGAACTTCTACTCGGTGTCGGCGTGGCGCGGACTGGCCGACCACGCCTTCCAGTCCCTGCGGCGGGGCGAGCGCGTGATCCTCACTGGCCGGCTCCGGGTGCGGGACTGGGACAACGGCGCCAAGAAGGGCACCGACGTCGAGATCGAGGCGGACGCCATCGGTCACGACCTGAGGTGGGGCACGACCACCTTCGTGAAGGATGCGGCACCGGCGGCGCCCGGCGCCGAGGCGACGTGGCAGGCGCCGCTGAGCCACGACGTCCCGCCCGCCGACGAATGGGCGGCGGCCCCCGACGCGGTGCCGGACGGTGCCGGCGAGTCGGCGGGCGACGAGCTGCCGAGTCAGGAGCTCGAGCTCGCCGGGGTCGAGCCGCCGTTCTGAGCACGCGGCGGGTACTCGGGGCGTCGGGCTCTAGACTCTCCCCGTGGTCCGACACCCCGAGCATCCCGCGCGTTCGGCGCGCTTCCCAGGCTCGGCGCGACGACTGGCAGGCATGCTCGCGGTCGCCGCGGTGCTGGCCCTCGCCGGATGCACGGGCGACAATCCGTCCGACCCGACCGCAACGGCATCGTCCGCGCCCACCGGATCGCCCGACCCGAGCTCGAGCGCCGCACCGACCCCGCAGCCCTCCGCCGCCCCGAGCCTCGCGCCGGACGGGTCGGCCGCAGACAACCTCGCGCTGTTCACCGCCGTCACCGAATCGGTGTGGGCGTCGGCCGATCGAGCGTCAGGACGCGCATACGTGGATGCGCTCACCGCAGCCGGCTTCGACAAGACCGCCATGCAGGTGACCCACGACACCTCGACCGTCGGGAATCCGGCCGAGAGTATCCAGTTCTCCGTCCTCTGGGGTGACGAGTGCCTGGTGGGTCAGGTCGGGCCGGCGACCGGAGACCCCTTCACCGTCATCGTCCCCGCGCTCGCCGAGGGCGCGTGCCTCGTGGGGGCGACCCGTCCCATCGACTGGTGACCGACGGTGACCGCACCCCTGGCGGTCTCGCGTAGGCCACGTGCGCCGCGCGCCGGTAGGCTGGGACGCTGACGTCGTCAGGCTTAGGAGAACGTTCACAAGACATGGCTGAATACATCTACTCGATGGTCCGCGCTCGCAAGGCGGTCGGAGAAAAGCTCATCCTCGACGACGTCACGATGGCGTTCCTCCCCGGGGCGAAGATCGGCATGGTCGGTCCGAACGGCGCGGGCAAGTCGACGATCCTCAAGATCATGGCGGGCCTCGACGCCCCCTCGAACGGCGAGGCCAAGCTCAGCCCCGGCTTCTCGGTCGGCATCCTCATGCAGGAGCCCGAGCTCGACGAGTCCAAGACGGTGCTCGAGAACATCCAGGACGGCATCGCGATCAAGGCGAAGGTCGACCGCTTCAACGAGATCTCCGCCCTCATGGCCGACCCCGACGCCGACTTCGACGCGCTGCTGGCCGAGATGGGCGTCCTCCAGGAGGAGATCGACGCCGCGGACGCGTGGGACCTCGACTCCCAGCTCGAGCAGGCGATGGACGCCCTGCGCACCCCGCCGGGCGACGCGCAGATCGGCCCGCTTTCCGGTGGTGAGAAGCGTCGCGTCGCGCTCACCAAGCTCCTGCTGCAGAAGCCCGACCTGCTGCTGCTCGACGAGCCGACGAACCACCTCGACGCAGAGAGCGTGCTGTGGCTGGAGCAGCACCTGCAGAAGTATCCCGGCGCCGTGATCGCCATCACGCACGACCGGTACTTCCTCGACAACGTCGCGGAGTGGATCGCCGAGGTCGACCGCGGCCGCCTCATCGGCTACGAGGGCAACTACTCGACCTACCTCGAGAAGAAGGGTGAGCGCCTCGCGATCCAGGGCAAGAAGGACGCCAAGCTCGCCAAGCGCCTCGCCGAAGAGCTCGAGTGGGTGCGCTCGAACGCGAAGGGCCGGCAGGCGAAGTCGAAGGCGCGACTCGCCCGCTACGAGGAGATGGCGGCGGAGGCCGACCGCACGCGGAAGCTCGACTTCGAGGAGATCACGATCCCGCCGGGGCCGCGCCTGGGCAGTGTCGTGATCGAGGCCAAGAAGCTGCAGAAGGGCTTCGACGGCCGGTCGCTCATCGACGGACTCACGTTCAGCCTGCCGCCGAACGGCATCGTCGGCGTCATCGGCCCGAACGGCGTCGGCAAGACCACGCTTTTCAAGACCATCGTCGGCCTCGAGCCGCTCGACGGCGGTGACCTCAAGATCGGCGAGACGGTCAAGATCAGCTACGTCGACCAGTCGCGCGCCAACATCGACCCGAGCAAGACGCTGTGGGAGGTCGTGTCCGACGGGCTCGACATCATCACGGTCGGCAAGACCGAGATCCCGTCGCGCGCGTACGTATCGAAGTTCGGGTTCAAGGGGCCCGACCAGCAGAAGAAGGCCGGTGTGCTCTCCGGTGGCGAGCGCAACCGGCTGAACCTCGCGCTCACGCTCAAGGAGGGCGGCAACCTGCTCCTCCTCGACGAGCCCACCAACGACCTCGACGTCGAGACCCTGCAGTCGCTCGAGAACGCACTGCTCGAGTTCCCCGGCTGCGCCGTGGTGATCACGCACGACCGGTGGTTCCTCGACCGCATCGCGACGCACATCCTCGCGTACGAGGGAACCGACGAGGACCCCGACAAGTGGTACTGGTTCGAGGGCAACTTCGAGGCCTATGAGGAGAACAAGATCGAGCGTCTCGGTCCGGATGCCGCGAAGCCGCACCGCTCGGCGTATCGCAAGCTCACCCGCGACTGAGCGGAGGCGCACCGTGACTGACGACGCGCAGGCGCAGGCCGCGCAGGCGCAGGCCGCGCCGGCGCGGCGCCTCCACATCCCCATCCACGTGCGGTGGGGTGACCTCGACGCGTTCAACCACGTCAACAACACCTCGATGCTGAAGCTGCTCGAGGAGGCTCGCGTGCGCGCCTTCTGGGTGCCCGAGCCGGGGGAGGACGCTCCCGAGACGGCCGTCCTCGACTCGAGCATCTTCAGCGGCGTCCTGACGCTCATCGCGCGGCAGGAGATCGAGTACCTCGCACCGGTGCCGTATCAGCGGCATCCGCTCGATGTGCAGATGTGGTTCGCGAAGCTCGGCGGGTCCAGCATCGAGGTCTGCTACGAGGTGCGCAGTCCGCGCGAGACGGCCGTCGGCGGCGTCCAGACCGTCTACGCGCGCGCCACCACCGTCGTGGTGAAGGTCGACGCCGGGTCGGGCAGGCCGCTCCGGCTGTCATCCGAGGAGCGCGCGGTGTGGTCGCCCTACCTCGGGGAGCCGATCGCCTACGCGCACCGGCGCTGACGGCCCCGCCGCAGATCAGTCCTGCGCGGAGGCCGGAGCCGCCGGCGCCGCGGGCACCCGCACCATGATCTCCTGCGCGACGCTCGCGAGCAGCGTGCCGTCCTGGGCGTAGACGCGTCCCGTCGCGAGGCCGCGGCCCCCGCGAGCGCTCGGCGACTCCTGCACGTACAGCATCCACTCGTCGACCCTGCCGAACCTGTGCCACCACATCGCGTGGTCGAGGCTCGCGACCTTGAGCCCACGGGTTGCCCAGGGCACACCATGAGCGCGGAGGATCGATTCCTGGATCGTGAGATCGCTGAGGTACGCGAGCGCCGCACGATGGATGTCGGGGGAGTCAGGGATGCTGCGCCGGACCTTCATCCACACGGCCTGACGGGGCGTCCGCTCGCCCTCGACCGTGAGGTAGATGGGCGATGGAACGTGGCGGAGATCGACGGGTCGGTCGGTGAACAGGCGCTTCGACATGGGGTGCAGGCCCTGCAGGTGCGACTCGATGTCGGGGAGCTCCTCGGGCGCGGGGACGCCCTCGGGCATCGGCGCCTGGTGGTCGATGCCCGGATCCTCGTCCTGGAACGACGCGATCATCGAGAAGATCGGCACGCCCTCCTGGAAGGCCTGGGTGCGACGGGTCGAGAACGATCGTCCGTCATGGATGCGATCGACGGCGAACGTGATGCCCTTCGCCGAGTCGCCCGGCCGCAGGAAGTACCCGTGCATCGAGTGCACGTGGCGGCCCTCAGGAGTGGTCCGCGCCGCGGCGACCATCGACTGGGCCAGCACCTGGCCGCCGTACACGCGGCCGAGCGGCATCGACTGCGAGACTCCCGTGAAGATGTCCTCGGTCGTGCGCGCGTCCGAGCCGGCGAGGTCCAGCACCGAGAGCATCGACGCCACGGGGTCGGGATCGGGCTCCCAGTCGGCCTGCTCCACGGGTCTCCTCTCCGGGGGCGCCCGCCGCCCGTCGTTCCGCTTGGTAGCTTAGGGGGCGATGCCTCCCCGCCTCCTTTTCGCCGACGCCGAGTCCGCAGCCGACGCCGTCACGTTCGCTAGCCGGGCGTCCCGCCTCACCGACGAGGGGGTCCGCATCCAGGCGGCGAACGGCGTGCTCGTCATGACCGCCGCCCCGCTCGCACCGCGCGGCCTCGGAGACGCGACGCCGACGGTGCTCGCGATGCGGACGATGCAGGTCGACCCGGAGCTCGTCTGCGACCTCGTGGTCGAGGCATCCGCTCTCCTCGCCGCGCCCGACGACGCGACGGCGGTTCAGCTCCCCGAGACGGCACTGGCTCCCTCGTGGGCCGGAGTCGCCCCGCCCCGCTCGGGTTGGGCGGCCCGACAGGGCGTCGACGCGTCTGTGCTCGCCGCGAAGGCGCAGGGCGGCATCGCCCGGGTCGCCGAGGCGGTGCCGACGGATGCCGGTGAGGACGTCGTGCGGACGGTGCGGGCCGCGGTCTGGGGTGTTCCGGACGCCGAGCTCGGCGGACTGCCGCTGGGCGCGGCGTTCGCGGCGCTGAGCATGGGGTTCATCAGCGGTGCCGAGACGGCGAAGGTCTTCACGAGCGGGCCCTGGACGCGAGTGAGTCTGCTCCGAGGCCACGTGATCGTGCGGGGTCCGGCCGTGATGGGCCTGACGCCGGTGCGGCGCACCGGCGCGGGCGACGCCTGAGCCTGGACCCGCCGTCAGACCGCCAGCGCCGCTGCGCGTCCTGCGGTGCGGCCCGAGAACAGGCATCCGCCGACGAACGTGCCCTCCAGGGCCCGGTAGCCGTGGACGCCGCCGCCTCCGAAGCCGCTCGCCTCGCCGGCCGCGTACAGTCCGGGGATGGGCTCGCCTCCTGTGCCCAGCGCGCGGCCGGAGAGGTCGGTCTCGATGCCGCCGAGCGACTTTCGCGTGAGCACGTGCAGCTTCACGGCGATGAGCGGCCCGGATTCGGGATCGAGGATGCGGTGCGGCTTGGCCGTGCGGATCAGCTTGTCGCCCCGGTAGGCGCGCGCCGAGCGCAGCATCGCGATCTGGGCGTCCTTCGTGAAGTCGTTGTCGATCTCGCGATCGCGCGCCTCGACCTCGAACCGCACGCGCTCCGCGTCGAGGACGTCGCCTCCGGGGAGTGCCTTCATGCCCGCGATGAGCTCGTCCAGCGTTTCGCGGACCACGAAGTCGGCGCCCTTGTCCATGAACGCCTGCACGGGACCCGAGGCGCCCTTGCCGAGCCGCGACTGGGCGAGCAGCTTGACGTCCTTGCCCGTGAGATCGGGGTTCTGCTCGCTGCCCGACAGCGTGAACTCCTTCTCGATGATCTTCTGCGAGAGCACGAACCACGAGTGGTCGTGGCCGGTCGCGCGCAGATGGGCGAGCGTGCCAAGCGTGTCGAAGCCGGGGAAGAGAGGCACCGGCAGCCGGTGGCCGGTCGCGTCGAGCCACACCGACGACGGGCCGGGAAGGATCCGGATGCCGTGGTCGGGCCAGACCGGATCCCAGTTCTGGATGCCTTCGACGTAGTGCCACATCCGGTCGCCGTTGATCAGGTGGGCCCCCGCGGCCTCCGAGACGACCTGCATCGAGCCGTCGACATAGGCCGGCACGCCGGTGACCATCGTCGTCGGTGCAGGGCCCAGTCGCTCTGGCCACCAGCGGCGCACCAGCTCGTGGTTGCCGCCGATGCCTCCCGACGAGACGATCGTCGCGCCCGCCGTGACGGCGAACGATCCGACGATCTCCCGTGACGACGCGAAGCCGCGTGCGGCGCCCGACGGTGCGAGGACGTCGCCCTCGGCGCCGGTGATCACGCCGTTGATGACGGTGAGACCGGTCACCTTGTGACGAGGCAGGACGGTGATGCGGCCCTGTCGCTCCGCGGACTCGACCGCTGCCTGGAACGGTGCGACGATCCCCGGACCCGTGCCCCACGTGACGTGGAAGCGCGGGACGGAGTTGCCGGGCCCGGTCGCCGTGTAGCCGCCGCGCTCGGCCCAGCCGACGATCGGGAAGAAGCCGACGCCCTTCTCGCGCAGCCAGCTGCGCTTCTCCTCGTGGGCGAACTGCAGATACGCCTCGGCCCAGCGCTTCGGCCAGGCGTCCTCCTCGCGATCGAAGCCGGCGTTGCCGAACCAGTCCTGGCGCGCGAGCTCGAGGGAGTCCTTGATGCCCATCCGCCGCTGCTCGGGCGAGTCGATGAAGAAGAGCCCCCCGAAGGACCACCAGGCCTGGCCGCCGAGGTTGGAGCGGGGCTCCTGGTCGACGATGACGACCCGCTTGCCCGCGGCGACGGCCTCGGTCGCGGCGACAAGGCCCGCGAGGCCCCAGCCGATCACGAGGACGTCCGCGGAATGGGTGGCGGGCGCTGCGGGCATGTCGACTCCTTCGTCGGGTGGCGGGGGTGAGGGTGCGGTGCGCTAGCTGGGGGTGTCGGCGGGTGGCTCGGCGACGAGGGGGAGCGATGACCTGGGCGCACCCGCTTCGCGGGGGGAGGGACCGGATGCCGCGTCCCGCCCGCCTGCCGCGGGGCCGATGCCGGTCGGCTCGAACGTGTTCACCATCGCCTGCGCGGCGCGCTGGAGGTAGTCCCACAGCGTCGCCTCGTGCAGCGGAGGCAGCCGGAGCTCGTCGACGGCGGCGCGCATGTGGGCGAGCCAGCGGTCTCGTGCGTCGGGGTTCACGTGGAAGGGCGCGTGCCGCATGCGCAGCCGCGGGTGACCGCGCTGCTCGCTGTAGGTCGACGGACCGCCCCAGTACTGTTCGAGGAACATCGTCAGCCGCACCTTGGCGGGGCCGAGGTCCTCCTCGGGGTACATGGGCTTGAGCACCTCGTCGCCGGCGACGCCGCGGTAGAACGCATCGACCAGGCGGACGAAGGTGTCGTGGCCGCCGACCTCGTCGTAGAAGCTCAGGGGCGAGGCATCCGTCATGGCGTTCCCTTCGCGTCGTCGGCAGGGGTCGCGGGAGGCGTCTTCGGAGTGCGCTTCGGCTTCCATACCGGCCGCGAGGCGGCCGGCGGCGCCGTCACGGCGGTCGGCTTGGTCTTCGGCGGGTTGGCCCCGCGCACGCGCTGCGCACCCTCGATCCCCGACGGCATGATCGTGTTGAGCGCGGGGAGTGTGATTCCCGCTTCGTCGAGCGCCTTCTTCAGGCGCATGCGCAGCTCGCGGGCGACGTCGTCCTTCGCGTTGGCGCGCGTCTTCATCACCAGCCGGATGACCAGCGCGTCGCCGGAGATGGACTCGAGCCCCCAGACCTCGGGCTGCTCGAGGATGCGCGTGCGCCACTTCGCGTCCTTCGCGAGTCCCTTGGCGGTGTCGAGCATGAGCCGCTCGACCTCGTCGATGTCGGCGTCGGTCGGGATGGAGAGGTCGACGATGACGCGGGACCAGCCCTGCGAGAGGTTGCCGATCCGGGTGATCTCGCCGTTGCGCACGTACCAGAGCGTGCCGTTGACGTCGCGCACGTGCGTGACCCGCACACTGACGTACTCGACGATGCCCGATGCCAGCCCGAGGTCGACCACGTCGCCGATGCCCACCTGGTCCTCGGCGACGATGAAGATGCCGTTCAGCACGTCCTTGACGATGTTCTGGGCGCCGAAGCCGAGGCCCGCGCCGACGGCGGCGGTGAGCAGGGTGAGCGACCCGAGCGCCGAGGGCGCCACCACGTTGATGATCAGCAGGATCGCGATCACCACGATCGTGACGCCGACGATGTTCTGGAGGATGGAGCCCAGGGTGCGCGTGCGCTGGACGAGCCTGACCGACGCCAGCGGGGACCGGTCGAGGGCCTGGGTGTCGTCGACGTTCGCCTTCGACTTCGCGCCGTTGACGATGCGGTCGACGACACGGCGGATCACGATCCGAAGGATCCACGCGAGGACGAGGGCGCCCAGGACGATCCCGGCGACGGCGAGGGCGACCTGTCCTGACTTCACGAGGAAGTCCAGGAAGTCGGTCCAGAGCGTGGGGCTCGCGGGGGTGGCCGGTTCGGTGGTGTCGAGCGCGATCATCGAGTCGATCCTAACGACCGCCGCCCGCACGTCCGCCGACACCGAGGAAGCCCGTGACCTTGCCCGGGCTGACGGTGAAGCTGACATCGGTGACGGCGTGTTAGGCGCCGAAGCTCTCGCTGAGGTTCTCTGCGAGGATCATGCTCCGACGCTACGGAGAGACCCCCCTCCGGCACATCGGCCGAGAGGGGGGTCTTCGCTCACTGCGGTGGTACCGCAGTACTACTGGGCGTCGCGCTCCTGCACGGCCAGTGCCCGCTCGACACCGGCGAGGTTCTCGGCGACGAGCCGTCGGAGCGCCGGAGCGGCGGAGGCGTTCGCGTCGAGCCACGCACGTGTGGCGTCGCGCAGTTCGAGGTTCGCCAGCGGAGCCGGGTAGAGACCGAAGATCAGGTACTCGGCGATCTTGTAGCTGCGCGACTCCCAGACGGGCAGGAGCGCGTCGAAGTACGGGGCGACGTAGGCGCCCAGCAGCTCGCGGCCCGCGGGGTGGATGAAGCCGAGTGCGGCCGAGCGGACGATCGTGTTCGGCAGGTCGTCGCTGTCGACGAGCGACGACCATGCGGCGGCCTTCGCTTCGGCGGTCGGCAGTGCGGCCTTGGCCTGCGCGGCGAACTCACCGCCCTTGGCAGTGTTGTCGGCCGCGAGAGCCTCATCGATGTCGGTCACCGTGACGACCCCGCCGGCGGCGAGCGCCACGAGAAGCTGCCACGACAGGTCGGTGTCGATCTCGAGGCCGTCGAACGAGACCTCGCCGTCGCGCACCCGGCGGACTTTCTCGACCTGCGCCGAGGTGGCGGCGGCGCTCGCGAACGCCGTCACGAACTGGAGCTGGCTGTCGCTGCCGGCCTCTGCGCCCTGGGCGAGCTCCCACAGCGCGTCGGCGACCTTCTCGCGCGTGACGTCGCGCTTCTCGGGCGAGACGTACGCGTTGGCCGCGAGCTGCAGCTGGGCGAGCGTCGTGCGCACGGTCGTCGACTCGGTCTCCGAGCCGATGTTGCGCAGCACGAGGTCGACGTAATCCGAAGCGGATGCCTCGGCGTCGCGCGTCTGGTCCCACGCGGCACCCCACACCAGCGACCGGGCGAGCGGGTCGCTGATCTTGCCGAGGTGGTCGATGGCCGTCTGCAGCGAGCGCTCGTCGAGACGGATCTTCGCGTACGCCAGGTCTTCGTCGTTGAGCAGCACGAGGTCGGGGCGCTGGTGTCCCTTGAGCTCGGGCACCTCGGTGAGGTCGCCGTCGACGTCGAGCTCGATGTGGTGCACGCGCACGAGCGCGTCGCCCTCGACGTTGTAGAAGCCGACGCCGAGGCGGTGCGGGCGGATGGTCGGGTAGTCGGCGGGCGCCGTCTGCACGATCGCGAAGCGCGTGATCGTGCCGTCGACGTCGGCGACGATCTCGGGCGACAGCGTGTTCACGCCGGCGGTCTCGAGCCACTTCTTCGACCAGGTCGACAGCTCGCGGCCGCTCGTGGCCTCGAGCTCGGACAGCAGGTCGGAGAGCTCGGTGTTCGACCACTCGTGCTTCTTGAAGTACGCCGCGACACCGGCGAAGAACTGCTCGATGCCCACCCACGCGGCGAGCTGCTTGAGGACGGAGCCGCCCTTGGCGTAGGTGATGCCGTCGAAGTTGACCTGGACGTCCTCGAGGTCGTTGATCTGCGCGACCACCGGGTGGGTCGAGGGGAGCTGGTCCTGGCGGTACGCCCAGGTCTTCTCCATGGCGTTGAAAGTGGTCCACGCCTCGGTCCACTCGGTGGCCTCGGCCGTCGCGATCGTCGACGCCCACTCGGCGAAGGACTCGTTGAGCCAGAGGTCGTTCCACCACTTCATCGTGACGAGGTCGCCGAACCACATGTGGGCGAGCTCGTGGAGGATCGTGACGACGCGGCGCTCCTTGACGGCGTCGGTGACCTTCGAGCGGAACACATAGGACTCGGTGAAGGTGACCGCGCCCGCGTTCTCCATCGCGCCGGCGTTGAACTCCGGGACGAAGAGCTGGTCGTACTTGGCGAACGGGTACGCGTAGTCGAACTTGTCCTCGAAGTAGGTGAAGCCCTGGCGGGTCTTGTCGAAGATGTAGTCGGCGTCGAGGTGCTGCCACAGGCTCTTGCGGCCGTAGACGCCGAGCGGGATGACGCGGCCCGAAGCACTCGTGAGCTCGGAGAACGTCGCCTCGTAGGGTCCGGCGATGAGCGCGGTGATGTACGACGAGATGCGCGGGGTGGCCTCGAAGGTCCACGTCGCGGTGCCGTCGCCGTGCTGCTTCGGCTCGGGAGTGGGGGAGTTCGAGACGACCTTCCACGGCTCGGGGGCCGTGACCGTGAACTGGAAGGCGGCCTTGAGATCGGGCTGCTCGAACACGGCGAACATGCGACGCGAGTCGGGCACCTCGAACTGCGAGTAGAGGTACACCTCGCCGTCGACGGGGTCGACGAAGCGGTGCAGGCCCTCGCCGGTGTTCGTGTAGAGGCAGTCGGCGTCGATGACGAGCTCGTTCTCGGCTGCGAGGCCCGACAGGGCGATGCGCGAGTCCGCGAAGGCCGCCGACGCGTCGATCGTGCGGCCGTTGAGCGTGATCTCGCGTACGTCGCGCGCGATGAGGTCGATGAAGGTGTCGGCGCCCGCGGTGGCCGAGAAGCGCACGACGGTGCGCGAGGCGAACACCTCGTCGCCCTTCGTGAGGTCGAGCGCGACCTCGTACGAGTGGGTGTCGACGATCGCGCGGCGCTCCTGCGCCTCGATGCGGGTGAGGTTCTCTCCAGGCACTGCAATGCTCCCGTGGGTGAGGGTGGGGTACCGCGATCTGGCGCTGATGACACCGGCGGCAACCGTCCCAGCCTATTCCAGGCACCGCGTCCGGGACGTGCCTGTGGATGACGAGAGGTCCGCGGGGCTGCGCGGCGGTGAAAGGATGGAGGCGTGACCTCGGAAGCGCAGAACCCGTCCGACACCCCCGCCCCGCACGCCGCGGTGCCCTACGCATCGCCGGCCGCGGCATCCGGATCCCCGCACATCGAGGTGCCGGTCGCGTACGACGCGATCCTCCTCGCCGGCTTCGGCGGCCCGGAGGGGCAGGACGACGTCATCCCGTTCCTGCGCAACGTGACCCGCGGACGCGGCATCCCAGACGAGCGGCTCGAAGAGGTCGCGCACCACTATCGTCACTTCGACGGGATCAGCCCCATCAACGCCCAGAACCGGGCGCTCAAGGCCGCGCTCGAAGCGGAGCTCGCGACCCGCGGCATCGAGCTGCCGGTGTTCTGGGGCAATCGCAACTGGGCCCCGTATCTGGAGGAGGCGGTGCAGGAGGCCGCGGCATCCGGTCACTCGAATCTGATCGCCCTCGCGACCAGCGCCTATTCGTCGTTCTCAAGCTGCCGCCAGTACCGCGAGGACTTCGCACGGGTCCTCGACGCGACCGGCCTCGCCGACACCGTGTCGATCGACAAGGTGCGGCAGTTCTTCGACCACCCGGGGTTCGTCCAGCCGTTCATCGACGGCGTGCGCGACGCCGTGCGCGCGTTCCTGGGCGACGGCATCCCACCGGAGTCCGTACGCGTGCTCTTCTCCACCCACAGCATCCCGACGGCCGACGCCGAGCGGTCCGGACCGCGCGAGGGCGATCCGTCGCACCGCGACTTCGGTCCGGGGGGCGCCTATGCCGCGCAGCACCTGGCGGTCGCGGAGGTCGTCATGGACGCGGTCGCCGCAGAGATCCCGTCGGCGGCGCACGTTGGCTGGGAGCTGGTGTACCAGTCGCGGTCCGGCCCGCCCAGCCAGCCCTGGCTCGAGCCCGACGTGAACGACGTGATCGCCGATCTTCCCGGTGGGGGGATCCAGGCGGTGGCCATCGTGCCGCTGGGCTTCATGAGCGATCACATGGAGGTCCTGTGGGACCTCGACACGGAGGCGATGGATGCCGCGGCCGAGGCGGGCATCCGCGCGGTGCGCACGCCCACCCCGGGTGTGGATCCGGTGTTCGTGTCCGGGCTCGTCGACCTCGTCGCGGAGCGGCTGCGCGGCACCCCCGCGGTCGACCGCCCGCACGCCACCGATCTGGGCCCGTGGTTCGATGTGTGCCGCCCCGCGTGCTGCGAGAACGTGCGGGCCGGCTTCAAGCCCGCCGCAGCGGGCATCGCGCCCTGACCGACGAGACGACATCTGCCCGAGGCGCCCTGTCGCCGCTCCCTAGGATTGACCCCATGCGCATCCACATCGCGACCGACCACGCCGGCCTCGAGTTCTCCACCCAGCTCCAGCACCACCTCGCGGCCGCGGGGCACGACGTCGTCGACCACGGCCCGGTCGAGTACGACCCCCTCGACGACTACCCGGCGTTCTGCATCCGTGCGGCGCAGGCGGTCGTGCGCGATCAGGCCGCGGGCGTCGAGGCGCTCGGCGTCGTCTTCGGCGGATCGGGCAACGGCGAGCAGATCGCGGCGAACAAGGTCGTGGGCGTGCGCGCGGCCCTCGCCTGGAGCATCGCGACGGCCGAGCTCGCCCGCGAGCACAACGACGCGAACGTGATCGCCATCGGCGCTCGGCAGCACACGTTCGACGAGGCCGTGTCGTTCATCGACCGCTTCATCGCGACGCCGTTCTCGGGCGAGGAGCGTCACGCCCGGCGCATCGGGCAGCTTGCGGAGTTCGAGGAGGACGGTGCGCTCGAGCCCGACCCGCGCGCGACGCCCGGCCGTCCGGATGTGCTCGACGCCGACGACAGCTCGTTCGACCCCGAAGCGGGCTGACCGGCTGATGCCCGAGGGCCATTCCGTCCACCGCATCGCGCGCCAGTTCGACCGCAACGTCGTCGGGCGCCGCGTCTCCGCGTCGAGCCCGCAGGGACGGTTCGTCGAGGGTGCGGCGATCATCGACGGCCGCACCGCGGCGTCGGTGCGGGCCGTCGGCAAGCAGATGTTCCTCGAGTTCGAGGACGACCTGTGGCTCCGCGTCCACCTGGGCATGTACGGCGCGTGGGACTTCGCCGGCGAGATCCTCGTCGACCCGACGATCGCCTCCGCCAACGGACGCATGGGCCAGACCAATCAGCGCGGCACCGACCTCGATCCGGATGAGCCGATCCTCGACGACGCGGGCGAGAACTCGCTGAGCTCGATCGGGGCGCCGCGCCGGGCGCGCGTGCATGTGCGCATGTCCGAGCAGACCACCGGCCTGAGCGGCGACGAGGATTCCTGGCCGCCGCCCGTGGTCGGACAGGTCCGGCTTCGACTGCTGACGGACATCACGGCCGCGGACCTGCGCGGGCCGACCGCGTGCGAGCTGCAGACGCCCGACGAAGTCGACGCGACGATCGCCAAGCTCGGCCCCGATCCGCTCGTCGACGATGTGGCGGAGGGGGAGGAGCGGTTCACGGCCGTCGTGCGACGCAAGCCGACATCGATCGGGCTCCTCTTGATGGACCAGTCCGTCGTGAGCGGCATCGGCAACGTCTATCGGGCCGAGCTCCTCTTCCGAGCCCAGCAGAACCCGCACACGCCCGGCCGCGACGTGCCGGAGGAACTCGTCCGCGAGATCTGGCGCGACTGGGTGCGACTGCTGGCGATCGGCGTCGAGACCGGTCAGATGATGACGATGGACGACGTCGACCCCGAGGCGTACCGCCGGGCGATGGGGAGCCGCGACGACCGCCACTGGGTGTACCACCGGGCCGGTCTGCCCTGCCGCATCTGCGACACCGCGATCGTCGTCGAAGAGGTCGCGACCCGCAAGCTCTACTGGTGCCCGCACTGCCAGGCGTAAGCGCTTCCGGCGTCGCGCGGCGACCTTAGGCTGTCACCATGCGTCAGAACCCGAGCTTCGCCATGACGGACGTCGGCGAGCTGCGTCGCCTCGTCGAGCTCAACCCCTGGGTCACCCTCGTGAGCGACACCGACGAGGGTCTCGTCGCCTCCCACTACGCGGTGCTGCTCGACGAGGGTCGCGACGACCTCACCATCGTCGGGCATGTCGGCCGGCCCGATGACATGATCCACGGCCTCGGCGCGCGCGAGCTCCTCGTCGTGGTGCAGGGTCCGCACGGGTACATCTCGCCCGGCTGGTACCCGGAGGCGCCGAACGTGCCCACCTGGAACTTCGTCTCGGCGCACCTCACCGGGGTCCCCGAGATCCTCACGCCCGGCGAGAACCTCGAGGTGCTCGACCGCCTCGTGACGCGTTTCGAGAGCGGGATGCCGCAGCCCCGCCTGCTGTGGGAGCGGCCGAACGACCCCGACTACGTCACCAAGCTGGAGCGCGGCACGGTGGGCTTCCGCCTCACCCCCACGCGCGTCGTGGCCAAGCGCAAGCTGAGCCAGAACCGCCCCGACGACGTGGTCGAGACGATCATCGCCGAGCTCGACGCCGGCGCCGGGCCGTACGCCGATCCGCGCCTCGCCGACGAGATGCGGCGCGCGCTCGAGACCCGGCAGGCGGCTCGATGAGCCTCGCGCGCGGCGACCGCCCCGACGTCATCGCCGGCGCGCGCCTCTCCGGCACGGAACGCACCGACCCATTCCTGGACGAACCGGTCGATGTCCACCTGGCGGATGGATTCATCGTCGACATCGCGCCCGCAGGCGCCCTTCCGCGCCGCGGGCGCGTGCTCGACGGTGCCGGCGGATGGCTCATACCGGGGCTGTGGGACCACCACGTCCACGTCGTGCAGTGGGCGCTCGCGGCCCAGCGGGAGCCGCTCGGCGGCGCGACCTCGGCGGCTCATGCCGCTGCGATCATGGCGGGGTCCGCGCCGCTGGCCGACGGTCGCAGGGTCGGCACGGGCTTCCGCGACGCCCTGTGGCGCGACATCCCGTCGCTCGAGACGCTCGACGCGGCGACGGGCGAGGTCCCCACCTACCTGATCAACGCGGACGTCCACAGCGTGTGGCTCAACACCGCCGCGCTGCGGCGCGAGGGATTCGAGCCGGACGGCGTAGGGATCCTGCGGGAGGAACCCGCGTTCGAGATCTCACGACGGCTGAACGCCGTGGCTCCCGCGGTGGCCGATCCGCTCGTCGAGCGGATGGCACAGGATGCTGCCGCGCGGGGTGTCGTGGGTCTCGTCGACCTCGACATGGCGTGGAACGAGGAGGCCTGGGCGCGCCGCCTCACCGCCGGCTTCGACGCGCTCCGGGTCGACTTCGGCATCTACCCCGAGTTCCTCGACCGGGCGATCTCCGAAGGGCTCCAGACCGGCGACCCCGCGCGGGGCGGGGCATCCGACCTCGCGCGCGTCGGGCCGCTCAAGGTCATCACCGACGGCTCCCTCGGCACGCGCACCGCGGCGACATCTCACGCCTATCCGGGCGACCCGCACAATCACGGACTCCTCACCGTCGACGTCGCGACCCTCGTCGACCTCATGACGCGGGCGACCGCCGCGGGCATCGCCTCGGCCATCCACGCGATCGGCGATGTCGCGAACTCCCATGCGCTCGACGCCTTCGCCGCCACCGGAGCCTGGGGCACCATCGAGCACGCGCAACTGGTCGCCCACGCCGACATCCCGCGATTCGCGCGACTCGGTGTCGGCGCGAGCGTCCAGCCCGAGCACGCGATCGACGATCGCGACATGACCGACGCCATCTGGGCGGAGCAGACCGCCCAGCCGTACCCGCTCCGCTCGCTGGCCGACACGGGCGCGAACCTGCTCTTCGGCTCCGACGCCCCGGTGTCGGCGCTCGATCCGTGGGCGGCGATGGCGGCCGCCGTCTTCCGCACGCGCGACGGTCGCGGTCCGTGGCAGTCGCACCAGAGCGTCTCGGCCGCCACGGCGCTCGGCGCCTCGACGTCGCGCGGGTCGGCCGACCCCGACCGCATCGAGCCCGGAGCGCGGGCCGACCTGGCCGTGTGCGCGCACGACCCGCTGACCGCGAGCCATGAGCAGCTGCGTGGCATGGCGGTGGCGGCGACGCTCCTGCAGGGCCGCCTGACGCATCTGGCGTAGGGCGCCCGCCGTCCGATCCGGGGGGGAGAGCCCCCGTGTCGGTTCGGTAGGGGGTCGGATGCCGCGTCCCGGGCATCCTGGCGAGGCTGGAGTCATGGTCTCAGCCCTGCCCTCGCCGCCCCCGCCGCCCTCGCCGCCTTCGGCTCCGGTCGCTCCCCGTCGCCGGCGGCGTCGCCTGGTGGCGACGCTCGTCGCGGTGCCGCTCGTGCTGGTGCTCGTGCTCATCGCCGCCGGAGCGATCTGGTTCGCGTCGAACAGCGTCCGGGCGACGCCGCCCGCCGCGGGGACGCTGTCGTTCTCGCAGCCGCTGCGCATCCCGGAGCTCGCCCCGTCGCGCGTCGAGGACGGCGTGCGGATCTTCGAGCTGGAGCCCCGGGAGGGCAGCACGCCGTTCCGGCCCGGCACGCAGACGCCGACGCTCGGCTACAACGGCTCGTACCTCGGGCCGACGCTGGTCGCCCGGAGCGGCGAGCGCGTGCGCGTGGACGTGGCGAACGGACTGCCGGAGAGCACGACCGTGCACTGGCACGGCATGCACCTCCCCGCCGCGATGGACGGCGGTCCGCATTCGCCCATCACGCCGGGTGAGACGTGGCATCCCGAGTGGACGATCGACCAGCCGGCGGCTTCGCTCTGGTACCACCCGCACCTGCACGGCCGTACGCGGGAGCAGGTCGACGCCGGGCTCGCGGGCATGTTCCTCGTGCAGGACGACGAGGAGTCCGCTCTGTCGCTGCCGCGCGAGTACGGCGTCGACGATGTCCCGCTGATCGTGCAGGACCGCTCGTTCGGCCCCGATGGCGCGTTCGCCGGCGGCCTGGGCATGCAGTTCGACGGTGTGCTGGGCGACACCATCCTCGTCAACGGCACCGTCGCCCCGCACCTGGACGTGACGACGGAGCTGATCCGGCTGCGACTGCTGAACGGCTCGAGCGCACGCATGTACGACTTCACGTTCGCCGACGGCCGCGAGTTCGCGCTCATCGCCACCGACGGCGGTCTGCTCGGCGAACCCGTCGCGGCGACCTCCGTGCCGCTCTCGCCCGGCGAGCGTGCCGAGATCGTCGTCGCGCTCGACCCGGGGGAGCGCGTGGCACTGCGCTCGCAGGCCCCCGATCCGGCGCTTCACGCCGGAAGCGCAGCCTTCGACGTGCTGGAGCTGCGGGCCGCGGCATCCCTCACCCCTTCGGCCGCTCTGCCGGCGACGCTCGCCGACCTGCCCGAGGCGGACGACTCGGATGCCGCGGCCCAGCGCTCGTTCGTCATGTCGGGGCACAGCATCAACGACCGGCAGATGGACCTCGGCCGCGCGGACTTCGTGGCGACGGTCGACACCGACGAGGTCTGGACCGTCCGCAACGAGAATCCGCTGCCGCACTCGTTCCACGTGCACGACACGCAGTTCCGGGTGCTCAGCGTCGACGGGAGTGCGCCGCCGGCGCGGCTGTCGGGCTGGAAGGACACCATCGCGCTCGAGCAGGACCGCGAGTACCGGCTGCTCGTGAGCTTCGAGGACTACGCCGATGCGCAGACGCCGTACATGTACCACTGCCACCTGCTGTGGCACGAGGACCAGGGCATGATGGGACAGTTCCTGGTCGTCGAACCCGGGCAAGAGCCCGACCTGAAGCGTCCCGAGGGAGACAGCGATGACCACCTTGACCACTGACGCCGCCGTGCCGGCGACCCGCGAGGGCTTCTGGGCGGACTACGCCCGCGCGTGGACACGCACGCCCGGCAGCGCCGTCTACCTGCTCGCCGTCTTCGTGCTGGCGATGATCTCTCTGAGCGTGCTGGCATCGCTGTTCTGGACGGGCGTGGGACTGCTCGTGCTCATCGTCGGGCTCCCGATCGTCGTTGGGACGCTGTTCGCCGCGCGCGGCTTCGGGATCGCCGACCGCGGTCTGCTGTGGCTCACAGGCCTCCCGCAGATCGAGGAGCCCGAGTGGAACCGCGACAGGCCCGGCACGGGCGGGTTCTGGATGGTGCTGACGCGGCCGATCCGCAACGCGCACTACTGGATCTACCTGGTGCACGGAATGATCGTGAGCCCCATCATCAGCACCATCTCGTTCGTGCTGACGACGGTGTGGCTCAGCGTCGGGCTCGGCGGGCTCACCTACTGGATCTGGGGCGCGTTCCTCCCGCGCGGTGACGCGGGCGATTGGGGTCGCTACGTGGCCGACGCCCTGCCGTGGATGTTCGGCGGCTGGGCGTCGTGGCCGGTGGAGGTCACGCTGTACCTCGTCGCCGGGATCGTCTTCACCTTCACGATGCCGTGGGTCCTGGGCGGGCTCGCCCGCGGCCACCACGCCGTCGCCAAGGGCATGCTCGGCCGGTGGCAGTCCGACGACCTGGCCGCCGAGGTGCGCGCCGAGGCCGCAGCCCGGGGCGCGGCCGTGCACGCCGAGGACGTCGCGCTGCGCCGTCTCGAGCGCGACATCCACGACGGCCCGCAGCAGCGTCTCGTGCGGCTGCAGCTGGATCTCGCGGCGCTCGAGCGGCGCGCCGAATCCGGTGATGCGGATGCCGCGGCCGATCTGGCCCGCGAGGCGCGGGGGCACGCGAAGGCGGCGCTCGACGAGCTGCGGGCGCTGTCGAGCGGCGTCGCGCCGCCGCTGCTGCAGGACCGTGGACTCGCCGCCGCGCTGTCGGCGGTCGCCGCGGGCACCCCGCTCGTCGTTCACACCGATATCGACCCGGCGATCGATGCCGTGACGAGCCCCGAAGTGGCGCGGACGGTGTACTTCGTCGTCGCGGAGCTGTTCACCAACGTCGTCAAGCACGCCGGCGCGACAGCCGTCACGCTCAAAGCGGCGCTGCGGCCGTCCGTGACCGGAGCGCCGTCGATGCTCGACGTCTGGGTGGTCGACAACGGTCGCGGCGGCGCGGCCTACGCGACGGGTCACGGTCTGGAGGGCCTCCGCGAGCGCGTGGCGGGCCTGCGGGGCATGCTGGTCGTCGACAGCCCCGTGGGCGGGCCCACGTCGATCGGTGCGCACGTCCCGCTGGGGCCGGTCGCGCCGTGACCGATCCCTATGCTGAGGGCATGACGGCCGACAGCGGGTCGCGCCCCGTGCGCGTGGTGCTCATCGAGGACTCCGTGCTTCTGCGGGAGGGCCTCGTGAGGCTGTTCGACGAGGCGGGGTACGTGACGGCCGGCGCGTGGGGCGACGCCGACGACATCGTCGCACGGGTGCGGGAGGCTCGAGCCGACGTCGCGATCCTCGATGTGCGGCTGCCACCGGGGTTCCGCGACGAGGGCATCCGCGCGGCGCTGACGCTTCGCGCGGCATTGCCCGACGTGGGGATCCTCGTGCTGAGCCAGTACGTCGAGGGCGTGTACGCGCGGGAGCTCCTTGCGGGCGGCGACGGGGGAGTGGGCTACCTGCTCAAGGACCGCGTCACGTCGCTCGAGGAGTTCACGGATGCGGTGCGCAGGGTGCGCGAGCGGGGGACGGTGCTCGACCCCCTCGTCGTGCAGGGGCTCCTCGCCGCACGCCCCGACCCGCTGTCGAACCTCACGCCGAGGGAGCGCGACGTGCTCTCGCTGATGGCGGAGGGCCGGAGCAATGCGAGCATCGCGGAGCGCCTGTTCATCGGGGTCGGCGCCGTCGAGAAGAACATCAGCGCCATCTTCGCCAAGCTGGGGCTCGAGGAGTCCGGCACCGAGCACCGCCGAGTGCTCGCAGTGCTCGCGTTCCTCCAGCGGCCCTGACATGACGAAGCCCCCGGTGGATCACCGGGGGCTTCGTCGTGAACCGAATCGAGTCACTCGGCGAGGTGCGCGAACAGGAACCAGCGGTCCTTCTCGAGCTGCTCCTTGATGCCGATGGCGACGTCCTGGCTGGTGAGGTCGAATTCATCGAGGCCGTCGATCGCGGCCTGGGTGTCGGAGATGACGACATCCATGTCGGCGATCACGTTGCGGATGAGCGCCTCCCACTGTGTGAAGCCGGCGGGGACCGTCGTCGACGTCTTCTCGGCGATCGTGCCGACGCGGGCGTCGACGGGCAGCCCGAGGGCGACGATGCGCTCGGCCGCCTGATCGGCGCCGGCCTGCGCGTTGGCCACGAGTGTGTCGAGGAGCTCGTGGATGGCGATGAAGTTCGAGCCGCGCACGTTCCAGTGCGCCTGCTTGCCGTTGACGGCGAGAGCCTGGAGTCCGAGCACCACGGGGGTCAGGAACTGGGCGCTCGCGGCCGCCACGGTCGGGTCGGCAGCGGTTGCGGGGGTGGTGTTCGTCTTGCTCATGTCTCTCGCCTCCATCTTCGGGAGGGACGCTCCGATCGGCGTTCGTCCTCCGGTGGGTGCAACGCTACTCAGCGGTCGGCATTCCGCAAGCAAGACAAGGCTCCGCTAACCCTCATCGGGTCACCCCCGCCCTGTCGCGCCGGATTGTCAGGCGACACCGGCTAACGTCGATAGGTGCCTTCCGCAGATCACGACCTCGAGCCGCAGCATCTGCGCGACCCCGCCCGCACCGTCACGCGCGAGCCGCGTGACCGTTCGCCCGAGCACGCCGAGCCCTCGCGATTCATCCCCCACGTGCAGGGCCTGCGCGCGATCGCCGTGCTCGCCGTGGTGCTCTACCACTTCTGGCCCGGGCGCGTCACCGGCGGCTACGTCGGCGTCGACATCTTCTTCGTCATCTCCGGCTTCCTGATCACCGCGCACCTGATGCGGGAGCTCACCGCCACGGGCGGGGTGCGGCTCGGCCAGTTCTGGGCGCGCCGCGCGCGGCGCCTGCTGCCGGCATCCCTCCTGGTCCTGCTGTTCTGCGCGCTCGTCGCGATGTCGCCGTACCTCACACCGACCTCTGCGCTTCCCAACGAGATCCGCGAGATCCTGGCGTCGACGTTCTACGTCGAGAACTGGTACCTGGCGATCAACTCCGCCGACTACCTCAACCACTCGGGCGACCCGACGACCGTGCAGCACTACTGGTCGCTGTCGCTCGAGGAGCAGTTCTACGTCATGTGGCCGCTGCTCATGCTGCTGGCGGCATGGATCGGCGTGAAGTTCTTCCGCGGCGCCCGGCGCCGTGCGGTCATCACGACGCTCGCGATCGTCTCGGCCGTGTCGTTCGTGTTCTGCGTCGTCTTCACGATCACCGACCCGGCGCCGGCGTACTTCGTGACCTTCGGCCGCATGTGGCAGTTCGGGGTGGGCGCGCTCATCGCCCTGGTCCCCATGCTGCGCGTGCGCCATGCGGTCGGGAGCTTCGTGCTCGGCTGGGCGGGCATCCTGCTGCTCATCTCCGTCATCTTCACGTTCGACGGCCAGACGCCGTTCCCGGGGTACATGGCGCTGCTCCCGACCCTCGGAGCCGCGGCGGTGCTCGCCGCGTCGAACACGGAACGCTGGTGGTACCCGACACGGATCCTCGCCGTGCGCCCCGCGCAGTTCGTCGGCGACATCTCGTACTCGCTGTATCTGTGGCACTGGCCGCTCATCATCATCGCCCCCTCGGTGCCGTTCTGGGGCCTGACGATCTACCATCGCGTCGCCCTGCTCGTGCTGTGCTTCGTGCTGGCGTGGCTCACCAAGCGCTTCGTCGAGGATCCCGCGCGGGGATGGAAGGTGCTGACGTCGCGCCCGGCACGCGCGACCCTGTGGAGCTCCCTCGCGGCGATGCTGATCGTCGCGAGCGTCGCGGCGGCCGCGTGGTTCGTCAACGCCCCGGCCTACAGCGCCGGTGTGCGCGACATCCAGCAGCTCCAGGAGAACCCGCCGGAGTGCTTCGGTGCCGCATCCGTCCTCGACCCGTCGTGCGCGGACGCCGACTTCGGCGACACGGTCCTGCCTGCGCCGGGCTTCGCCGGGATCGACCGCCCCGCAGACGAGCAGTGCTTCGTGCAGCTCACCGACTCGCGGCCCGTCTCCTGCACGTTCGGCTCGGACGATCCGGACGCGACGCGCGTCGCCCTGGTCGGCGACAGCCATGCGTATCAGCTCCTGTCGACGTTCGAGCGGATCGCCGATGAGCAGGGCTGGCAGCTCATCACGTGGTTCAAGGGCGCATGCCCGTGGAACACCACGCCGCTGTCGACGCCGGGGGCGTTCGGCGCGGCGTGCGCGGAGTGGCGCGAGGGCGTGACGGCGGCGATGGCCGATGCCGACCTCGACGCCGTGTTCACGGCGGCGATCGCGACCACGCCGTACTCGTCCGCGGGCTACGACTCGTCCTACGACGCGGCGGTCGCGGGCTACGTCGACGCGTGGGACGCCATGCTCGACCAGGGCGTCCCCGTCATCACGGTCGTCGACAACCCCGTGTGGGAGACCGACCCGAACAAGTGCCTCCGCACCCGCGACACGGCCGAGTGCGACGGCCTGCGTGCCGAGGTCCTGGTGGCGGACGACCCGCTCCGGGCGGCCGCCGACCAGCGCGATGGCGTCACGCTCCTCGACTTCACCGAGGTGTTCTGCGGCGCTGAGACGTGCGCGCCGGTCGTGGGCGGCGCGAACGTCTACCGCGATCAGGACCACCTCACCGTCACCTTCGCCGACACGCTGGCGCCGTGGTACACGGAGGCCATCCAGGAGAGCCTCGCGCGAGCCGGACGCTGACCGCACCGGGTCCTCGCGCACCGGGCGTAGGGTCGTCGCATGACGATCTCCGAAGACGCCGCCGTCCTCTCCGTCGCCGGGCGGTCGCCCTCGATCGATGCGTCGGCCTTCGTGGCGGCCGGCGCGCGCGTGATCGGAGCGGTCACCCTGGGCGAGGGCGCGAGCGTCTGGTACAACGCGGTGCTCCGCGGCGACAGCGACTCGATCTCCGTCGGGGCGGGCAGCAACCTCCAGGACAACGTCTCGGTCCATGTGGACGCCGCGCATCCGGTCGTCATCGGGCGCGACGTGTCGGTGGGCCACAACGCCGTGGTGCACGGCTGCACGATCGGCGACGGATCGCTCATCGGGATGGGGAGTGTCGTGCTGTCGGGTGCCGAGATCGGCGACGGATGCCTCGTGGCCGCGGGTGCGGTCGTCCTCGAGGGCACCGTGGTGCCACCCGGTTCGCTCGTCGCGGGCGTCCCGGCGAAGGTGCGCCGAGAACTCACGGCGGATGAGCGCGAGAGCATCCTGCGCAATGCGCAGACCTACCGCGCGCACCTCTCCGCTCACGAATCCGCCGCACCGGCACGAGGCGCGTGAGCGGCCCGATGCGCATCGAAGGGCTCGAGCCGCACGAGGTGTTCGTCTTCGGGTCGAACGGGTCCGGTGCGCACGGCGGCGGAGCGGCGAAGTTCGCCCTCGACTGCTTCGGCGCGGTGTGGGGGCGATCCGATGGTCTGCAGGGCCAGTCGTACGGCATCGACACGATGTCGGGGCTCGAGGTGTTCGAAGAGCAGGCCCGCCGGTTCGTGGCGTTCGCCCGTGAGCACCCCGAGCTGAGGTTCCTCGTCACCGAGGTGGGCTGCGGCATCGCCGGCTACAGGCCTTCGCAGGTGGCGCGCTTCTTCGCGGGGGCGCCCGACAACGTCGTGCTGCCGGACTCGTTCACCGCCGAGCTCGGCGCCCCGTAGCGATTCCGGCGACGGGATGCCGCGCCCCGCTGGTCCGGCTCAGTCGGCCTTCGGCTCGGGGTGGTGCTTGCCGCGGTGCACCTCGTAGAGGCGCACGTGGCCGGGCCAGGTGGGGTCGTTCTCGATCGGCTTGTCGTTCATGAACAGCGTGATCACGTGGGCGAGCTGACCGGGGTGACTGAAGTTGATCGCGTGTGCGGCGCCCTCCAGCAGTACGACGAGCACATGGCTGTCGGTCTGGCTGGCGATCTCGTCGACCCGGTGGGCGTGGGGGAGCAGGGGGTCCCGTTCACCCAGCACCACGAGCGTGGGGATCTTCATCTCGAGGAGACGCTTCAGCGACGGGTACTGGGTCAGCGCCTTGAACATGCGCATCGTGCTCGGCACCCCGAATCGCACGTAGTCGGGCACGGCGACGCGTGCCATGCGCGTCGGCTCGCGCGGGGCGTCCTTCGACAGCTGTGAGATCGCGCGGCGCAGCGGCTGGTTGTAGAGGCCGCCGGCGGGCGAGACGAGCACGGCCCGATCGATGCGCTCCGGGTAGTGGTGTGCGAACTCGATGATGACGGGGCAGCCCATCGAGTTGCCGACCAGGGTGGCCTTCCCGACGCCGCGGTCGTCGAGGAAGTCGGCCGTCGCGTGCGCCAGATCGGGGATGTCGAGCATGTCACGGCGCTTGCCGCTGCGGCCGAACCCGGGAAGGTCGGGCACGAACGTGTGGAACTCGTCGGCGAGCCGCTCGGCCGTCGGCAGCAGGTACCTTCCCGACAGTCCGAAGCCGTGCACGTGCACCATGACACGGGCATCCGCGGGCGGGTGCGGCGACTCCCGGTAGAAGACATCGACGCCGTCGATGTTCGTCCACTTCTCGGACAGGCGAGAGGCGGGCCTGCGCGGCAGCTTGCGTGGCTTCGACGCCCCGGACGGCGTGGACGGCGCGCTCATCGATCTTCCCCCTCTGCCTTCGGACCTACAGCGGAATTCTGCCGCGCAGGCCGGACGAGGGGTAGCCGCCGACCGCGAAATCACCCGGAGGAGACGAGGGGCGGGCCCGCTGCGACAGCAGGCCCGCCCCCCTCTCGGTGCGGTTCGTGGTGCAGGACGGCTCAGTCGCCGCAGATGCCGCGCGCCGTGTCGTTCTTGGCCTGTCCGCCGATGGCCTTGACCACGTCGCCGACATTCGTGAACCCGAGGGCGCCCTCGGTGTTGATGGTCTTGTGCACCTGGCCGAAGCAGGCGGCATCGGACGGCGCCGCATGCGCTGTTCCGGCGGATCCGAAGACGGCCAGGGCCACGATGGCTCCGGTGGTGAGAATGCGCTTCATTGGACTTTCCCCTCCTCATGGCGGGTGGGAGTTCACCCGACAGGAGAGGGTTCCGCCGCCGGCGCGCGTTTGGATGCACTTCGCGTCGAAGTCGCGCGGCAGGAACCGATTCGGAGGGGATGACGGGAATCGAACCCGCACCATCAGTTTGGAAGACTGAGGCTCTACCATTGAGCTACATCCCCGTGCGCCCGCTGACGGGCACCGACCAATCGTAGTACATGGTGGCCGTCCTCCCGCTCCCCACTCAGCCCGACGCGCGGAACAGCGAAGGGAGCGGGTCATGGCACGTTCGGGCAGGGAAGTGGTTGAGGCGCTCATCGCCACGCTGAACGCCGGGGACGTTCCCGGCATGGACGACGTCTTCCACGAGGACGCCGAGATGGTGTGGCCGCAATCGGGCGAGCGCATCGTCGGCGGCGACAACCGCCGCGCGGTGTACAGCAGGTTCCCGCAGCTGCCGAAGATCGACCTGCGACGGCTCACGGGCGACGGCGACCTGTGGGTCGCCGAGGCCGACCTCGACTAAGGCGACGGCGATCCGTACCGGTCGATCTTCATCTTCGAGCTGCGCGACGGGCGGATCGCCCGCGAGACCGCGTACTGGACCAAGCCGTTCCCCGCGCCAGACTGGCGCGCCGAGTGGGTCGAGCGCGTCTGACTGCATGCACCGCGCAGGCGACGCCCGGGCGGGTCGGCTAGACTTCTCGGGGCCGAAAGGCGCACGCGTGCGTGCGAACCCGCCCGGGGCGTAGCTCAGCTTGGTAGAGCGCCCGCTTTGGGAGCGGGAGGCCGCAGGTTCAAATCCTGTCGCCCCGACATCACGGCCCCTCACAGAATTCCGACCCAGACCTTCAGCCGCGCATGCGCGCGCGGTCCGATAGAGGAGAACGAACAAGCATGGTGAACAGCACCGTCGAGAAGCTCAGCCCGACCCGGGTGAAGCTCCACATCACGGTCACGCCCGACGAGCTCAAGCCGTCGATCGCGCACGCGTACGAGCACATCGCGCAGGACGTGCAGATCCCCGGCTTCCGCAAGGGCAAGGTCCCCGCGCCGATCATCGACCAGCGCATCGGGCGCCTCGCCGTGCTGGAGCACGCCGTCAGCGAGGGCCTCGACACGTTCTACCGCCAGGCTGTCGAGGCCAACGAGCTGCGCGTGCTCGGCCGTCCGTCGGCCGAGGTCACCGAGTGGCCGGCCGAGAAGGACTTCTCCGGCGACCTGAAGGTCGAGGTCGAGGTCGACGTGCGTCCCGAGTTCGACCTCCCCGCCTTCGAGGGCACCACCGTCGAGGTCGACGCGATCGAGGTCGACGAGGCCGCCATCGACGCCGAGCTCGACCGCCTGCGCAGCCGCTTCGGCACGCTCGTCACCGTCGACCGCCCCGCCGCGAGCGGCGACTTCGTCGAGCTCGACCTGGTCGCGACCATCGACGGCGCCGAGATCGACCGCGCCGAAGGCGTGTCGTACGAGGTCGGCTCGGGCGAGCTGCTCGAGGGCATCGACGAGGCCATCGACTCGCTCACCGCGGGCGAGGACACCACGTTCCGCTCGAAGCTCGTCGGCGGCGACCACGCCGGCGAGGAGGCCGAGGTCTCGGTCGTGGTCAAGGCCGTCAAGGAGCGCGAGCTGCCCGAGGCCGACGACGACTTCGCCCAGATCGCGAGCGAGTTCGACACCATCGCCGAGCTGCGCGACAGCCTCGCGGCCCGCGTCGGCGAGCAGTCGGTGTTCACGCAGGGCTCTGCTGCGCGCGACAAGCTCATCGAGCAGCTGCTCGAGCAGGTCGAGATCCCGGTGCCGCCGCAGCTCATCGAGGACGAGGTGCACAACCACCTCGAGGGCGAAGGCCGTCTCGAGGACGACGTGCACCGCGCGGAGGTCGCCGAGGCGAGCGAGAAGCAGTTCAAGACGCAGATGCTCCTCGACAAGATCGCCGAGCAGGTCAACGTGCAGGTCTCGCAGGAGGAGCTCACGCAGTACCTCGTGCAGTCGGCCGCGCAGTACGGCATGGCCCCGCAGGACTTCGTCAACGCGCTGCAGGAGGGCAACCAGCTGCCCGCGATGGTCGGTGAGGTCGCCCGCAACAAGGCTCTGGCCGTCGTGCTCGGCAAGGTCACGGTCGTCGACACCAACGGCAAGCCCGTCGACCTCACCGGCTTCGTGGCCGTTGACGACGAGGACGAGGTCGTCGACGAGGCGCAGGAGATCGCGGATGCCGCGGCCGACGCCGACGCCGTGATCGAGGCCGAAGAGGCCGAGAAGAAGCCCGCCAAGAAGGCACCGGCCAAGAAGAAGTCCGCCGCCGACAAGGAGTGAGTCCGCGGCGCTCGCAGTGAAGGGGACGGATGCTGCGGCATCCGTCCCCTTCTTCTCTCCTGCCCGATCTGCCCAGGGCGAACACGGCCGGGTCGCTCGCGCCGCGCCGGTAGATTCGATGGCACGACCACGGAATCAGGAGTACACATGGCCGAACCACTTGTCGCGACGAGCGTCTTCGACAGGCTGCTGAAGGACCGAATCATCTGGCTCGGGTCGGAGGTGCGGGACGAGAACGCCAACGAGATCTGCGCGAAGATCCTCCTCCTCGCCGCCGAGGACTCCGAGAAGGACATCTACCTCTACATCAACTCCCCGGGCGGCTCGATCACCGCCGGCATGGCGATCTACGACACGATGCAGTTCGTGCCGAACGACATCGTCACCGTCGGCATCGGCATGGCCGCCTCGATGGGCCAGCTGCTCCTCACGGCCGGCACCAAGGGCAAGCGCTACATCACGCCGAACGCGCGCGTGCTGCTGCACCAGCCCCACGGCGGCTTCGGCGGCACGGCCAGCGACATCCAGACGCAGGCCCAGCTGATCCTCGACATGAAGAAGCGCCTGGCCGAGATCACCGCGGCACAGACGGGCAAGTCCGTCGAGCAGATCAACGCCGACGGCGACCGCGACCGCTGGTTCAGCGCCGACGAGGCCCTCGAGTACGGCTTCGTCGACCACATCCGCGAGTCCGCGACCGACGTCATCGGCGGCGGCGGAACCGCCAACTGAGCGCACCGAAGGCGAAAGAGAGAGAACCCGCAATGCAGACCCCCACCTTCGGACCCAACGGAGTCCCCAGCGCGCTCCAGATGCCCGGCAGCCGCTACGTGCTGCCGCAGTTCGAGGAGCGCACGGCCTACGGCTACAAGCGCCAGGACCCGTACAACAAGCTCTTCGAGGACCGCGTCATCTTCCTGGGCGTCCAGGTCGACGACGCCTCGGCCGACGATGTCATGGCGCAGCTCCTCGTGCTCGAGAGCCAGGATCCCGACCGCGACATCATCATGTACATCAACTCGCCCGGCGGCTCGTTCACGGCCATGACGGCGATCTACGACACGATGCAGTACGTCTCGCCGCAGATCCAGACGGTCGTGCTCGGCCAGGCGGCCTCCGCGGCCGCGGTGCTGCTGGCGGCCGGTGCGCCGGGCAAGCGTCTCGCCCTGCCGAACGCCCGCATCCTCATCCACCAGCCCGCGATGGGCGAGGCGGGTCACGGTCAGGCGTCCGACATCGAGATCCAGGCGCAGGAGATCATGCGCATGCGCACGTGGCTCGAGCAGACCCTCTCGAAGCACTCGAACAAGAGCCCCGAAGAGGTCAACAAGGACATCGACCGCGACAAGATCCTCGGCGCCGAAGAGGCTGTCGCGTACGGTCTCGTCGACCAGGTCCTCACGACCCGCAAGCGCACCCCCGCCGCACTGACGAAGTAGAGCGGATGCTGAAGCCCCGCCATCTCCGGACGGCGGGGCTTCGTCGTGCACGGGGCTCGCGTCCCACGCGCCCCGCTTCGCTCTGGGCGGACATCCCATCGTCCACAACGCGGGTCGCAATCCCGCCGCATGTCGTCCTGAGCGATTAGGCTCGGGAGAACAGCCGGGGGGCTGCCCCCGGACGCGACGAGGAGGAGCCTCATGGCACGCATCGGTGAGAGCGCCGACCTGTTCAAGTGCTCCTTCTGCGGCAAGAGCCAGAAGCAGGTCCAGCAGCTGATCGCCGGTCCCGGCGTCTACATCTGCGACGAGTGCGTCGAGCTGTGCAACGAGATCATCGAAGAGCGCATGGCCGAGTCGTCCTCGGGCGTCGTGACCGATTTCGATCTCCCCAAGCCGCGCGAGATCTTCGGCTTCCTCGAGGAGTACGTCGTCGGTCAGCACGCCGCCAAGCGGGCGCTGTCCGTGGCGGTCTACAACCACTACAAGCGTGTGCGTGCGCACGGCACGATCCAGTCCGCCGAGCAGCGCGCCGACGAGATCGAGATCGCCAAGAGCAACATCCTGCTCCTCGGTCCCACAGGCTGCGGCAAGACGTACCTCGCGCAGACCCTCGCCAAGCGCCTCAACGTACCGTTCGCCGTCGCCGATGCGACGGCGCTCACCGAGGCCGGCTACGTCGGCGAAGACGTCGAGAACATCCTCCTCAAGCTGCTGCAGGCCGCCGATTTCGACACCAAGCGGGCCGAGACCGGCATCATCTACATCGACGAGGTCGACAAGATCGCCCGCAAGGCCGAGAACCCCTCGATCACGCGCGACGTCTCCGGCGAGGGCGTCCAGCAGGCGCTCCTCAAGATCCTTGAGGGCACGGTGGCATCGGTTCCGCCGCAAGGCGGCCGCAAGCACCCCCATCAGGAGTTCATCCAGATCGACACGACGAACGTGCTGTTCATCGTGGCGGGCGCATTCGCCGGCCTCGAAGACATCATCTCGTCGCGCGTGGGCAAGCACGGCATCGGTTTCGGCGCTCCGCTGCACAACAAAGGCGATGATCTCAGCCTCTTCAGCGAGGTTCGTCCCGAAGACCTGCACAAGTTCGGGCTCATCCCCGAGTTCATCGGCCGTCTTCCGGTCGTCGCCTCCGTCTCGCCGCTCGATCGCGAGGCGCTGATGGAGATCCTCACCGTTCCGAAGAACGCGCTTGTGAAGCAGTACCACCGCATGTTCGAGCTCGACGGCGTCACCCTCGAGTTCGACACCGAGGCGCTCGAGGCGATCGCCGACCTGGCCGTCGAGCGCAAGACGGGTGCCCGCGGGCTCCGCGCGATCCTCGAAGACGTGCTCGGGCCGATCATGTTCGAGATCCCGTCGACCGACGACGTCGACAAGGTCATCGTCACGCGTGCAGCCGTCGACGAGGGCGCCCCGCCCACGCTCGTCCTGCGGGAGAAGCGCAAGAGCGCCTGACCTCGCGGGCGGTGTCGGTCCCCGCCCGTACTGTCGGCGCATGGACGTCGTTCCCTTCGAGATCCGGATCCCCGACGAGGTGCTCGCCGACCTGAAGGCGCGCCTCGAGCGCGCCCGGCTGCTGCCCGACTCGCCCCATCGCCCGCCGTCCGGAATGTCCGCCGCCTATCTCGCGGCTCTCGTCCGGTCGTGGGCGGAGTGGGACTGGGGCGACCGCGAGCGGTGGATCAACGCCCACCCGCAGTTCACGGCGCGCATCGATTCCGCAGACGTGCATTTCGTCCACCTGCGGTCGGCGCGGAGCGACGCGCCGGCGATCGTCGTCATGCACGGGTGGCCGCATACCTTCGCACTGCAGCTCGACTTCGCCGATCTCCTTCCCGACTTCCATGTCGTCGTCCCGAGCTTCCCGGGTTTCGCCTTCTCGACCCCTTACGCCGACGGCCTGATCACCGAGCGGCGTCTCGCCGGCACCGTGCACGCCCTGATGACCGACGTCCTCGGCTACGAGCGCTACCTCACGTACGGCGAAGACGTGTCCGCGAACGTGAACGACCTCCTGGCGGCGCAGTACGGTGACAGCGTCGCGGGCATCGTCGTGACCCACGCCCACTTCCCGACGCGAGCCGAGCGTCGCGCGCTCACCGCACCGGACGAGGTCGCGTTCTTCGATCGGATCGCCGCCGACCACGAGACAGACGGCGCCTACGGCCATGTGCAGGCCACACGACCTGACACGCTGGCTGCCGCCCTCAACGATTCGCCGGCGGGGCTGGTGGCGTGGCTGGCCGAGAAGCTCGTCGAATGGAGCGACACACCCGGCGACGATCCTGCAGACGTCGAACGCCTGATCTCTCGCGAGCGCATCCTGACCGAGGCGACGATCTACTGGGCGACTCAGACGATCGGCTCGTCATTCCGGCCGTACTACGAGGGTGCCGACCAGCCGGGACCGATCCCATCCGTCGACGTCCCGGCGGCGGTGTACGTGCAGCGGCACGAGACCGACTATCCGGAGTCGCTCGCGCGCTCCTACTACCGCGACCTCCGTGTCTTCGAAAGACTCGACGAAGGCGGGCACTTCACCGTTGCCGAGGTGCCGGCGGTGATGGCAGGACGCGTGCGCGCGTTCGCCCGCGCGCTCGGCGCGGCCTGAGTCGCGGACGCGGAACGCCGGTTGACGGCATCCGCTGCGGGTGTCCGACCCCCGGAGCAGACTCGGATCATGCCAACGACAACGACATTCGTCCTGGTTCCCGGCTACTGGCTCGGGGGGTGGGCGTGGGACGCGGTGGCCGAACGGCTGCGCGACGACGGGTTCGTCGCCGACGCGATCACCCTTCCCGGCCTCGATGACCACAGTCCGTCAGAGACCACGGAGATCACGCTCGACGATCACGTCGCAGCGGTCGTCGCTGCGGTTCACCGTGCGGACGGTCGCGTGGTCCTCGTCGGGCACAGCGGCGCAGGCGCCGTGGTCTCCGGCGCCGTAGATCAAGCCCATGAAGTGATCGACGATCTGGTGTTCGTCGACAGCGGTCCCGTCGCCGACGGCGTCGCGCAAGCGCCCGATCTCCCCTCGTCGGTGCGGGCGATCACCCTCCCTCCTTGGCCGGAACTCGAAGAGCAGGGCTCGAGCCTCGACGGACTCGACGCCGATGCCCTCGGGCGCTTCCGCGAGAGGGCGGTGCCGCATCCGGCCGCGGTGGCGCGGCAGCCGCTGGCGCTGTCAGACACCGCGCGGCGCGCGGTCCCCGTCACCGTGGTCTGCGCCAGCTACTCGGCGCAGCAGATCCGCGAGATGTCCGAGGCCGGCCATCCCTGGTTCGAGGAGCTCGCGCAGTACGAATCGGTGCGCCTGGTCGACCTGCCGACAGGTCATTGGCCGATGTGGTCACGACCGCAGGAGCTCGCCGACGAACTGCGCGAAGTCGTGGCTCGCCACCCGGCGGGCGACTGACGCGGGTTCTCCTGGCCGATTCGGGCCAGCGCGGATGACCCATTCGTGCGACGCGTCCGCGCAGGCATCCGCGGTGCAATCGAGGCATGACAGGACTCGTCTTCTCCACGCACACCACAGCGGGCCTCCTCGGGCGCCCCGGCCACGCGGAGCTCCCGCAGCCGGACGCCGCGCACCGCGCGACCGAGTCGCTCGGCGGCCTCGCGATCGAGCGACGTCTCAACGGACCGAGGCGATCGGCCAACGGCGGCATCGCGGCCGGCCTGTTCTCGCGCTTCGTCGATGCCGACACGGTCACCGTCGTCCTGCGCCGGCCCGTGCCGCTGGCACGCCGGCTCGACGTCGCAGCCGACGGCAGCGGTGGAGTCCGGGTCCACCGCGGGCGCCGGACCGTCGCCGAGACGCGCCCGGGGCGCATCGCCGACGAGGCACGTCCACTCGCCCCTGAATTCGAGGTCGCCGAGGCGGCGCGGGCGGCTCACCCGCTCGCCGGTGAGACCCACCCGCTCTCGGACTGCGTCGTCTGCGGTCCGCGGCGCTCCGACGGGATGCGCGTGACCCCTGGCTTCGTGGCCGACCGACCCTGGCTGCTCGCCGCGCCGTGGGTCGTGCAGAGCCGCGATTCCGTGGGCGGCGCGGCCCCGCTGGAGGCGGTGTGGGCGGCGATGGACTGCACGAGCTATCCCGCTGCCGCGCTGCAGCGTCGTCTGCTCTGCCTTCTCGGCACCATCACAGCGCGCGTTGAGCGCCGGCCGCGCGTGGGGGAGAGGCTCGTCGTCTACAGCTGGACCCGCGCCGAGCGTGGCCGCCGCCATGAGACGTCGGCGGCGATCGTCGACGCCGACGGTGCGGTGGTCGCACGCGCCGACGCGACGTGGATCGCGCTCAGACATCAGAGGCTGCACGCCCTCCGGTTCCGCGGTCGGGTCTGACGGTGTTCCATACTGATGTCGTGGCGAGCTCGGCATTCGCAATCCAGCACGCGTGGTCGGGTTCCGACGACGTGGCCTGGGCCGAGGCGGGCGGCGGAGCGCCGCTGCTTCTCGGCGGGTGGTGGATGAGCCATCTGATCCACGACATGGAGTACGTGCCGATCCGCCGGTTCGTCGGCGAACTCGTGCGCCATCGCCGCGTGATCCGCATGGATGCCCCCGGCAGCGGGCTGACGCGCTCCGACACCGCCCCCGCCGACATGACGCGGCACCTCGACGCTCTCCGGGCGGTCCTCGACGCGGCGGGCACCGAGCGCGTGACGCTGCTCGCCGGGTCGTCGGGCTGCCCGGTCGCCATCGAGTTCTCGGCGCGGCATCCCGACCGAGTGGACCGGCTCATCCTCTCCGGCGCCTACCTGCGCGGCGCGGACATCGCAGCGGAGGATGATCGCGCCGCCCTGGTCGAGCTCGTGCGGCGGAGCTGGGGCGTCGGCGGGCGGATCATGTCCGACGTCTTCTACCCAGAGGCGACACCTGAGCAGCACGCGGCGTTCCTGCACCATCAGCGGATGAGCGGGCCGGGCGAGGCGGCCGCCGCCGCCCTCGCCGGGGTCTACGGGCTCGACGCGCGCGGGGCCGCCTCCGGTGTCGCCGCCCCGACCGTGGTGCTTCACCGGCGCGGCGACCGGGCGATCCCGCTAGCCCTCGGCATGGCCACCGCGCGCGCCGTGCCCGGCGCCCGGCTCGAGGTCCTCGACGGCACAGCCCATCACCCGTGGCACGGAGACAGCGCCGCCGTCCTGCGTCACGCTCTCGCTTTCGCGGGGGTGGATCCCTCGCGGATGGGAAACCTCGCGCAGCACGACGGTGCGGATGTCGACCCCGACTCGCCCATCACCGCGCGAGAGCGCATCGTGCTCCAGCTCGTGGCGCAGGGGTTCACCGACGGGCAGATCGCTGCCGAGCTCTTCCTCAGCGTGCACACCGTCCATCGTCATGTCGCCAATGCCCGGCGAAAGCTGGGCGTCCCGTCGCGCGCGGCCGCCGCGGCCTGGGTGACCGCGCACCCCTCCGGATGAGGCGCGCGGTGTCGGCATCGCCGCCGGGCTGAGCGAGACGATCGCGCAGCCCGGCGAGGATCAGGCGACGAGGCCGCGACGCTCCAGGAGCGGACGGATGTCGGCATCCCGTCCGCGGAAGTCGCGGTAGGCCTCGAGCGGATCCTTCGAGCCGCCCACGCCGAGCAGGCGCTGCCGGAATCGATCGCCGTTGTCGCGGGTGAGTCCGCCGTTCTCGCGGAACCACTCGACGGTGTCGGCGTCGAGCACCTCGCTCCAGATGTACGAGTAGTAGCCCGCGCTGTAGCCGCCCGAGAAGACGTGCGCGAAGTACGTCGACGAATAGCGGGTCGGAACCGCGGGGTTGTCGAGGCCGATGGCCGAGAGAGCGGTTGCCTCGAACGACGCCACGTCGATGTCGGCCGCGGCCTGCTCCTCGGTGAGCGAATGCCAGGCCTGGTCGAGCCACGAGGCGGCGAGGTACTCACTCGTGGCGAAGCCCTGGTTGAAGGCTTCGGAGGCGTGGAGCTTCTCTACGACCTCGGCGGGGAGCGGCTCGCCGGTGTCGACGTGACGCGCGTACGCCGCCAGGATCTCGGGCCAGTAGATCCACATCTCGTTGACCTGGCTGGGGAACTCGACGAAGTCGCGGAACACGTTCGTCCCGGCGAAGTGCGGGTACGTGACGGTCGCGAACAGTCCGTGGAGCGCGTGGCCGAACTCGTGGAACAAGGTCGTCACCTCGTCGAGGGTGAGCAGGGTCGGTCGTCCCGGCGCCGGCTTGGGGACGTTGAGGTTGTTCACCACGATCGGCCGCGTGCCGCGCAGCGCGGACTGCGAGACGATCGAATTCATCCACGCTCCGCCGCGCTTGGTGTCGCGGGTATAGAGGTCGAGGACGAACAGGCCGAGTTCGCTGCCGTCCGCATTGTGCAGCTCGAACACGCGGGCGTCGGCGTGATACGCGGGGATGTCGGTCCGCTCGGTGAACGTGACCCCGTAGAGGTCGGTGGCGGCGCGGAAGACGCCGTCCTGGAGCACCCGCTCCGCTTCGAACCACGGACGCAGGGCGCTCCGGTCGAGGTCGTACTCGGCGGAGCGCACCTTCTCGGTGTAGAAGGCCCAGTCGTGGGCCTCGAGCGCGAACGGCCGCGGCTCCGCGTCGACGATCGCCTGCAGCGCCGCCTGCTCCTTCTTCGCGTTCGCTGCGGCCGGTACGGCGAGACGCCGCAGCAGGTCGTGGACGGCCTCCGGCGAGCCGGCCGTCTCGTCGGACGTGATGTACGCCGCGTGCGTGTCGTAGCCCAGGAGGGCTGCGCGCTCGGCGCGCAGGCGCACGATCTCGAGCAGCACCGCGCGGTTGTCGTTGTCGTTCCCGCGCGAGCCGCGCGCGCGGGACGCGTCGAGGATGCGCTTGCGGCTCGCGCGGTCCGTCAGCGTCGCGAGGTACGGATGGCCGGTGAAGAGGGTCAGGGTCACGACCCACTTGCCCTCCAGCCCGCGGTCGCGGGCGGCCTGCGCGGCAGCCGACAGCTCGCCCTCGGTGAGGCCGTCGAGCTCGTCCGCGCTGTCGAAGACCACGGCGAGATCGTTGGTGTCGTTGAGGAGGTTCTTCTCGAACGACGTGGTGAGCGTCGAGAGCCGCTGGTTGAGCCCGGTCAGGCGCTCCTTCGCAGCGTCGTCCAGGCCCGCCCCGGCGTGGGTCATCTCGCGGTGGTGCCGCTCGACGAGGTAGCGCTGCTCGGGGTCCAGCCCGAGCTCATCGAGCTGATCGTGGATCGTCTTGATGCGCCAGTACAGCTGCGCGTCGAGCTGGATCGAGTCCTGGTGCGCCGACATCAGAGGTGCGAGCTCCTCCTCGATCGCCTGGATCTCGGGCGTCGCGTCCGCTGAGGAGACGGTGTAGAACGTCCGCGAGACGTCGCCGAGAAGCTTTCCGCTCTCCTCGAGCGGGACGAGGGTGTTCTCGAAGGTCGGCATGGAGCGGACGCGTGTGATGCGGGAGACCTCGCTCGCGTGCTCCTCGAAAGCGGCCCGGAACGCCGGCAGGTAATGCTCCGGGCGGATGGCCCGGTAATCGGGCAGGCCGTAGGGGAGAGGCGCAGGGGAGAGCAGCGGGTTGTCGTTCGGCATGGCGACCAGCCTAGTCGCGGATGGCGGCCATGCCGCCGAACCTTTGCAAAAACATCCTTGCAAAGAAACACTTGCAAAGAATTCTTTGCATTGCTAATGTGAGGGCATGGCAGAGAACCAGGGCAGCGAGCAGGCCGAAGCGATGGCCCGTTCCGAACAGCGCCACAACGAGGACCGCGTCCTCGATTCAGGCGCGCTCCGCGCGCTGGCGCACCCGCTCCGGGTGAAGATCTACGACATCCTCAGCCAGTACGGGCCGCAGACCGCGAGCTCGCTCGCCGAGCGGCTCGGAGAGTCGAGCGGGTCGACCAGCTACCACCTGCGCGCGCTCGCCAAGCACGACCTCATCCGCGAGGCCGAGGACCGCGGCACGGGCCGTGAGCGGTGGTGGGAGCGTCCAGTCGGCGGTGTGTCGTTCGCCAACCCCGACGCCATGACCACGCCGGCGGGGCGCGCTGCGACACAGGTCGTCATGAACGAATTCCTGCGCAACCGCAACGATCAGCTTCTGGACTTCGTCAATCGCGGGATCGGCGGTGAAGACGAGATGTGGCAGGAGGGCACGCTCGTCTCCACGGCCACCGCGCGACTCACGCCCGAGCAGAGCAAGGAGCTCGCTCTCAAGATCATGGCCCTGATCGACGAGGCCGTCGACAACCATCGCAATCAGACCGGCGAGAACGTACGGCCCGTCACCATCCGGGCCGACCTCTTCCCGCTTCCCGAACTCGGAGGACAGTCATGACCGCTCTCACCGCACCGACCGCCGTCGTCCGCACCACGGGCTTCGAGCGGATGCTCCTCACCACCGCGACCGGCCTCGATCGCTTCGTCGCGTCGCGTCTCGAACGTCGTGCGGCCTCCCGCCGGCCCGTCGACGCACAGACCGCCGCCGGCGAGACGCGATCCGACGCGCTGGCGATGGGATCGATCGGGATGCTGCCGCGATGACCGACACCGTGGACGCGGTGGACGAGACCGAGGGGGCCGGGCGCAAGGGCCGACCCCCTCTGTCCGCCGACTTCGGCAAGCTGTGGACCGCCGCGGCGTTCAGCAACCTCGCCGACGGCATCGGCCGCATCGCGGTGCCGCTCATCGCCACGACGCTGACGCGCGATCCGCTCGCGATCGCCGCGCTGGGCGCGCTCGCGTTCCTCCCGTGGCTCGTCTTCGGACTTCCCGCGGGCATGATCGTCGACCGGTACGACCGGCGATACATCATGGCCCTCGCCAACACGCTCCGCGGACTGGCGGCGGTCGGGCTCGCCGTGCTGACCGTGACGGGCATGCTCGACATCTGGTGGCTCTTCGCCGCCACGCTCGTGTTCGGCCTGGGCGAGACGCTGTTCGACAACGCCACGAACGCCATCGTCCCCTCCGTGGTCGAGCGTCGCTCGCTCGATCGCGCCAACGGATTCCTGCAGGCCGCGCAGATCACCATCGACAACTTCATCGCGACCCCGATCGGCGGAGTCCTGTTCGCGGTCTCGCTCGCGCTGCCGCTGTGGGTCGGTGCCGCCGGATACCTCATTCCCATCGCTCTCGCGGTGATGCTTCCCCTCTCGGCTGCGCGCCCGCTGCGGGACGAGCCCGCGCAACGGCAGGGCGCTCCCCAGCCCCCCGCCGCGGCGGTGGGGGCAGAGCCGCTCGCGGCGGCTGTGACGCCGGCCGAACCGGCAGCCGAGCCCGCGGCGTCCACTCCCTCGCCCGGATCGACGTCGGCCCGCGAGGCCATCGCCTACCTGTGGAACCACCGCTTCCTGCGCTCGATGGTCGTCTTCACGTCGATCGTCGGGTCGGCCTTCTCGTTCGCTCAGGCGCCGACGATCCTCTACTTCCTCGACGAGCTGTCGGTGGCTCCGGCGGCCGTCGGCGTCGTCACCGCGGGCATCGGCCTGGGTGCGCTGGCCGGGTCGCTCATCGCCTCGTCGCTCGTCGAGCGGTTCGGCCGCGGGCGCGTGATGCTCGGGGCGAACCTGGTGGCCGCGGCATCCCTCGTCGCGGTGTGGGCGGCGCCCGAACTCATCACCGGGATCATCGCCTACGCGCTGATGGCGTGCGCCGTCTCGGTGTGGAACGTGCCGTGGGGCGCGCTTCGGCAGGCGATCGTCCCGGGCAGGATCTTCGGGCGCGTGCTCGGGATCATCCGCACCTTCACGTGGGGGCTGTTCCCGTTCGCCACGCTGCTCGGCGGACTGGTCGCGCGCAGCGACCTGCGGCTGCCGTTCCTCATCGCGGGCGCGATCACGCTCGTGACGGCACTGGTCGGGGCGCGGCTGCTCCTCGACGCGTCGAACCACAACGCGCCGGAGGAGTGAGACGGATCAGCCGAAGCCGTCCTCCGGATCGTTCCGGGCGACGGCTTCGCCGTTCTCGTCGAGCGACACGATGATCCCGGTGTCGAGCTCGGCGATGGGCCGGCCCTCGAGCCAGGTGAGTGTCCATCGCGGGCGCGGCTGGCCGAGCTGGTCGGCGGGGATCGTCTCGTCGACGGAGCAGATGCCGCGCCGCAGCGCCTCGGGGACCGCTCGGGGCGGTTCGTCGCCCGAGGTCCAGCGGGTGCCGAGCTGCATGTCAGTCCTCCTGGGGTGCGAGCTCGACGCCCGACACCTCGAGGGTGTCGGCGTCGGCGTAGGCGATCTCGGCGATGCGTCCGACGGCCTTGAGGTCGCCCTCCGCGAGGCGGACGACGTCGAGGGATGCTGCGGGCCCGGCGATCGTGAGACGGGTGACCGGTGTCTTCTGCGAGGCCTTGGCCTCGGTCTTGGCGCGACGGATGCCGATGAGCGCTTCACCGACGACCGACAGGACCGCGGTGTCGCCGTCGATGCCGAGCGGCTCCGGCCACGGTGCGGTGTGCACCGAGCCCTCGTTGAACCACGACCAGGACTCCTCCGCCGCGAACGAGATGACCGGCGCGAACAGGCGCAGGAGGGTCGACAGCGCGGTGCGGAGCGCGAGTGCCGCGGACGCCTGTCCGACGTCGGTCTGGTTGTAGGCCCGCTCCTTGACGAGTTCGAGGTAGTCGTCGCAGAAGGTCCAGAAGAACGACTCGGTCAGCTCGAGAGCGCGGGCGTGATCGAAGGACTCGAGGGCCTTGGTGGCGTCGCGCACCACGCCGTCGAGCGCTGCGAGCATCGAGGCGTCGAGCGCGTGGGTGATCTGCGCACCCTCCGGGACGGGGAACGACAGCACGAACTTGGCGGCGTTGAGCACCTTGATCGCGAGGCGCCGGCCGATCTTGATCTGCGTCGGGTTCTGCGGGTCGAACGCGGCGTCCGTGCCGAGCCGGCTGGATGCCGCCCAGTACCGGACGGCGTCCGAGCCGTGCTGGGCCAGGATGTCGGCGGGGGTGACGACGTTGCCCTTGGACTTCGACATCTTCTTGCGGTCGGGGTCCACGATGAAGCCCGAGATCGCGGCATCCGTCCACGGCGCGCGGCCGTCTTCGAGCGCGCTGCGGAGCATCGTCGAGAACAGCCACGTGCGGATGATGTCCTGACCCTGCGGACGCACGTCGAACGGCGCCACGAGGTTCCACAGCTCGGGGTCGCGCTCCCAGCCGCCGGCGAGCTGCGGCGTGAGCGACGAGGTGGCCCACGTGTCGAAGATGTCCTGCTCGCCGTCGAACCCGCCCGGCACCCCGCGCTGATCCGGGGTGTAGCCCGCGGGCGCATCGGTGGTGGGGTCGACCGGAAGCGAGGCCGTGTCGGGGGTGAGGACCCGCGAGTAGTCCCGCTCGCCGCTCTCGTCGAGCGCGTACCAGACCGGGATCGGCACGCCGAAGAAGCGCTGCCGCGACACGAGCCAGTCGCCGGTCAGTCCGTTCGTCCAGTTCTCGTAGCGGACGCGCATGAAGTCGGGGTGCCACGACACGTCGCGGCCGAGGGCGATGAGCCTGTCGCGCAGCGACTCGTCGCGGGCGCCGTTGCGGATGTACCACTGCCGCGTGGACACGATCTCGAGAGGGCGGTCGCCCTTTTCGTAGAACTTCACGACGTGCGTGAAGGGCTTGGGGTCGCCCTCCATCTCGCCGGACTCCTGCAGCAGTTCGACGATGCGCTTCTTGGCGCTGAACACGGTCTTGCCGGCGAGTTCCGCGTAGGCCGCCTTCGCAGCATCCGTCTCGATCACATCGGGCGCCTCTAGGATGACGCGACCGTCCTGGCCGAGGATCGTGCGGTTGGGCAGGTCGAGCTCGCGCCACCAGATGATGTCGGTGACGTCGCCGAAGGTGCAGATCATCGCGATGCCGGACCCCTTGTCCTGCTGCGCGAGGGGGTGCGCGAGCACCGGGACCTCGACGTCGAAGAGCGGCGTGCGCACCGTCGAGCCGAACAGCGGCTGATAGCGCTCGTCGTCGGGGTGCGCCACGAGCGCGACGCAGGCGGGGAGCAGCTCGGGACGGGTCGTCTCGATGTGCACGTCGCCCGTGCCGTCGGCCTTGTGGAACGCGACGCGGTGGTAGGCGGCGGGCTGGTCGCGGTCCTCGAGTTCGGCCTGGGCGATCGCCGACCGGAAGTCGATGTCCCACAGCGTGGGTGCCATGGACTGGTACGCCTCACCGCGCTCGAGGTTGCGCAGGAACGCGAGCTGACTCGTGCGCATCGTCTCGTCGGAGATCGTGCGGTAGGTCTGCGTCCAGTCGACGCTGAGGCCCAGCGCACGCCACAGCGCCTCGAAATGCTTCTCGTCCTCGACCGTGAGCTTCTCGCACAGCTCGATGAAGTTGCGGCGGCTCACCGGCACCTGGTCGGCGGCGCGGCTCGACTTGTTGTCGCCGCCCTCGTACGGGGGCGTGAAGTCGGCGTCGTACGGCAGCGACGGGTCGCAGCGGACGCCGTAGTAGTTCTGCACACGGCGCTCGGTCGGAAGGCCGTTGTCGTCCCAGCCCATCGGGTAGAAGACCGTCTTGCCGCGCATGCGCTCGAAGCGCACCTTCACGTCGGTGTGCGTGTAGCTGAAGACGTGGCCGATGTGGAGACTGCCGGACGCGGTCGGCGGGGGAGTGTCGACCGAGAAGATGCCGGCGCGGCCCACCTCGGCGGCGCGGATGCGGTCGAACAGGTAGGTGCCCTGCGCGGTCCAGGCGGTGTCCCACTTGCTCTCGAGACCCTCGAGTGCGGGCTTGTCGGGAATCTGCGCGTCGGCCATGGGGGTCTCCTCGATCGATATGTGCGGCACTGTGTGAGCGTGCCTGAGTGTGGGTTGTCGGACGATTCTACCCGCTGGGGCGCGGGCGCCCGGCGGCTCAGTCCTGCACGTCGACGCCGGAAGCGGCGGGGGACTGCTGCTGGCCGCCGGGTGTCGGAGCGGGGGCGAGGATGACGCCCGTCTCGGGCGAGACGGTCACCACGGTGCCGAACTGGGCGCCGGTCAGCGTGAGCGTGTAGGTGCGCAGGTCGTCACTGGGCGCGTAGGAGGCGGCCGTCCCGTCGGGGAGATCCACCAGTGTCGCGCCTCCGGGCGTCTGCAGAACCGACGTGCCGGGCGTGAGGGCGAGTCGGTCCGGGCGAGTTCCACCGGGACTGTGCTCGTCGATGAGCATCGCTGTCGTCCCGGCGAACTCGATGAGCGCCGCCTGTTCCTCCGCGGCCGACGAGAAGCCCGGATCCACCGGCGGCGTGGTGAGCTGACCGGGGCCGTACTGAAACAGCCACCAGGCGGCCGCGAGAGCGGCCAACCCCGCCAGAAGGCTCGTCCAGGCTGGACCTCGGCGGCTGGCGCGCACCGGTGATCCTTTTGGGCCGGGTCTCCCTGCCGAGCGCTGCCGCGTGCTCGGGGCGGTGCGCGGGCTCGCCCCGATCGGTCGGCCACCCGCTTCGAGGCGCACGCGCAGCGCCTCGAACCGGAGTCGGAGAAGGGGTCCGTCCTCCGTGGCCGGCGCAGGTGTGCGCGTCCAGGTTTCGGGACGCACCGCCGCCTCGACGATCCTGGCGACCTGATCATCGCTGAACACGCGGCGCCGCGCGCTGAGGAAGGAGAGGAGCGCGTCGGCATCCATCACATGCGCCTCGTGGTGAAGGATGGCCGTCGGCGCAGTCACGGTGACCGACGCAGCATCCACCACGGCGACGATGCCGACCGCGTCCACGGAGAGACCCGAGGCGCGCCTCAGGGCGTCCTCCGTCCGACTGATCTCGAGTTCGAGATTGCGCAGGTACGGCACCTGGTGATTCTCGATTCGCAGACCATGCCCGGCGGCCCAGACGCGCTTTCCGAAGTGTCGTTTGGTGTTGATGACGAATACTCCGGCGGGACCGATCACGAGATGGTCCAGATCGCTGCCGCGATCGCCGACGGGAACCGAATGCAGCACGGTCCACCACTCAGGGTCGAGGATGGCGAGCATCAGCCCGACGCGGATCTCCCCGATCGCGCCGGAGTACCAGCTCTCGGACTCGGGGTCGAGCGTCGCGGTGAGGTGATCGTCACCAGGGCGCCGAGTCCGTGTGCGGTGCTGTGCGGCGAGCAGCTGCTCGATCACGCCGTGCCCGGCGATGCGGGCGCGGAGGTCGCCACGCGGCCGCCCGGCTGGGTCTGCTGCGCGCGGCGGCTGATCGGCCTCGGTCACATTCCTCACGGTACCGGCATCCGTGCGGGCGCCCGGCACCTCAGTCCTGCACGTCGACGCCGAGCGCCCCGGCGAAGGCCGGGGCGAGCTGCTCGACCTGCCAGGTGCTCAGCGTCGCGCCGCGCAGCGAGCCGACATCGAGGTACGCCGCCGCGTCGAGCCCCCGCAGATCGAGACTGTCGGCGCGCATGCCCCGGGTGTCGACCTCGTCGGCCCGGGAGTCGTCGAAGCGCACGCGCGACAGCGTCGCCTGCGGGAGGTCGAGCGTCGCGATGGTGCAGCCGGCCACCAGCAGGTCGGCGACCTTGGCGCCGCCCAGGGTGAGGTAGTCGATCCGGACGCCGCGCAGCTCGACCTCGTCGACGCCGGCGGCCGTCAGATCGAGGGTGCCGATGCGTCCGCCCGAGAGGCGCACGCGGCGCAGCCGGGCTTCGCGTCCGTGCACGGCGGTCGCGCGCAGCTCGTCGATCCGGACATCGACGAGCGTCGCGCCGGTCACGTCCAGGCGGTCGACGGATGCCGCGACCACGACGCACTCGGTGATGTCGGAGTGCGAGGCATCCGATTCGCCCCCCAGGCCGGTGATGCGGGCACGGAAGTGCTCTTCGCGAGGTGTGAAGCCGACGATCTCGCCGAGGTCCGGCGGCAGGTCGGGCGGGAGGACTCGCGGCGGAAGCGGACGTGCCGGAGGTCGGGCCATGCGACGACGCTATCGTCGGGGCCCGACTCCGGGCGCGCGGTCAGGCGGCGGGTGCGGGTTCGCTCTCGCGCTCGTGGGCTCCGCTGAACTCGGGCTCGACGGGGAGACGAGACGCGGCCCACGCGGACACGAGGGTGACCGCCGACAGGATGGCCAGCACGACGCCGGGGTGCCACCACGCGAAGTCGGTCGCGACGCCGAGCTCGAGGGTGAGGTACGGCACGAAGCCGCTGATCGTGGCGGCCAGGGCGTAGGCGAACGACAGCGCCGAGTAGCGGAACCGGTCGGGGAACAGGTCGTTCATGAGGCCGCCGAGCGCAGCCCAGGCCATCGTGGGCAGGATCCCGCCGACGATCATGGTGGCGACGAGGACCGGGAATGTCGAGAACTGCAGCAGCCAGTACATCGGGAACGCGATCAGCAGCGTGCCGAGTGCACCCCACATGACGACGCGGGCCGATCCGATGCGGCTGGCCCAGGCTCCGAACAGCGGGATCGTGACGAGCTGCAGCAGACCGCCGATCGTGGTGGCGATGAGCAGGTCCTGGAAGCTGAAGCCCAGTCGCTCCACGCCGTAGTTGATCGTGTACGTGTTCATGAGCGAGTACGAGCCGATGCCGAGCAGCGCCGCGCCGATCGCGATCGCCATCGCGGCCGGACGCTGGGTGAACATCGAGACGAAGGGCACGCGATCGCGGCGGCCCTCGGACACGACCTCTTCGAACACGGGGGTCTCGGTGATCGACCAGCGGAGGTACAGGGAGACGAGCAGCAGCGGGATCGCGATGAGGAACGGGATGCGCCAGCCCCACGCGACGAGCTCCTCGGCGGGCAGCGCCACCGTCATGATGATGAAGAGCGTCGCCGACAGGATGGAGCCCACGGGCGAGCCGAGCTGCGGGATCGCGGCGTAGAACGCACGCTTCACCTTGCCGGAGTGCTCCGTCGCGATGAGGATCGACCCTCCCCACTCGCCGCCGAGCGAGAGGCCTTGCGCGATGCGGAGCAGCACGAGCAGCACCGCGCCGATCCAGCCGGCCTGTGCGTACGTGGGGAGCAGGCCGATCGCTCCCGTGGCGACGCCCATGATGCCGATCGTCCACAGCAGCGTGGCGCGGCGCCCCAGCCGGTCGCCCATGTAGCCGAACAGGATGGCGCCGATGGGGCGCACCACGAAGGCGAGTGCGATGGTGAGGAAGGCTGCCGCCGTCGAGCCGATCTCGCCGAGCGGCTCGAAGAAGAGCGGTCCGACGAAGAAGGCCGAGAAGTAGGCGAAGACGTAGAAGTCGAACGATTCGAGCGAGGTGCCGACCATCGATGCCCACGCCACGCGGCGGGTGGGGGTCGAGGTGGCGTCGGGTGCTGCGGAAGAGGTCACGGGCATCAATCTTGGCACGAGTCCAGAAACAGCGGCATCCGTCCCGGCATTCCCCTTGCGCGGCACCGGTAGACTCGAGGCATCAGCACCGATCCGGCCATCACCGGGGAGCTCTCGGAAGAACAGGACTCCGGTCCTCACTAGAACCGAGCGGGCCAGGCCCGTCACAGCCGCAGTGAGAGAGGGTCCGCCGCCGCACGGCGTGGGCCACGCGGGGTGGTACCGCGGCTCGCAAGGGTCGTCCTCGCAGGAAGCACCGCAACCTGCTGGAGTGACATGACCTACCCCAAGTCCTCGTTCGGACCCGCCGCCGACTCCGTCGTGCCGAGCCCGCGCTTCCCCGAGATCGAGCGCGACACGCTCGCCTTCTGGCAGGCCGACGACACGTTCCGGGCGTCGATCGCGAACCGCGACGGCGCCGACGAGTGGGTCTTCTACGACGGCCCGCCGTTCGCCAACGGTTTGCCCCACTACGGCCACCTCCTGACGGGGTACGCGAAGGACCTGTTCCCGCGCTTCCAGACGATGCGCGGCAAGAAGGTCGACCGCGTGTTCGGGTGGGACACCCACGGGCTTCCCGCCGAGCTCGAGGCGATGAAGCAGCTCGGCATCACCGAGAAGACCCAGATCGAAGAGATGGGCGTCGCGGCGTTCAACGCGAAGGCCCGCGAGTCCGTGCTCGCCTACACGCGCGAGTGGGAGGACTACGTCACCCGCCAAGCCCGCTGGGTCGACTTCGAGCGCGGCTACAAGACGCTCGACACGTCGTACATGGAGTCCGTCCTATGGGCGTTCAAGACGCTCCACGACAAGGGCCTCGCGTACGAGGGGTACCGCGTGCTCCCTTACTGCTGGCGCGATGAGACACCGCTGTCCAGCCACGAGCTGCGCATGGACGACGACGTCTACAAGATGCGCCAGGATCCTTCCGTCACCGTCACCTTCCCGCTCGTCGGGCTCAAGGCCGAGGCGCTCGGACTCACCGGGGTGCGCGCACTCGCCTGGACCACGACGCCCTGGACGCTGCCGACGAACCTCGCCCTCGCCGTCGGTCCCGACATCCGCTACGTCGTGCTGCCCGCCGGTCCGGCGGGCGCCGCCGATGTCCACCACGCTCCGGACGGTCACCCCGACGAAGCCGCCGAGGCCTACGCGCACCGCTATCTCCTCGCCGAGGAGCTCCTCTCCGGCTACGCGAAGGACCTCGGCTATGAGTCGGCCGACGAAGCGCGCGCCGCGATCGTCCAGACGGTCATGGGATCCGAACTCGCCGACGTGGCGTACGACCGCCTGTTCGACTACTACGCGGATGCCGCGACCTGGGGCACCGAGAACGCGTGGCGCATCCTCGTCGACGACTACGTCACGACCGGCGACGGCACGGGCATCGTCCACCAGGCGCCGGCCTACGGCGAGGACGACCAGCGCGTGACCGAGGCGGCCGGCATCCCGCTCATCATGAGCCTCGACGACGGCGGGCGCTTCCTGCCGCAGGTCACCGATGTCGCCGGCGAGCTCTGGATGGACGCCAACACGCCGCTCGTGCGGCTGCTCCGCCAGCAGGGGCGCCTGCTGCGCCTCGCGAGCTACGAGCACTCGTACCCGCACTGCTGGCGGTGCCGCAACCCGCTCATCTACCGCGCCGTCTCGAGCTGGTTCGTTCGCGTCACCGACATCAAGGACCGGATGCTCGAGAACAACGAGCAGATCACGTGGGTTCCGGAGAACATCAAGCACGGGCAGTTCGGCAAGTGGGTCGAGGGTGCGCGCGACTGGTCGATCAGTCGCAACCGCTACTGGGGGTCGCCCATCCCTGTGTGGCGGAGCGACGACCCCGAGTACCCGCGCATCGACGTGTACGGCTCACTCGAAGAGCTGGAGCGCGACTTCGGCCGCCTGCCGCGCAATCCCGAGGGCGAGGTCGACCTGCACCGGCCGTTCATCGACGACCTCACGCGCCCGAATCCCGACGACCCGACGGGCAGCAGCACGATGCGGCGCATTGAGGACGTCTTCGACGTGTGGTTCGACTCGGGGTCGATGCCGTACGCGCAGGTGCACTACCCGTTCGAGAACCACGACTGGTTCGACGCGCACTCACCCGCCGACTTCATCGTCGAGTACATCCCGCAGACCCGCGGCTGGTTCTACGTCATGCACGTGCTCTCGACGGCGCTGTTCGACCGCCCCGCGTTCGTCGGCGTCTCCTGCCACGGCACGGTGCTCGGCGACGACGGCCAGAAGATGTCGAAGTCGCTGCGCAACTACCCCGACGTCAGCGAGGTGTTCGACCGCGACGGCTCCGACGCGATGCGCTGGTTCCTGATGGCGAGCTCGGTGCTCCGCGGCGGCGACCTCAAGGTGACCGAGGAGGGGATCCGCGCCGGTGTGCGCGAGTTCCTCCTTCCGCTGTGGAACGCGTGGTACTTCTTCGCGACGTACGCCAACGCGGCCGGCGGCCCCGAGGGGGGCGGCTACGAGGCCTCGTGGCGCACCGACTCGACGGACGTGCTCGACCGCTACATCCTCGCCCTCACCGGCGACCTCGTCCGCGACGTCGCCGCCGACCTCGAGGGACTCGACTCGACGCTCGCAGCCGCCAAGCTCCGCGACTTCGCCGAGGCGCTCACGAACTGGTACATCCGCCGCTCGCGCGACCGCTTCTGGGTGGGTGTCTCCGACAACCCGGAGAGCCGCGATGCGTTCGACACCCTGTACACCGTGCTCGAGACGCTGACCCGCGTGGCCGCGCCCCTCATCCCGCTCGTGTCGGAGCGGGTCTGGCAGGGGCTCACCGGCGGTCGCAGCGTGCACCTCGAGGACTGGCCCGACGCCGACGCGTATCCGGCGGCCGACGACATCCGCTCTGCGATGGACGCCGTGCGGCAGGTCTCCAGTGTCGCGAACGCTCTGCGCAAGAAGGAGGGGCGTCGCGTGCGGCTCCCGCTGGCGAAGCTGACGGTCGTGGTTCCGGATGCCTCGTCCCTCGCGCAGTTCGAGGGCATCCTCCGCGACGAGCTGAACGTCAAGGCGGTCGAGCTCGTCGAGCTCGGTGCCGACGTCGCCGAGCAGTACGGCATCAGCAAGCGGCTCTCGGTGAACGCGCGCGCGGCAGGCCCGCGTCTCGGCAAGCAGGTGCAGCACGTGATCGCCGGCGCCAAGGCCGGCGTGTGGGAGGAGGTCGACGGCGGCGTCGTCGTCGACGGCGTCGCCCTGCAGGAGAACGAGTACGACCTCACCCTCGAGGCCGGCGGCGTCGACGAGGGCACGGCGATCGCGCTGCTGTCGGACGGCGGCTTCGTGCTGCTCGACACCACCACGACGCCGGAGCTCGAGGCCGAGGGTCTCGCTCGTGACGTGATCCGCGCCGTGCAGGACACGCGCAAGGCCGCCGGCTTCGACGTGAGCGACCGGATCCGGCTGCATCTCGCGTTCGATGACGTCGATGACCGCGTCGCGGTCGAGACGGCGTTCGACGTCGCCGATGTAGCGGGGGAGACGCTCGCCGTCGAGCACGCGCTGTACGGACCGCGCGGCAGCCTGCCCGCCGAGCCCGCGCCGGACCACGTCGGCCAGTTCGCCGCGGGCACCTACGCCAACCGCGGGGCGTTCGCCGTCGCGGTGACGAAGGTGGAGGCGTCCGCATGACCGATCGCGACACAGCCCGCGCCGACGCCGTCTACGCGTCGCTGCTCGAGCGACAGGGCGAGCGCTGGGTGCAGCCGCGCGTCGAGCGCACCCGCCGGGTGCTCGAGCTGCTCGACGACCCGCAGAAGACGTATCGCGTCGTTCACGTGACGGGCACGAACGGGAAGACGTCGACGAGCCGGATCATCGAGAGCATCGTCCGCGCCCACGGACTTCGCACCGGGCTCTTCACGAGTCCGCATCTCGAGCGCTTCACCGAGCGAATCATGGTCGACGGCGAACCGATCGCCGACGCGGCGGTGGCGGACGCCTGGGACGAGATCGAGCCGTTCGTCGCGCTCGTCGACGCCGAGCTGGCCGCGGCCGGCGACGCCCCGCTGACGTTCTTCGAGCTCCTGACGGTGCTGGCCTTCGTCGCCTTCGCCGACGCTCCGATCGACGTGCTCGTGCTCGAGGTCGGCATGGGCGGCGCGTGGGATTCGACGAACACCGCCGACGGCGACGTCGCCGTGTTCGCCCCGATCGACATCGACCATGCCGACCGGCTGGGTGACACCATCGCCGAGATCGCGGCCGTGAAGGCCGGCATCATCAAGGACGGTGCCGCGGTCGTGTCGGCGAGACAGGATGCCGCAGCCGAGGCCGTGCTGCGCGCGGCGGCCGCCGCGCGCGGTGCGACCGTCGCGTTCGAGGGGCAGGACTTCGGCCTGGCCGAGCAGCGTCTGGCCGTCGGCGGCCAGCAGCTCACGGTCCGGGGCCTCGCGGGCACCTACGACGACGAGTACCTCCCTCTCTACGGCGGCCACCAGGGCTTCAACGCGGCCCTCGCCATCGCCGCCGTGGAGGCCCTCATCGGCGGCGGCTCGCAGCCGATCGCGGGCGACGTGCTCACCGAGGGGCTCGCGCAGGCCACCGCCCCCGGTCGACTTCAGCTCGTCGGCATCGCGCCGACCGTCCTGGTGGACGCCGCGCACAACCCCCACGGCGCGCGGGCGCTGGTCACTGCGCTGCGCGAGTCGTTCGACTTCGACGAATGGGGGGTCGTGCTGGGCGTCTTCGCCGACAAGGACGCCGCGGGGATCGTCGCGGAGCTCGCACCGGTCGCCGCGCACGTCTTCGCGACGGCGCCGGCCTCGGATCGCGCCGAGGACGCCGACCGCATCGCCGACCTCGCCGAAGCCCAGGGGCTGACCGTGACCGTTCACGACGACCTCGCCCAGGCTGCCGAGGCGGCACGGGCGTGGGGTGCGGCATCCGATCGCCGTGCCGTCGTCATCGCGGGTTCGGTCGTGCTCGCCGGTCAGGCGCTCGCCCTCGCGGGCGCCGAGGACTGGAAGAGCGGGTGGGACGCGTGACCGCTCCGGCCGACGCGCCGCGCCCCCGCCGAGCGCGCGGCGCCGCCGAGTCGCTCGCGTCGATCGTGCTGGCGTTCGAGTCGGTGATCGCGTTCCTCGGCGGGCTCGTGATCTACGGCCTCAAGGCGCTGCCCGAGCCCATCGAGCCGTGGTGGGGCATCGTCGCCGGATCCGTCGTGGCGGTGCTGATGATCCTCGCCGGCCGCTTCGTGCGCTACCCGTGGGGGATCGCCTTCGGCTGGGTGCTCCAGCTCGTCGTCGCGCTGGGTGCGATCCTGGTTCCCGCTCTCGGCCTCGTCGCCCTCATTTTCGGCGGCATGTACGCGTATGCGACGATCAAGGGAGCCCAGCTCGATCGGCGCAACGCCCAGCTGGCCGCGAAACCCCCCTCAACAAGCCGGAACGGCGAACGGAGACTGACATGGCCACCGAAGAGACCCTCATCCTCGTCAAGCCCGACGGCGTCGCACGCGGCCTGACCGGCGCGATCCTCGCCCGCGTCGAGGCCAAGGGCTACTCGCTCGTCGACATCCGCCTGGTCGAGCCCGACCGCGGCACGCTCGAGCGCCACTACGCCGAGCACGAGGGCAAGCCGTTCTACGAGCCGCTCCTCGAGTTCATGATGTCGGGGCCGTCCGTCGCGATCCGGCTCGCGGGCAACCGCGTCATCGAGGGCTTCCGCTCGCTCGCGGGGACCACCGACCCGACCACGGCCGCCCCCGGCACGATCCGCGGCGACTTCGGCCGCGACTGGGGCCTCAAGGTGCAGCAGAACCTCGTGCACGGCTCCGACAGCCCCGAGTCCGCCGCTCGCGAGCTCGGCATCTGGTTCCCCTGACCCTCCCGCCCCTGCCGCCGGCGCCGACAGGTCGCGAATCACCGGTTCCAGCAGATCCGAGCGGTGATCTGCGACCCCTCGGCACTCATGGCCTCGGAAGGGGAGTGGTCAGCCGGGGAAGATGCGCTGCAGCGCGTCGAGCTGCACCTGGGCGATGATCGCGATCACCGCATAGCTGGCGACCGCCAGCAGCGGCAGCCAGCCCATCAGACGGTCGGCGGCCTTGGCCACTCCGCCCGGCACGGGCACGATGCCCGACCGCAGGATGTGCAGCGTCACGGCGTAGAACGTCGGGATCGTCACGACCCACGTGACCATGCACCAGGGGCAGAGCGTCCCGAGCTCGAAGATGCTCTGGCTGATGAGCCAGATCACGAAGCCGAAGGCGCAGAGCATGCCGGCTTCGAACAGCCACCAGAACCAGCGGGCGAAGCGCGCGCCCGCGAGGATGGCCACGCCCACGACGATCGGCGCGACCCACGCGGCGATGCCGAGCAGGGGGTTCGGGAAGCCGAACACGGCGCCCTGCCACGAGTCGAGGTTCTTCGTGCACTGCACGAGCGGGCTCAGGTCGCACGAGGCGATCGCGTCGGGATCGGCGAGCAGGTGCAGGCGCTCCATGGTCAGCGCGAAGGCGGCCACCCACCCGATCGCGCCGGCGATGATCAGCCACACGGCGAGACCGATGGGACGGGTGTGCGTCTGCGGGTGCGGCATGCCTCGGATTATGGCATCGGCCCCCTTGCGGATGCCTGGCAGCGGGCCGTGGGAAATCGTCGGCGTGGCGCCGACGAGCAATCGCCGGGCGAAAGTGCGATAATGGTCGTCGATGCGCCGCGGCCGCGCTGCGACCCGCATCACCAGAAGACTTCAGGGCGACGAATGCCCTTGGCAGCGAGAGCTCCCGCCGCATGAGCCGGGATCCCGTTGCAGACCGAGTGAGTTCGCGGCACCGCAGGTGCGGCACCGCAAGAGATTTCGCCGGGCGGCGCGCGGTGCCGACCCGCAGGGAGTAAGCCAGTGATGGCCGATGGAACAGATTCAGAATTCGACCCCCGCGACGAATCGGCACCGCCGCTAGCGGCTGACGCCGAGGGCTCGCCCGCCGACATCGCGGAGGCCGAGACCGAGGCCGTCATCGAGGCGGTGGAGGTGTACGAGGAGGGCGCTCCGGCCCCCGCCTCCGGCGATGAGGTGACGGATGCCGCGCCCGCGGCGCCCGTCGACACCGAGGCGCCCGTCGAGACCGAGGCTCCGGCCGAGGCCGAGACGCCCGTCGAGACCGAGACGCCCGCGGTCGAGACGCCCGCGGAGCAGGAGCCCGAGAAGCCCGTCACGGCGGTCGCGCTCGGGCTGCTCCCCGAGGTCTTCGTCTCGGCGGTGTCGACCCAGCTGCACTTCTACGCCCCCGAGATCACCGTCCTCCCGGCGCCGCCGGAGGAGGAGCGCGAGCAGGAGCAGTCGTCGGGCTCGTCCCGCCGTCGCAGCCGCCGCCGCGGGGAGGGCAGGGACGAGGCATCCGCCCCCTCGGAGCCCGCGCAGCCTCGCCAGCGCGCCGTCGAGCTCATCACCGAGCCGCAGCGCATCAAGGGCTCCACGCGTCTCGAGGCCAAGAAGCAGCGCCGTCGCGACGGTCGCGAGGCCGGTCGTCGCCGCGCCGTCGTCACCGAGGCCGAGTTCCTCGCGCGTCGCGAGGCGGTCGACCGCGTCATGATCGTGCGCTCCAAGAACGGGCGCATCCAGATCGCCGTGCTCGAGGACAACGTGCTCGTCGAGCATTACGTCGCGCGCAATCAGGACGCGTCGCTCATCGGCAACGTCTACCTCGGGCGCGTGCAGAACGTGCTGCCGAGCATGGAGGCGGCCTTCGTCGACATCGGGCGCGGCCGCAACGCGGTGCTCTACTCGGGCGAGGTCGACTGGGACGCGGTCGAGACCGGCAACCAGCCGCGCCGCATCGAGCTCGCGCTCAAGTCCGGCGACAAGGTTCTCGTCCAGGTCACGAAGGACCCGGTCGGCCACAAGGGCGCGCGCCTCACGAGCCAGATCTCGCTTCCCGGCCGCTACCTCGTGTACGTGCCCGGCGGTGCCATGAACGGCATCTCGCGCAAGCTGCCCGACACCGAGCGCGCGCGCCTCAAGAAGATCCTCAAGGAGGTGCTCCCCGAGTCGTCGGGCGTGATCGTGCGCACCGCGGCCGAGGGTGCGACCGAGGAGCAGCTGACCCGCGACGTGCAGCGCCTCACCACGCAGTGGGAGCACGTCAGCAAGCAGGTGCAGACCATCCAGGCGCCGGCGCTGCTGCACTCCGAGCCCGACCTGCTGGTCAAGATCGTGCGCGACGTCTTCAACGAGGACTTCACGCGCATGCTCATCCAGGGCGAGGACGCGCACCACACCATCACGAACTACGTCGAGAGCGTCGCGCCCGATCTGCTCGACCGGGTCGTCGCGTACGAGGGCGACGCCGATCCGTTCGACGAGTTCCGGGTCACCGAGCAGATCGAGAAGGCGCTCGACCGCAAGGTGTGGCTCCCCTCGGGTGGCTCGCTCGTCATCGACCGCACCGAGGCGATGACGGTCGTCGACGTCAACACCGGCAAGTTCGTCGGCTCCGGCGGCAACCTCGAGGAGACCGTCACCAAGAACAACCTCGAGGCCGCGGAAGAGATCGTGCGCCAGCTGCGCCTGCGCGACATCGGCGGCATCATCGTCGTCGACTTCATCGACATGGTGCTCGAGTCCAACCGCGACCTCGTCCTGCGGCGTCTGGTCGAGTGCCTCAGCCGTGACCGCACGAAGCACCAGGTCGCCGAGGTCACCTCGCTCGGCCTCGTGCAGATGACCCGCAAGAAGCTCGGCCTCGGCCTGCTCGAGACGTTCAGTGAGCCGTGCGAGGTGTGTGCGGGCCGGGGCGTGATCGTGCATCATGACCCCGTCGTCAAGCACCGCGGCGCCCAGCCGTCCGGCGGCTCGACGTCCGGCCGGCGGACCCGCGGCGGTGGCGGTGGCGCCCCCCAGCAGGGTAACGGCGGCTCGAACGGCACGCACACGATCACCGAGGGCGTGAAGTCCGCTCTCGCGCAGATCGCCGCGTCGACGATCCACCACCACGACGAGGTGCCGGCCGAAGAGGCGGCCCCCGCCGCCGCGGAGGCGCCCGCCGAGCGCCCGAAGAAGCCCCGCAAGAAGCGCGGGGAGTCGCCGGGCAAGGCGAAGTCGCCCAAGACCGAGAAGGACATGCTGCTCGACTCGGTGCTCTCGGCGCTGCCCGAGCCCAAGGCGCCCGGTCAGGGCCGCTCGCGCCGCCGAGTGACCACGGCTGCCCTGACCGGCACGCCGGTGTCGCACGCCCCCGCGGAGGACTGACGCAGAACGCCGTCGCCGGCCCTCGTCCCGTGTCAGGGGCGTCAGCGGCCGGTGCGGCGGTCGCGCCCCTTGACCCGCAGTCCGGACGCGATCAGCCGCCGCACGAGCTCGTGGCCGCTGACATGCTCGGCGCCTGCCGCGACCAGTCGCTCGTGCGCCTCGTCGGGGACGTCGTAGTGATCCAGGTCGAAGCCGCGCCGCGGGATGCCGTTGGCCGCCGCGAAGGCGTGCAGCTCATCGAGGTCGCTGTCACTGACCAGGTGCGCCCAGCGCCGGCCGTGCGCCGGCCAGAGCGCGTCGTCGATGAGGATCGCCATGTCGCGATCATATTGAACGCCCGGGACGACACGGCCCGCCGCGCTTTTGCCGTTGGTCGCGGCATCCGGTAAAGTAGTCCTTTGGTGCGTCCCGTTTCGCAGGATGATGGCGATGCTCGACAGGCTCAGCAGCCGGCTGGAGCCGTCGCTCCCGCACCAGGACTTCCTCTTCTCGCAAGAGCAGAGTCTCGCAAAGACAACCGGAGCCGTGCGCTCCATCCCAGTAGAAACAGGTGTGAAGTGGTTTACGCAGTTGTGCGCGCCGGTGGCCGGCAGGAGAAGGTCGAGGTCGGCACGATCGTCGTTCTCGACCGCCAGGCCGCGAAGATCGGCGACAAGATCCAGCTCCCCGCGGTGCTCTTCGTCGACGGTGACAAGGTCACCACCGACGCCGACAAGCTCGCCAAGGTGACCGTGACGGCCGAGGTCCTCGGCGAGGAGCGCGGCCCCAAGATCGTGATCCAGAAGTTCAAGAACAAGACCGGTTACAAGAAGCGCCAGGGGCACCGTCAGGACCTCACGCGCGTCAAGGTCACCGGCATCAAGTAAGTCCAGGAAGAGACGCAGAGATGGCACACAAAAAGGGCGCAAGCTCCACCCGCAACGGTCGTGACTCCAACGCTCAGCGACTGGGCGTGAAGCGCTTCGGCGGCCAGCAGGTCCTCGCCGGCGAGATCATCGTCCGTCAGCGCGGCACCCACTTCCACCCCGGCGCCAACGTCGGCCGCGGTGGCGACGACACGCTGTTCGCTCTCGCAGCGGGCGCTGTCGAGTTCGGTCAGAAGGGCGGCCGCAAGGTCGTCAACATCGTGGCCGCCGCGGAGTAATCCCCGGGCTGCACACACTCGAGGAAGGGGCGGGCTTCGGCTCGCCCCTTTCCCTTTACTCTGGGCTTGACCCAGACCTTTTCGTGAGGGGGATCGCATGGTCACGTTCGTCGATCGTGTGACGCTGCATCTGCGCGCCGGCAAGGGCGGCAACGGCTGCGTGTCCGTGCGCCGTGAGAAGTTCAAGCCGCTGGCCGGCCCTGACGGCGGCAACGGCGGGCACGGCGGCGACGTCGTGCTCGTGGCCGACCCGCAGGTCACGACGCTGCTCTCGTACCACCACTCGCCGCACCGCTCCGGCGGCAACGGCGGGTTCGGCATGGGCGACCACCGGTCGGGTGCGGCGGGCGAGTCGCTCGAGCTTCCCGTTCCGGTCGGAACGGTGGTGAAGGATGCCTCGGGCGAGCCGCTCGTCGACATGATCGACCCCGGTATGCGCTTCGTCGTCGCCCCGGGAGGTCTCGGCGGGCTCGGCAACGCCGCCCTCGCGAACCCCAAGCGCAAGGCCCCCGGATTCGCCCTGCTCGGGACCCCCGGCTGGGAGGGCGATGTCCAGCTCGAGCTGAAGACCGTCGCCGATGTCGCACTGGTCGGCTTCCCATCGGCCGGCAAGTCGAGCCTCATCGCGGCCGTCTCCGCCGCGCGACCGAAGATCGCCGACTACCCGTTCACGACGCTGCACCCCAACCTCGGCGTCGTGCAGGCCGGTGACGTGCGCTTCACAGTCGCCGACGTCCCCGGACTCATCGAGGGTGCGAGCGAGGGCAAGGGGCTCGGTCTCGAGTTCCTGCGGCACGTCGAGCGCTGCACGGCGCTCGTCCACGTGCTCGACTGCGCCACGCTCGACCCGGGCCGCGACCCGCTGAGCGACCTCGACGTGATCCTCGCCGAGCTCGGCGCCTACCCGGTGCCGGACGGACAGGTACCCCTGCTCGAGCGGCCGCAGCTCGTCGCCCTGAACAAGGTGGACGTCCCGGAGGCGAAGGACCTCGCCGATCTCGTGCGCCCCGAGCTCGAGGCCCGCGGGTTCCGCGTGTTCGAGATCTCGACGGTGAGCCACGCGGGCCTCCGCCAGCTCACCTTCGCCCTCGGCGACATCGTCGCCGCCCACCGCGTCGAGCAGGCGAAGGCGCCGGCACCCGAGCGCATCGTCATCCGCCCGAAGGGTTCCGAGAAGGACTTCTGGGTGCGGGTCGAGGGCGGCACCTACGGCAACATCTACCGGATCCTCGGTGAGAAGCCGGTCCGGTGGGTGCAGCAGACCGACTTCCAGAACGAGGAGGCTGTGGGCTATCTCGCCGACCGCCTCGAGAAGCTGGGCGTCGAGGACGAGCTGTTCCGCAGCGGCGCGACGCCGGGCGCGACGGTCGTGATCGGCGAGGGCGACGGCATCGTCTTCGACTGGGAGCCCTCGCTCAAATCGGTCGCCGAGCTGGCGACCGCTCCGCGAGGCACCGACCCCCGTCTCGTCCAGAGCAGCCGTCGCACGACGTCCGAGCGGCGCGAGCGCTACCACGACATGATGGACGCGAAGGCCGAGGCGCGCGCCGAGCTCGAGGCCGAGCGCATCGCAGCCAAGGACTGGAGCGCGGAGGGCGAGGAGTGACGCTCGAGCGTCACGACCTGCCCCGGGCCCGGCGGGTCGTGGTGAAGGTCGGCTCCTCGTCGATCAGCGGCGACAACGCCGAGAAGATCGGCCCGATCGTCGATGCCCTCGCCGCGGCACACGGGCGCGGCACCGAAGTCGTGCTCGTCTCCTCCGGCGCGATCGCGACCGGCATGCCGTACCTGCTCCTCGACGAGCGGCCCAGCGATCTCGCGACGCAGCAGGCCGCCGCCGCCGTCGGGCAGAACGTGCTGATCTACCGCTATCAGGCCGCGCTGCGACCGTTCCGCATCGTCGCCGGGCAGGTGCTGCTCACCGCCGGCGACCTGGAGAACGCCACCCACCGCTCGAATGCGCGTCGTGCGATGGAGCGTCTGCTCGGGCTGCGCATCCTGCCGATCGTCAACGAGAACGACACCGTGGCGACGCACGAGATCCGCTTCGGCGACAACGACCGCCTCGCAGCCCTCGTGGCCCAGCTGATCGGCGCCGACGCCCTCGTCCTGCTGAGCGACATCGAGTGCCTCTACACGCGTCCGCCGGACGAGCCGGGCGCCGAGCCGATCCCGCGCGTCGCGTACGGCGACGACCTGCACGGCTTCGAGTTCGGCTCCGTCGTCGTCAACAGCGTCGGCACCGGCGGCGCGGCGACGAAGGTGTCGGCGGCGCGGCTGGCCGCGGCATCCGGGATCGGCGTGCTCGTCACGAGTGCCGACCTGGTCGACCGTGCGCTCGACGGCGCCGACATCGGCACGTGGTTCCAGCCGAACCCCGAGCCGACGGCGCCCGCCGCCACCGGTCCGGTGCGGACCGCCGTCGATAAACTGGGCTGATGACCACGACGGCCACCACCGCACGAGAGCGGATGCTGCTCGCCAAGGAGGCCTCGCGCAGCGTGGGCCTGCTCACCGATGCGCGCAAGCGCGACGCGCTCGAGGCGATCGCCGCGGCGATCGAGGCGGCAGCCGACGACATCGTCGCCGCCAACGCCGAGGATCTCGAGCGCGGTCGTGCGACCGGGCTCTCGGTCGCACTGCAGGACCGTCTGCGATTGGATGCCGCGCGTGTGGCTTCCCTCGCGTCGGCGGTCCGCGAGGTCGCCGAGCTTCCCGACCCGGTCGGGCGTGTGCTCGACGAACGCACGCTCGCCAACGGCGTCTCGCTCACGAAGGTCGCCGTTCCGTTCGGCGTGGTCGGGTCGATCTACGAGGCCCGCCCCAATGTCACGGTCGACATCGCCGCCCTTGCACTCCGCTCGGGCAACGCCGTCGTGCTCCGCGGCGGGTCGGCCGCGGAGCGCTCGAACGCGGCGCTCGTGCGTGCGATGCGCGGTGCCCTGGCCGACAGCGGGATCGACCCCGAGGCGATCCAGACGGTCGACGACTTCGGCCGCGAGGGCGCCCGGGAGCTCATGCACGCGCGCGGCATCGTCGACGTGCTCGTGCCGCGCGGGAGCGCCCAGCTCATCGAGACCGTCGTGACCGAATCGTCGGTGCCGGTGATCGAGACCGGGGCGGGCGTGGTGCACATCGTGCTCGACGAGTCCGCGCCGCTCGAGTGGGCGCGCGACATCGTCGTCAACGCCAAGACGCAGCGGCCGAGCGTGTGCAACGCCGTAGAGACAGTGCTGGTGCTGAAGGCGGCCGCACCGCGTCTCGTCCCTCCCGTGGTCGACGCGCTCCGCGCGTCCGGCGTCACGGTCCACGGCGATGAGTCGGTGGCGGCGCTGGCCGGGGGAGTGGAGCCCGCAACCGAGTCGGACTGGGAGACCGAGTACCTGAGCCTCGACGTCGCCATGCGGGTCGTGGACGACCTCGATGAGGCGCTCGCCCACATCCGCCGCTACTCGACCCACCACACCGAGTCGATCATCACGGAGGACGAGGCGAACGCCGAGCGCTTCCTCGCGGAGGTCGACTCCGCTGTGGTGATGGCCAACGCGTCCACGCGGTTCACCGACGGCGGTGAGTTCGGCTTCGGCGCCGAGGTCGGGATCTCGACGCAGAAGCTGCACGCGCGCGGCCCGATGGGCCTGTCCGAGCTGACGAGCACGAAGTGGCTTGCGCGGGGCGTCGGACAAGTACGCGACTGACCGCCTAAACTGAAAGACAGCCTGTGCCCGCAGGCGAATCGAACGGAGCCCGAATGACCATCGCCACGATCGTCGCCCTCGCCGCGGAAGAGTCCGAGCACCACGGCAACGTCGCACTCGAGACCGTCGGCTACGGCATCGTCGCGATCTGCGTCTTCGCCGCGCTGGCGATCGTCACGCTCTCCTACCGCAACGTCGCCAACCGCCACGCGCACAAGGCCGAGGCGTACGCGAAGGCTCACGCGAACGACGTCCAGCATGTGGGGCACGGCCACTAGGCCGACTGCATGTCGGTGACGGCCGCCCCGAGGATCGGGGTCATGGGTGGGACGTTCGATCCCATCCATCACGGTCACCTCGTCGCCGCGAGCGAAGTCGCTCAGTGGTTCGACCTCGACGAGGTCGTCTTCGTGCCGACGGGCGAGCCGTGGCAGAAGGACGGCGTCTCACCGAGCGAGCACCGCTACCTGATGACCGTGATCGCCACGGCATCCAACCCCCGCTTCACTGTGAGCCGCGTCGACATCGACCGCTCCGGACCGACGTACACGATCGACACGCTGCGTGATCTCAAGGCCCAGCGACCCGATGCCGAGCTGTACTTCATCACCGGCGCGGACGCCATAGCGCAAATTCTCAGTTGGAGGGACCATGATGAGTTGTGGGACCTCGCGCATTTCGTCGCGGTCTCCCGACCCGGACACGTACTCAGCACGGACGGACTGCCCAGCGACGACGTGAGTCAGCTCGAGATCCCCGCTCTCGCCATCTCGTCGACGGACTGCCGTGACCGCGTAGAACAGGGACACCCCGTGTGGTACCTCGTTCCTGACGGGGTCGTCCAATACATTGCGAAGCACCATCTCTACCGGAGCAAGGAATGAGTGAACCCGAGCAGCCGGCGAACCCACCGCTGACGCGCAAGCAGATGCGCGAGATCCGCAACACCGGATCGACCCCCGTCATCACCGCCGAGGAAGCCGCCGAAGCCGCGGCACCCGCCCCCGCGGATCCCGCGACGCCGTTGGAGACCCCGCCCCGCAACGCGGGCGCACCGGTCGCCTCGTGGGCGCCCGCCGCCGCCTCGCAGCCGACGCCGTCCCCCGTGGCCGTCGCCCCGCTTCCGCGCCCTGTCGCCCCCGTGGTCGTCGCGCCGGCGCCCGTCGCCGACTCGTCCGTCGACCTCGGCGCATCGCCGCTCACGCGCCGTCAGGCCCGTCAGCAGGAGCGCATCCGCACGGCATCCGTCCCCGTCATCACGCCCGAGGTCGCCGCCGCTCACGCCGCGTCGGTCTCGGCGCCCACGCTCGTCACCGAAGCACCGCCGATCACCCGCAACGAGCCGGCGAGCCTGAACAGCGGCATGCACGACCTCTTCGGGCTGGCGACCGCGCCCGCCCCGGTGGTCGCCGCCGAACCCGAGCCCGCCGCAGCGGTCCCGGCATCGACGGATGAGGCCGCGCCCGAGTCGCCGTTCGGCTCGTGGGCCGACATCGTCCACGACGATAACGGTGCCGAGACGCGCTCCGACGTCGCCGACGACGATGCCGAGGACGACGCCGACGAGCAGAAGGACCGTGTGGTCAGCCCGCTGTTCGGCGCCGGGCTGCTGTCGGGCCAGCCCGAGCAGGCCGAGCTCCCGCCGTCGTTCGACCAGCTGCTCGCACGCAGCACCGGCGCGGTCTCGATGCCCAACGCCCTCATCCTGTCGCAGGCTCCTGAGGTGGCTCCGATCGTCGCCCCCCTCAGCGCGACGGGCGAGGTCCTCATCACGGGAACGCTCAACCTTCCCGAGGGCCTGGGGTCGACCGGTCACGCCCTCGGCACGGCCGACGGCAAGGAGGTCGACGCCACGCTCATCGACGGCGAGCTGCCGGCGCATTCCTCGCCGACGCCCATCGCCGCGAGCTCGGCGATCAGCACGGTCAAGACCGCCGGCGAGGTCATCCGGCCCCCGGTGCCCGAGAAGGGCAGCAAGCTCATGCTCACCCTGGCCATCACGGCCGGCGCACTCGCGCTCGCCCTGGTCGGCGTGCTCATCCTCGCCTTCGCGACAGGAGTCCTCTGATGACCGCGACCCCCCAGTCGCACGACATGCTGCAGATCGCGGCCGTCGCGGCCGACGCGAAGGGCGGCGAGGATCTCGTCGCCCTCGACGTTTCCGAGCCGCTCCCGCTGGTCGACATCTTCCTCCTCGTCACGGGTCGCAGCGAGCGCAACGTCGCCGCGATCGCGGACGAGATCGAGGACCGCCTGCTCGAGGCCGGGCACAAGCGCCTGCGCCGCGAGGGCCGCCAGGAGGCACGCTGGGTGCTGCTCGACTTCGGCGACCTCGTCGTGCACGTGTTCCACGAGCAGGAGCGCGTCTACTACGGCCTCGAGCGTCTGTGGAAGGACTGCCCGGTGGTGCCCGTCGAGGTGCCCGCCCGGGCACCCGCCGAGTAGGCCGCGCTGGTTCGGAGCACGCCTCGACGTGTTGTAAGCTTGTGGAGTTGCCTCGCGGGGCAGCGAAACAAGGGCCTGTGGCGCAGCTGGTAGCGCACCTGCATGGCATGCAGGGGGTCAGGGGTTCGAGTCCCCTCAGGTCCACCACGACAAACCCCCGGGAAACCGGGGGTTTTCGCATTTCCGGGGGTGTCAAGCCGTTGACCGCCGTCGCGCGAGCGACGAGTCTGGAGTCGCATCCCGAGGAGGCGCACGATGACGGACGTGACCCCGTTCCTGTGGTTCGACAACGACGCCGAGGCGGCGATCGCGTTCTACACGGAGCTCTTCCCGGACTCGGTCATCGTGTCGCTGGGCCGGTATCCCGACGAGGTTCCGGGCATGGGCGGCAAGGTCATGCACGCCCACTTCCGCCTCGTCGGGCGGGACTACTACGCGATGGATGCCGGACCCCAGTTCCCGTTCACCGAGGCGATCTCCCTCTACGTGTCGTGCGAGGACCAGGAGGAGGTCGACCGCTACTGGAACGCGCTCGTCGCGGACGGCGGGCAGGAGCAGCCGTGCGGCTGGCTCAAGGACCGGTGGGGCCTGTCGTGGCAGATCATCCCCGATCGCCTGATCGAGCTGATCCGGCACCCGGATCCCGAGACGGCGCACCGGGCGGTGCAGGCGATGCTCACCATGCGCCGGATCGACATCGCGGCGATCGAGGCGGCGGCCGCGTCGACGTGACATCCGCACTGCGCTTCATCGCCTCCGGATGCCTCGTGCTCGCCGTGACGGCCGTGGCCGCGTGCGCGCCCGGCGCGAGCCCGAGGCCTGTGCCGCCGAGTGCCCCGCCCGTCGCCACGCCGCCACCTGCGACGGCGTCGGAGGCGGCTTCCGGATGGTGGCGCATCGACGGCGCTCCGCAGACGCTGGCGAGCGGGCTTTCGGCCCCCTGGTCGGTCGTGCCGACGGACGACGGAGGAGCGCTCATCTCGCAGCGCGACGACGGCGCGGTGCTCGAACTCGATGCGGGCGGCGAGGTCCGCGCGGTCGGAACGCTGCCCGGGGTCCTGTCGGGCGGCGAGTCCGGCCTGCACGGCCTCGCGCTGCGGGCGGACGGCGGGACGGAGTGGCTGTACGCCTACCACGGGTCCACCGACGACAACCGCGTGGTGCGGATGCCCCTCCTCGGCGGCCCCGGCGCGCGCACCCTCGGCGAGGCCGAGGTCGTGTTCGACGGCATCCCGCGAGAGAGCACGCACAACGGCGGCCGCCTCGCCTTCGGACCGGACGGGTTCCTGTACGTGACGACGGGCGATGCGCAACGGCGCGAGGCGGCGCAGGATCCCGACGCGCTGGGCGGCAAGATCCTGCGTCTCACACCGGAGGGGGACCCGGCACCGGGCAACCCGTGGGGCACCGCCGTGTGGTCGCTCGGTCATCGCAACGTGCAGGGCGTGGCGTGGACGAGCGACGGCGTGATGTGGGCCAGCGAGTTCGGCCAGAACGCGTGGGACGAGCTGAACCGCATCGAGCCCGGCGGCAACTACGGCTGGCCCGTCGTGGAGGGCGATGCGGGTCGTGCCGGGATGATCGACCCGGTCGCCGTCTGGGCGACGAGCGAATCCAGTCCGAGCGGGATCGCCGCGCACGGCGACACGATCTTCGTCGCCGCCCTCCGCGGCGAGCGCATGTGGGTCGTCGACACCGCCGGGGGCGAACTGCGCGGCGAGCCCCTCGCCGCGCTCACGGGCGAGCAGGGGCGCCTGCGGGACGTCGTCGCCGTGACGGGCGACGCCCTGTGGGTGCTGACGAACAACACCGACGGACGGGGCGATGCGCGACCCGAAGACGACCTCCTTCTGCGGCTGACCATGACACCGGCGCCGTGAGCGGCGGCGCTCCGCCCGGGGTGGAAGCGCGGGCGCTACGGTGAGACCGTGAGCTCCCAGCCCCGGTGTCCGCACTGCCGTCACTTCGTGTACCTCGACACGCTCACGTGCCCGAATTGCGAGGCCGAGCTCGCGTACCACATCGTCACGCGTCAGTTCTTCGGCGTTCGCCACGGCCGCGTGGTCATCGAGGACAGGACCTGGTACACGTGCTCCAATCGCGAATGGGACTGCAACTGGCTCGTGCGCGAGGACGCGCCGGCAGGGCGCTGCTTCTCGTGCCGACTGACGCGGCGCCGACCCGCCGCCGACGACACCGTGGCCCTGGAGAAGCTGGCGAAGACGGAGGAGGCCAAGCGCCGCCTCCTGCTGCAGCTCGGCGACCTCGGGCTGCCGATCGTGCCGTGGGACGTCCAGCCGGGCGGGCTGGGCTTCGACCTCATCTCCAGCCTGACCGACGGCAAGCCCGTCATGATCGGGCACGCGAACGGGATCATCACGATCGACCTCGCGGAGAGCCTCGACGATCGGCGCGAGGCGCTGCGCGTGCGACTGGGGGAGCCCTACCGGACGATCCTCGGTCACCTGCGCCACGAGGTGGGGCACTACTACCAGAACGTCCTTCTGATCGACGAGGAGCTGTGGGCGAAATGCCGGGCGCTCTTCGGTGACGAGCGCGCGAGCTACAAGGAGGCGCTCTCGCGCCATTACAAGCTGGGCGCACCGCCCAACTGGCACGACAGCTTCATCTCTGAGTACGCCACGATGCATCCCTGGGAGGACTTCGCCGAGACTTTCGCCCATTACCTCCACATCACCGGCACGCTCCAGACGGCGGCGGTGCTCGGCATCCATCTCGACTCGTCGGTGACGAACCTGCGCGACACCGATGTCGTGCCGCTCGAGTCCTACCGCGAGGAGCCGATCCAGCGCCTGCTCACCGACTGGGAGTGGATGTCGCAGGGGTTCAACCGGATCAACCGGGCGATGGGCTTCGGCGATCTCTACCCGTTCACGATCGTCGGTCCGGTAAGGCACAAGCTCGAGTTCGTCCACGACATCATCACACGCGCCCCGCTGACGTTCGAGGAGCAGTTCGCCCTGGCCTTCGCGCGCGACACGGAGCAGACGTGACGTCGTCTTCGCGCGGCCAGCGCGTCATCGGCGCCGCCACTCACTACGTGGAGAATCAGCCGCCGTGGCGCGTCGACGTCGACGAGTACGGGTCCAACGCCCCGCTCGTCGCGGCGGTCGAGACCTTCGGTGCGGGCTGGGCCGACAAGGGTCTGCGCGACGCCGGATCGCTCGTCGGATCACTCGACTTCCAGCGCGACGCCGAACTGGCCGACCTGCACACCCCGACGCTGCACACCCACGACAGGTGGGGCTTCCGTCTCGACGAGGTGGAGTACGACCCGTCGTACCACCGGGTGCTCGGCGCAGCCGTCGCGCGCGGCGCGCACACCTCGGCGTTCGCCGATCCGCGGCCCGGCGCACACGTGGCGCGGGCGGCCACCTTCATGCTCTTCGCGCAGGCCGAGCCCGGCCACGCGTGTCCTGTATCGATGACGCACGCGGCCGTCGCCTCGATCGAAGGTTCCCCCTGGGTCGCGGAGACCTGGCTGCCACGGCTGTACCAGCGCGCGTACGATCCGCGACTGCTGCCGGCCGAGGAGAAGCCGGGCGCGCTCATCGGCATGGCGATGACCGAGAAGCAGGGCGGTTCGGACGTGCGCGCGGGCACCACCGTCGGCGAGTACATGGGCGGGCACGCGTACCAGCTGACCGGCCACAAGTGGTTCTGCTCGGCACCGATGTCCGACGCCTTCCTGGTGCTCGCGCACACGCGCCGAGGGGGTGCCGAAGAGGGATTGTCCTGTCTGTTCGTTCCGCGGCTCCTGCCGCACGGGATGCGCAACGTCTTCCGGCTGCAGCGGCTCAAGGACAAGCTCGGCAACCGATCGAACGCCTCCGCCGAGGTCGAGTTCGACGGCACGGTGGGCTTCGTGCTCGGCGAGCCGGGACGCGGCGTCCGCACGATCATCGAGATGGTCCAGCGCACACGGCTCGACTGCGTGCTCGGGACCGCGGCAGGCATGCGCCAGTCCGTCGCCGAAGCCGTATGGCACGCACGCGGGCGCGCGGCCTTCGGTGCTCCTCTCGTCGACCAGCCGGCGATGACCGCTGTCCTGGCCGACCTGGCGCTCGAGTACGAGGCGGCGATGCTCAGCGGGCTCCGGCTCGCCCAGCTCTTCGAGGCCGAGGCATCCGATCGCGATGTCGCGCTCCGCCGCCTCGCCACGCCCGTGACGAAGTACTGGGTGTGCAAGCGCGGGCCGCAGCACGCGTACGAGGCCCTCGAGTGCCTCGGCGGCAACGGGTACACCGAGGCGTTCCCGCTTGCGCGCCGCTACCGCGAGCAGCCGGTCATGGCGATCTGGGAGGGGTCGGGCAACGTCATCGCCCTCGACGTGCTCCGTGCCCTGACACGCGATCCCGACTCGGCGACGGCGTTCGCCGACGAGCTGTCGGGCACCCGCGGCGCGTCCGCCCTCCTCGACGGCCATGTCGACCGCACCCTCGGTCTCCTGCGGCGCCTCGAGGGCGAGGAGCCGGCGGCCGCGCAGGCGCAGGCCCGGCGCCTGGCCGAGTCCCTCGCCCTCGCGTTCCAGGCCTCGCTCATGCTGCGGCACGCCCCGTCTCTCGACGCGGAGACGTTCATCGCCTCCCGCCTCGGTGACGACCGCGCGGCGATGTACGGCGCGCTGCCTGCGGGGACGGATGCCGCGGCCATCGTCGCGCGGCACTGAGCGGCACCCGGCCGGGATCGGGAGATCGCACCTACGCTGGTGGGATGAGCGGATCGCGGCGCGTGGGTACGGCGGGCGTCGCGATCGCGGCCGTGATCGCTGTCGGGGCCGCGGCCGGCGGATCGCCGGCCGGCGCGGCACCCTCACCCGAGTCCGGGGTGAGCGTGCGCGTGGAGCCCGCAACGAACGATGACGTCGACGCGGAGGCATCCGCTCGGGTCGACGACATGTCGACGCAGGAGATGGCGGCGTCCGTGGTGATGGGGCACATCCCGACGACGGATGCCGCGGCCCTCCGCTCCTACATGGAGGCGACGGGCATCGGCGGGTTCATCCTCATGGGCGCGAACATCCCGCCCGGCGAGAGCGCGCTGCGGGCGGTGACGGCGGCGCTGACGGTGGATCCGGCGCTGCCGCCGGTGATCGCCGTCGACCAGGAGGGCGGCGACGTCTCGCGCCTGCCGTGGGACGATCTCGCCTCCGGGCTCGAGCTGAAGGTTGCACCGCCCGCGGCCGCGCAGGAGGCGTTCGCCGCGCGCGCGGCGCTCGTGCAGCGCGCCGGCATCGGAGTGAACTTCGGCATCGTCGCGGATGAAACGGCCGACCCGGCATCGTTCATCTACCGGCGAGCGCTCGGGACGAGCCCGTCCGGCGCCGCCGACCGGGTGGCAGCCGCGGTGGCCGGAGAGGACGGCTCCGCGCTGTCGACGCTCAAGCACTTCCCCGGCCACGGTGCCGCCCCGGGCGACTCTCACGCGGGCATCCCGTCGACGAGCATGACCAAGGCCCAGTGGGAGGCCGCAGACGGTCTTCCGTTCCGGGCGGGAGTCGAGGCCGGGGCTCCGCTGCTCATGTTCGGCCACCTCGCCTACACGGCCGTCGACGCGAAGCCTGCGAGCCTCTCGGCCGAATGGCACCGCATCGCGCGCGAGGAGCTCGGGTTCGAGGGCGTGACCGTGACGGACGATCTGGGCATGCTGCAGGCATCCGGCATCGCCGCCTACGCCGACCCCGTCGCGAACGCCGTCGCCGCGCTCGCGGCCGGCAACGATCTCGTGCTCGCCGTGATGTTCTCGACCCCGGAGAGCGCTCCGCGCATCGTCGAGGGGATCGTGGCGGCCGTCGAGGACGGAACGCTGCCCGCGGAGCGGCTGCGCCAAGCGGCGACTCGCGTGACCGCGCTGCGTCTCGGCCTCGCCGCCGACGGCCGCGGCCTGCTCCCGTGCCCTGACTGCGAGCCCGCCGGCTGACTCAGCCGCCGTCGATGACGGCGAGGAGACGCTCGCGCAGCGCCTGACCACGCGCCGAGAATCCTCGCTGCGCGCTGACGTACTGCGCCTTGCCCTCCGGCGTCTCGATTCGCACCGGGTCGTATCCCCAGTCCGCGAGGTCGTACGGCGACGCCTTCATGTCGAGCGTTCGGATGTCGCGGGCGAGCTCGAAAGCGTCGAGCAGGAGACCGCCGGGGACGAGAGGGCCGAGCTTGGCCGCCCACTTGTAGAGATCCATGCCGGCGTGGAGGCAGCCGGGCTGCTCCAGTTCGGGCTGACGGTCGCGCGACGGCGCGTCACGATTGCGGGGGACGGCGGCGGGAGTGAAGAACCGGAAGGCGTCGAAGTGCGTGCACCGCAGCTCGTGCGCCTCGACGACCGCGTCGGTGCCGTCCTGGCCGAGCCGCAACGGGACATCGTGCCGGTGACCCGGCTCGCGGTAGACCATCGCCCATTCGTGGAGGCCCAAGCAGCCGAAGCTCCCGGCCCGCCCCGCCGTCGCGCGGATGACCTTGCCGACGTTGGCGATGAGGTCGCCCCGCTCAGCGCGGAGCGCGGTCCCGTCGACGACGAGCGAGCCGGACTCCGTGCCCGGTGCATACCAGCGCCACGCGGCGCGCTCGGTGCCCGCAGCATCCTGCAGCTCGACCCCGGCGCCGGGGTGCCAGCGGCGGAGCACCGACGGCTTGTACGAGTAGTAGGTGAAGAGGAAGTCCTCGACGGGATGCTTCTCGCCGCGTGACGCGCGAAGGCGATGACCGGCCGTCAGCGCATCGGCGCGTTCGGCATGCGCGTCCTCGAGCCCGTGCCATTCGGCCGCGGTCAGCGCACAGAGCGAGGGCGGGGCGATCGTCACCGTTTGAGGATACGCGTGGCGATCTGGACGACAGCGGGAAGCTCAGGCTTCGACCGGTTCGATCAGCTCGGGGGAGTTGTTGCGCACGTTGCCGACCGCCTTGGAGACGACGTGGTCGTCGAGCGTGTCGGCGAGGGCAGGTGCCGCGTCGATGGCGGCGTCGAGGACGTCGCGCACGTTGTCGGTGGTGGGGTCGAGCCACGCGTCGGCGTGGTCGGCGTCGAGGAAGAGCGGCATGCGGTCGTGGATCGAGCCCAGCCGGCCGATCGAGTCGCGCGTGAGGATCGTGAAGCTCAGGAGCCAGCGGTCGGGATCGTCGTCGGCCTTGGACTTGTCGCGCCACCATTCGTACAGGCCCGCCATGAGCAGCGGTGAGCCGTCGGCGGGATGGATGTAGTGGGGTGTCTTGACGCCGTCGGCGGTCTTCCACTCGTAGTAGCCCGAGCTCGGCACGACGGCGCGGCGCTTCTCGAGCGCGGTACGGAACATCGGCTTGTCTTCGAGCTCTTCGGAGCGGGCGTTGAAGGCGCGCGCGCCGATCTTCGGATCCTTCGCCCAGCCGGGCACGAGACCCCAGCGTGCGCTCTCGAGCCGCCGCGTCGGCAGCTCCTCCTTCAGCGAGTCGAGCACGATCGCCACTTGGGCGGTCGGCGCGACGTTGTACGAGGGCTCGGGGAGATCATCGCCCTCGACGTCGACGCGGAGAACGCCGACGAGCTCGGATCCGGCACTGGCGACTACGAATCGTCCGCACATGCGGCCAGCCTACGCGCGGCCCCCGACGTCAGCGCGGGATGACGCCGACGTCCTGCAGGCGGTCGAGCAGCCCGGCGCCGTCCGACTCCGACACCCAGGGGACGGATGCCGCGGAGTGGTCGTTGACGGCCGTGCGACCACCGGCGAGCACGGCCTCGGCGGGCGAGAGGCGCCGGATGGCGACGCCGACGACATTGCCGGGATGCTCCGACGTGAAGGTCGTGTAGAGCTCGTCGTCGTGCTGCCCGTCGTCGCCGATCAGCAGCCACCGCACGTGCGGGAACTCCTCGGCGAGCCGGCGCAGGTTGGAGAGCTTGTGCGCCTTGCCGCTGCGGAACCAGCGGTCGTGCGTGGGCCCCCAGTCCGTGAGCAGCAGCGCGCCGGGCGGGAACAGGTGCCGCCGCAGGAAGCGCATGAGCGTGGGCGCGATGTTCCACGCGCCGGTGGACAGGTAGACGACGGGCGAGCCGGGGTTGTCGCGTACGACCCGCTCCATCAGCACCGCCATTCCCGGAACCGGCTGACGGGCGTGCTCGTCGACGACGAAGGAGTTCCAGGCCGCGAGCAGCGGACGCGGGAGAGCCGTCACCATGACGGTGTCGTCCACATCCGACACCACGCCGAACGTGACGTCGGGTGCGACGACGAAGACCCTCGTCTCGACCGGCTCGCCGTCCTCCACCGTCATCGTGAACGTCTGCCAGCCGGGCTCCAGCGCGGCCGGCAGCCGCACGTCGATCACTCCGCCGCGATCGGCCACGACGTCGTGCCCGACGCCCGCGATCGTGACGGTGACCTGCGCGTATCCGATGGGCACGGCGACGAAGCTGCGCCATCCGCGCACACGCGCGTACTCGCCCGACTCCGTCGGCTTGACGGGCGGCACGATCATGACGCGCCCGAGGACGCGCACCCAGCCGGGCCCGGCGTAGCCCGGGAACGGCGTGACGGTGGGCGTGTGCCCGCGACGGCGGGCCCGCCGCTCCCGCCAGGAGTGGAATCGGTACTCGAGCCGGGCGAACCACAGCACCTTGGTGCGAGGGGTCGTCTCTTTCTCGGGCATCCTCTCAGTCTTCCACGTCCTCCTCGACGAGACCTGCACGAGTGCCATCGTGCTCATGTCCGTGGTCGAGGTGCTTGCGCTCCGCACGCTCGATGATCTTCTTGCTGACGAAGACGAGCACGAGGAACACCACGATGATGCCGACGAAGATGTAGCCCGCGTAGTGGAGCTGGTCCGCCAGCTGACGGTAGGTGCCCGCGGCGACGGCCGCGACCGAGATGTAGAGGGTCGCCCAGATCACGCATGCCGGGATCGTCCAGGCGAGGAACCGGCGGTACGGGTAGCCGCTCATGCCCACGGTGAGCGGCACCAGCGAGTGGAGCACGGGCAGGAACCGCGACAGGAAGATCGCCGGTCCACCGCGTCGGAGCAGGTAGCGCTCGGAGCGGGCCCAGTTCTCCTCGCCGATCCGGCGCCCGAGCCACGAGTGCTGGATCTTCGGGCCGAGGAATCGGCCGAGCCAGAACCCGATGCTCTCGCCGATGAGCGCCCCGATGACCACGGCGAGGCCGAGCAGGATGCCCTCCAGCGGCGAGGCCACCGCGGTGGCCGCCACGATGACGACGGTGTCGCCGGGCACGACGAGTCCGATCAGCACGCTGGTCTCGAGCATGATCGCGACCCCGGCGAGCAGCGTCCTGACGATCGGGTCGACGCTCTGCACGGCGTCGAGCAGCCACGTCAGGAACTCGTTCACGCCACGAGCCTAGAACGACGGCCGTGGCTCTAGCCTGGGAACATGTCGGACCCCCTCGTCGCCGTCGAACTGGCGGCATGGGCGGATCCGGCATCCGTCTTCCTCGCTCTGCACGCGGACGACCCCCATGCCTTCTGGCTGGATGCCGGACCCGACGCCGAGCTCGGCTGGAGCTGGGTCGGCTCGGGAACGCCCGAAGCCGATGCCGGCGCGCCGCGCGCCGTCACCTGCGCACGCGCCGGGGGCGAGGCCTGGGAGGCCGGCCGGTTCCGCGGCGGATGGGTGGGGTGGCTCGGCTACGACGAGGCCGCGGAGCGCGCCGGAGCTCCGGCCCGGTACGACGAGCGGATGCCGCGCGCGAAGTGGCTGCGGGTCGACGAGTTCGTCGCCTTCGACCACGGGGGGCGGCGCGCGTGGGCCGTCGCGACGGCGGGCCGCGCCGACGAGCTCGCCGCAGAGGCCGCGCGCTTCGCCGCGTTCGCCGCGACGCCCGCGGCGTCCGCGGAGCCGACGGCGGCGGCATCCCGTCACACCGCCGAGGAGTACGCGGGCCTCATCGGACGGTGCCGCGACGCGATCCGCGAGGGAGATGCGTACCAGCTGTGCCTGACGACGCGGTTCGAGGTCGCGGCATCCGTCGACGCACTCGCCGCATATCGGCGACTGCGCGCCGTCACGCCCGCGCACCACGGCGGATTCGTGCGCTCCGGCCCGGTGTCGCTGGCCAGCGCGAGCCCGGAGCGCTTCCTCGAGGTCGAGGAGGGGGTCGTGCGCACGCGGCCGATCAAGGGCACCCGGCCGCGCGGGGCGGACGCCGCCGCCGACGCCGCGCTGGCCGAGGAGCTCCTCACGGATGCGAAGGAGCGCGCCGAGAACGTCATGATCGTCGACCTCATGCGCAACGACCTGTCGCGCGTGTGCGAGCCCGGCTCGGTCGGCGTGGACGGACTGCTCGAGGTGGAGTCGTACCCGGCGGTGCATCAGCTCGTGAGCACCGTGTCGGGCACGCTCGCACACGGCGTCACCGTCGGGGACCTCCTCGATGCGACCTTCCCGGCGGGGAGCATGACCGGGGCTCCGAAGCTCTCGGCGATGACCATCCTGCACGACCTCGAGCGGGCACCGCGGGGCGTCTTCGCCGGCTGCTTCGGCTGGGTCGGCGACGACGGCGCGCTCGACCTCGCCATGGTGATCCGCTCGATCGTCGTGCACCCGGGCGGTGCGTACGTCGGGGCGGGCGGAGGCATCACATGGCGATCGGATGCCGCGGCCGAGGTCGCCGAGGTCGGCGTCAAGGCGCGCGGACCCCTCGCCGCGCTGGGAGCGGCGCTGCCACCCGGCTGGTGAGGCCGGCGGTCCGGTAACCTGGACTTTCGCGCTGCGCGCGCCCCCCGGCATCCCTCCGATTGGTTCCCTCGTGTCACAGACCACTCCGCCCGACACCACCGCGCCCGCCGAGAGCGGGGGGTACGACGCCTACGCCGTCCAGCGCAAGTGGCAGGCCCGCTGGGACGAGGCCGATCCCTTCCGCGCCGGCGGCGACGACGACACGCGTCCGCGCAAGTACGTGCTCGGGATGTTCCCGTACCCCTCGGGCGACCTGCACATGGGCCACGCCGAGAACTACGCCTACGTCGACGTGGTGGCGCGGTTCTGGCGCCACCGCGGGTACAACGTGCTCAACCCCATCGGCTGGGACTCGTTCGGCCTCCCCGCCGAGAACGCGGCGATCCAGCGCGGGGCCGACCCGCGCGAGTGGACCTACGCCAACATCGAGCAGCACAAGAAGAGCTTCCGCGAGTACGGCTCGTCCTACGACTGGTCGCGCATCCTCCACACGAGCGACCCCGAGTACTACCGCTGGAATCAGTGGCTGTTCCAGCGTCTCTACGAGCGCGGGCTGGCGTACCGCAAGGACAGCCCGGTCAACTGGTGCCCCCGCGATCAGACGGTGCTCGCGAACGAGCAGGTCGTCGACGGGCACTGCGAGCGCTGCGGCGCCGAGGTCGTGAAGAAGAAGCTCACGCAGTGGTACTTCAAGATCACCGAGTACGCCGACCGGCTGCTCGACGACCTGAACCAGCTCGAGGGATTCTGGCCGCAGAAGGTCATCCGCATGCAGCGGAACTGGATCGGCCGCTCGGTGGGCGCCGACATCGAGTTCGAGATCGAGGGCCGCGACGAGCGGGTCACCGTGTTCTCCACGCGTCCTGACACGCTGCACGGCGCGACGTTCTTCGTCGTGGCGCCCGACAGCGACCTGGCCGCCGAGCTGGCCGCCGGTTCGTCGGTCGAGGTGCGCGCCCGTTTCCAGGATTACCTCGAGCGTGTGCAGCGCGAGACCGACATCGAGCGTCAGAGCACCGACCGCCCGAAGACCGGCGTGTTCCTCGACCGCTGGGCGATCAACCCCGTCAACGGGGAGCGGCTGCCGATCTGGGCCGCCGACTACGTGCTGGCCGACTACGGTCACGGCGCGGTCATGGCCGTCCCGGCCCACGACCAGCGCGACCTCGACTTCGCACGCGCGTTCGACCTGCCGGTGAAGGTCGTCGTCGACACGACGGCGCCCATCACGGGCGCGATCCCGGTGATCGAGCTCGACGACGACGGCGTGCCGATCGACCCGGGCGCCGAGGGGGAGTCGCTCGCCGATCTCGACCCCGCGAGGACCGGTGTCGCGCTGGTCGGCGAGGGCCGGATGATCAACTCCGGCGCGCTGGACGGACTGTCCAAGCGCAACGCGATCGCGCGCGTCATCGAGCAGCTCGAGGCCGCAGGCGTGGGCCGCGCCGCGAAGTCCTACCGCCTGCGCGACTGGCTGATCTCGCGTCAGCGCTTCTGGGGCACGCCGATCCCCATGATCCACACCGCGGACGGCCGCATCGTGCCCGTGCCCGACGAGCAGCTGCCGCTGCGCCTGCCGGACGCACAGGGACTCGACCTCGCTCCGAAGGGCACGTCGCCGCTGGGCGGCGCGGCGGAGTGGATGGCGACCGTCGACCCCGAGACGGGCGAGCCGGCACGGCGCGACCCCGACACGATGGACACGTTCGTCGACAGCTCGTGGTACTTCCTGCGCTTCCTCGCCTCGAACGACCCGACGCAGGCGTTCCCCACGCGGGAGGCCGACAAGTGGGCGCCCGTCGACTCGTACATCGGCGGCGTCGAGCACGCGATCCTGCACCTGCTGTACGCGCGCTTCATCACCAAGGTCCTCTTCGACATGGGCCTCATCGAGTTCACCGAGCCCTTCACCAGCCTGATCAACCAGGGCATGGTGCTGCTCGGCGGCTCGAAGATGTCCAAGAGCAAGGGCAACCTCGTCGAGTTCGCGTCGAGCATGATCGACCCGGGCGCCGACGCGGTGCGCACCGCCATCGCGTTCGCAGGCCCGGTCGAGGACGACATCAACTGGGAGGACGTGTCGACCACGGGTGCCCAGAAGTTCCTCGCCCGCGCGTGGCGCGTCGCGAAGGACGTCACGAGCGAGCCGGATGTGATCTGGGCCGAAGGCGACGCGTCGCTGCGGCGCGTCACGCATCGTCTGCTGGCCGACGCTCCGGGACTCGTCGAGCAGAACAAGTTCAACGTGGTCGTCGCGCGCCTCATGGAGCTGGTCAACGCCACCCGCAAGGCGATCGACACGGGTGCCGGACCTGCCGATCCCGCCGTCCGCGAGTCGGCCGAGGTGACGGCGATGATCCTCGATCTCTTCGCGCCGCACACCGCGGAGGAGATGTGGGAGATCCTCGGCTACGAGGGGTTCGTCGGCCTCGTGACCTGGCGCACGGCCGACCCGACCCTGCTCGTCGAGGAGTCCGTGACCTCGGTCGTGCAGATCGACGGCAAGGTGCGTGCCACCCTCCAGGTGCCCGCGCGCATCGACGCGGCCGAGCTCGAGCGGCTCGCGCGCTCCGACGAGCGCGTGCTGCGCTCTCTCGCGGGCCGCGAGATCACGCGGGCTGTCGTGCGGCCGCCGAAGGTCGTGAGCTTCAGCACGCACTGACGCCGCTTCCTCCACGACGCCGGGATCCCTCGCCGCGTCCACAGGACGAACCGCTTCCGGCGGCGGTGATCGAGCGCGCTCCTAGCGTGAGTGGGTGACCGACGCCCCGACCGCCGCGCCGCCCTCGGCCGGCAGACGACTGGGGCTCGGCGCCGCGATCGTCGTGGTGATCGTCGCCCTCGCGGTGACGGTCGGCATCGGCATCGTGCGCGGCGCCTCCGCGCCGGTCGAGCACGTGGTGGTCGACGAACGGCAGGCGACGGATGCCGCGACCCCGGCCGCGGTGTTCGTGCACGTCTCGGGCGCCGTGAACGCGCCGGGGCTGTACGTGCTCGACACCGGGGCGAGGGTGGTGGACGCGGTGGCTGCCGCGGGCGGCTTCGCCGACACGGCCGACCCCGCGGCGGTCAACCTCGCACGTCCGGTCTCCGACGGCGAGCAGCTCCACGTCCCGGCGCAGGACGAGGCCGCGGCCGGGGACGCGGGGCCCGCGCCCGAGACCGACGGCCGGATCAACCTCAATACCGCCGACCTCGCCGCCCTCGACACGCTGCCGCGCATCGGACCGGCCATGGCGCAACGGATCCTCGACTGGCGCGACGCGAACGGACGCTTCACCTCGGTCGAGGATCTCCTCGCGGTGCCGGGGATCGGCGACAAGATGCTCGACTCGCTGCGCGAGCTCGTCACGGTGTGACCCCGTGCCGCTGCGCCTGATCCTCCGGCTCGTGCCGGTCGCGGTCGCCGCGTGGACGGCGGCGATGGTCTCCGTCCTCCAGCCCGAGGTCGCACCGCTCCTCGCCGCGGGGTGCGGAGCGGCTGCGATGGGCACCGTGGCGTGGGCGCTCCGCCGGCCTCCCACTGCGGCCCCGCGGCTGAGGCTGCCGATGGTGGTCGTGGTCTTCGCCCTCTGCGCGGCGGGAGTCGCGGCATCCCACGTCGCGCTGTCCGCCCCGGCGCGCGCGGGTCTGCACGATCTGTCGCTCACCGGCGGACGCGCCGTGACCGTCGAGGCGACGGTCACCGGCAAGGTGGAGCGACGGGCGGGCGGAGGGCTCGCGTTCGACGCCGTCGCGAGCCGCATCAACGTCGGAGCGCAGTCGCATGCGGTGCACGTCGAGGTGGTCGTGCATGTCGCGCCGGAAGACGTCGACCAGCGGGCACTGCTCGATGTCGGGGCGCTCGTCGTGGTCAGCGGGACGGCGGCCGAGGGGCGGGCGGGGGAGCGCGCGGCTCTCGAGGTGCGCGGCTCGCGCGGGCTCGAGGTCATCCGCGGCCCGGCCGGCGCGGCGGCCGTGACGGCGGCGCTGCGGCAAGGGCTGGTGACCGCCGTCGCCGATCTGCCCGGCGAAGGCGCGGGCCTGGTGCCGGGGCTCGCCGTGGGCGACACCTCCGCGGTGTCGGCCGAACTCGACGAGGCCATGAAGGAGTCCTCGCTGTCGCACCTCACGGCCGTGTCGGGGGCGAACTGCGCGCTGGTGGTCGGACTGGCATTCGTCGCGGCCGCCGGCGCCGGAGCGCCGCGCAGTGCGCGCGTGGCGATCGGGGCGGCCGCGCTCTCGGGGTTCGTGATGCTCGTGACCCCCGAGCCGAGCGTCGTCCGCGCCGGGGTGATGGCGGCCGTCGCGATGGTCGCCGTGCTCCTCGGGCGGCCCGGCGCAGGCATGTCGATCCTTTCGCTGGCGGTGACCGCGCTGCTCATCGCCGACCCGTGGCTCTCCGGGTCGCTGGGGTTCGCCCTGTCCGTCGTGGCGACGGCGTCGCTGCTCCTGTTCGCCCGGCCTCTGGCGCGGGGACTGGAGCGGTGGCTGCCCCGGCCGCTCGCGCTGGCGCTGGCGGTGCCGCTCGCGGCGCAGCTCGCCTGCGGGCCGCTCCTCATCCTCATCGACCCGCAGGTGCCCGTATACGGCGTCATCGCCAATCTCCTCGCCGCGCCGGCGGCGCCGGCGGCCACCGTCGTGGGTTTGTCCGCGTGCCTCGCCGCACCGGTGCCGTGGCTGCAGGAGGGTCTCGCCGCCGTCGCCTGGGTGCCCGCGTCATGGATCGCCGCGACCGCCGGCACCGTGAGCGGCCTGCCGGGTGACCTGACGCCGTGGATCGCGGGGTGGCCGGGGGCGGCGGCACTCGGTGTCGTGGGCGCCGCCGTCGGGATGCTCGTGGCGCTCCGGCGATCGACGCGCGCGGCGCGGCTGGCAGTGGTGACCTCAGGGGTCGTGGTAGCGGTCGTGGTCGGGGTGGGCGCGGGCGGTGCGCTCCTCGGCTCGACGGTCGGGCGGTGGACGATGCCGACGCAGTGGAGCGTCCTCGCCTGCGACGTCGGTCAGGGCGACGCGGTGCTGTTGCGCTCGGCAGGAGCGGTGGCGCTCGTCGACACCGGACCGGAGCCCGAGGCGCTGCGTCGGTGTCTCGACAGGGTCGGGGTCGATCGGATCGATATGCTCGTCCTCACCCATTTCGACCTCGACCATGTCGGAGGGGTCGAGGTCGTGATCGGCCGCGTCGGCGTCGTGCTGCACGGGCCGCCGGACGCGGACGGCGCCTACACGCTCGACGCCCTCGAACGCGCGGGGGCCGAGATCATGGCGGCCTCCGCGGGGCTCGGCGGCGATCTCGGAGAAGCCCGGTGGCGCGTCGTGTGGCCGCAGGCGGACTCCGCGGCCTTCCCTCCCGGAAACGACGCCAGCGTGTCGCTCGACGTGCGCGGGGGCGGAATCCCGCCCACGCTCATGCTCGGGGACCTCTCCGCATCGCCGCAGGCCGCGCTGCTCGCCTCCGGCGCGCTCGCCCCGCCCTACGCGCTCGTCAAGGTCGCGCATCACGGCAGCGCCGATCAAGACCACGAGCTGTACCGGGCGGCGCGACCCGCGGTGGCCCTGGTGACGGTCGGCGCCGACAACGACTACGGGCATCCCCGCGCCGAGATCCTCGATGTGCTGACCGGAGCGGGCGCGCGGGTCGCCCGCACCGACGCCGAGGGCGTGATCGCGCTGTGGACGGGCCCGGACGGTGTGCGCGTCTGGCGCGAGCGGGGCGGGTGAGTCGGGGGTGCTCGGTAGGCTGGTGGCATGGCACCGACCGCGCGACGCGCCCCCGCGAAGGCCGCGCGCAGCGCGATTCCCCAGCTGTCGTGGCGCTCCCCGCAGCCGGCGCCCATCGTGCTCGTCTCGGGTCCCGAAGACGTGTGCGCCGAGCGAGCGATCGCCGGAGTGCGCGACTATCTGCGCGCCGAAGACCCGAGCCTCGAGGTGTCCGACCTGCGGGCAGACGATTACGCCGCCGGCACACTCCTCGCGGTCACCTCGCCGTCCCTGTTCGGCGAGCCCCGTCTCGTGCGCGTCACCGGCGTGGAGAAGTGCTCCGACGCCTTCCTGTCCGAGGCCGTCTCGTACCTGGCGGCCCCGCAGGAGGGCGCGACCGTCATCCTCCGGCACACGGGCGCGAGCGTGCGCGGCAAGAAGCTCCTCGACGCGATCCGCGCCGGTGAGGGCAAGGGCGTCGAGATCCCGTGCCCCGCGATCAAGCGCGACTCCGACCGCTACGACTTCGCCGCGGGCGAGTTCAGCACCGCCAGGAAGCGCATCGCCGCGCCGGCCCTGCGCGCGCTCGTGTCGGCGTTCGCCGACGACGTCACCGAGCTCGCCGCCGCGTGCCAGCAGCTGATCGCCGACGTGCCCGGCGACATCTCCGAGCAGGTCGTCGAGCGCTACTACGGCGGCCGTGTCGAGACCTCGGCGTTCACCGTCGCCGACACGGCGATCGCCGGACGCTACGGCGATGCGCTGATCGCGCTCCGCCACGCGCTGGCGTCCGGAGCCGACCCCGTTCCCCTCGTGGCGGCGATCGCCCTCAAGCTGCGCACGATGGCGCGCGTCGCGGGCAGCCGCGAGCCCGCTGCGGCGCTGGCCGGGCGTATCGGCCTCAAGGACTGGCAGGTCGACCGGGCGCGGCGCGACCTCACGGGGTGGAACGAGGCATCGCTCGGCGCCGCCATCCAGGCGGCGGCGCGGGCGGATGCCGAGGTGAAGGGCGGATCGCGCGACTCGGTCTTCGCGCTCGAGCGCCTCATCACCGTGATCGCGACACGAGCCCCGTACGGCGCCTGACCGGCCTCATGGCCCGCAGGAAGAACGGGGGAGGAACGCCGAAGGCCCGCCCCCGGAGGGACGGGCCTTCGATCGAATCCGGGTGAGGATCAGAGCGCGGCGACCTGCTTGGCGATGGACGACTTGCGGTTCGCGGCCTGGTTCTCGTGGATGACGCCCTTGCTGACGGCCTTGTCGAGCTTCTTCGACGCCTTCTGCAGCGCCTTCTCGGCGGCGGCCTTGTCGCCGGCGGCGATGGCCTCGCGGGTGCGGCGCACCTCGGTCTTCAGCTCGCTCTTGACGGCCTTGTTGCGCTCGCGCGCCTTCTCGTTGGTCTTGTTGCGCTTGATCTGCGACTTGATGTTCGCCACGTGAGGTGTCTTTCGTGTCTGATGGATGGGAGTTGCCGCGTTACGGGTAGAGGGGCCGCTCGCGGCGTCGTGCGGAGGTGGGACCCCGCACGCAAACCAATCACCGAGTCTATCAGGTCTGCTCGAGCGTCGTGATCGCCAGGTGCAGGAGCGCGTTGAAGACCTCGGGGCGCATCACCGTCACGTGATGGGTCGTGCGCGGCACCACGACGAGCTCCGCGTGCGGGGCGAGTCGCGTGAACAGCCGCTCGTTGACGCGCAGCTGGTCGTACTGCCCGTTGACGAACCAGAGCGGCACGTCGATCCGGCCCACCGCCGCCAGCAGGTCCAGCACCGAGAGGCTGCGGAGTGCGACGTCCTGCGCATCCAGGGCGTAGCCGCCGGCCCCGAAGTCGGCCCGTGTCTCGTGCGGCAGGATGCGGTCGAGCATGCGGTCGGTCAGCCACATTCCTCGGTCGGGCAGCGAGTCGAATCCCCGCGCGAGCATGCGGTACGCGGCGAGGCCGACGCCGCGGGGGATCGCCGTGCACGAGGCGGCGACGAGACCGGCCACAGGCGGCCGGTCCTCGGCTCCGACGTACTCGACGCAGAGGAGACCCCCCATCGAGTGACCCACGAGCAGCACGAGGCCGCGGGTCGCGGCATCCGTCACCGCCTCGTCGATCGTCGCGAACGCGGCGTCGATCGTGAACTCCTCGTCCATGCGCGATCCGTGGCCCGGCAGGTCGACCGCGACGACCGGATTGCCCCGCTCGCGCAGGTACTCGACCTGCGACCGCCACATGGTCGCGGACGTCCGGATGCCGTGCACGAGCACGACCTGGACGACCATCGCCCCAGGCTAACGGGCGTCCCGCGGTCGCGGGCGCCGCATCGCGCGCACGCCCGAGATGCAGGACTCGCGCAGGGTGGAGGCATCCCTCACCCGTAGAATCGACGGGATATGTCACCGCGCGCCCTGAAGCCACTCGAGCCGTCCGCGACCCCGCCCGAGCTGATCCGCAACTTCTGCATCATCGCCCACATCGACCACGGCAAGTCGACGCTGGCCGATCGGATGCTGCAGATCACCGGCGTCGTCTCCGACCGCGACATGCGCGCGCAGTACCTCGACCGCATGGACATCGAGCGCGAGCGCGGCATCACCATCAAGTCGCAGGCCGTGCGCATGCCGTGGCAGACCGCCGACGGCACGTTCGCCCTGAACATGATCGACACGCCCGGCCACGTCGACTTCACCTACGAGGTCAGCCGCTCGCTCGCCGCCTGCGAAGGCGCGATCCTGCTCGTCGACGCCGCGCAGGGCATCGAGGCCCAGACGCTCGCGAACCTGTACCTCGCCCTCGACAACGACCTGCACATCATCCCGGTCCTCAACAAGATCGACCTGCCCGCGGCCGACCCCGACCGCTTCGCGAAGGAGCTCGCCAACCTCATCGGCGGCTCGCCCGACGACGTGCTGCGCGTGAGCGGCAAGACGGGTCAGGGCGTCGAGGAGCTGCTCGACCGGCTCGTCGCCGAGATCCCGGCGCCGAAGGGCGACGCCGACGCCCCGGCCCGCGCGATGATCTTCGACTCGGTCTACGACTCGTACCGCGGCGTCGTCACGTACGTGCGCATGGTCGACGGCAAGCTCGCTCCGCGTGAGCGCATCCAGATGATGTCGACGACCGCCACGCACGACCTCCTCGAGATCGGCGTGTCCAGCCCGGAGCCGGTCCCGACCATGGGGCTGGGCGTCGGCGAGGTCGGCTATCTCATCACCGGCGTGAAGGATGTGCGGCAGTCCAAGGTCGGCGACACGATCACGACCCACCGCAAGCCCGCGACCGATGCCCTCCCGGGGTACACCGACCCGAAGCCCATGGTCTTCTCGGGCATCTACCCGATCGACGGCAGCGATTACGGCGACCTGCGCGAGGCGCTCGACAAGCTCAAGCTGTCGGATGCCTCGCTGCAGTACGAGCCCGAGACCTCGGTGGCCCTCGGGTTCGGCTTCCGCTGCGGCTTCCTCGGCCTGCTGCACCTCGAGATCATCACCGAACGTCTCTCGCGCGAGTTCGACCTCGACCTCATCACGACCGCGCCGAGCGTCGTGTACGAAGTCCTCACCGATACCGGCGAGACGGTCGTCGTCACCAACCCCAGCGAGTACCCCGACGGACGGGTCGCCTCGGTGTCGGAGCCCATGGTGAAGGCCGCGATCCTTCTGCCCAAGGATTTCGTCGGCACGGTGATGGAGCTCTGCCAGGGTCGTCGCGGCCAGCTCCTCGGCATGGAGTACTTCTCCGAGGAGCGCGTCGAGCTGCGCTACAACATGCCCCTCGGCGAGATCGTGTTCGACTTCTTCGACCAGCTCAAGAGCCGGACACAGGGCTACGCCAGCCTCGACTACGAGCCGGCCGGCAGCCAGGAGGCCGACCTCGTGAAGGTCGACATCCTGCTCCAGGGCGACAAAGTCGACGCGTTCAGCTCGATCGTGCACCGCGAGAAGGCCTACGCGTACGGCACGATGATGACCGAGCGCCTGCGCAAGCTCATCCCGCGCCAGCAGTTCGAGGTGCCCATCCAGGCCGCGATCGGCGCGCGCATCATCGCCCGCGAGAACATCCGGGCCATGCGCAAGGACGTCCTCGCGAAGTGCTATGGCGGCGACATCACCCGTAAGCGCAAGCTGCTCGAGAAGCAGAAGGAGGGCAAGAAGCGCATGAAGATGGTCGGCCGCGTCGAGGTCCCTCAGGAGGCGTTCATCGCCGCGCTCTCGGGAGACGTCGAGGGAAAGTCCGCGAAGTAGGCTGGCAGTCATGCGTCGAGGGAACTTCCGGGACGACACGGTCGACTACGCCGCGGTCGGGGCCACGCAGGCCGCCGACCTCATGCACTTCCCGCCGGAGCGGAGCATCCCCGCCGAGGAGTCCTGGCGGATCGGCAGCGGCGAGGCGCGCTTCCAGGGCGCGAGCGAGGCGCTGCTGTCGTGGACGGCCCAGCGAGGCGCCGGTCTGACCGTCAAGGACGTGCGGCCCGCCGCCGGGCCGATGTACTCGGGTGTCAGCTTCGACGCCGAAGGCCACCCGATCGCCCCGAGCCGGTCCGAGTCCGATCTGCGCTACGACGCCGACGGCACGCCGTACGTGGGCGCGGGCACCACGATCCGCGTCGACGGCCGGGTGAAGGGCCTGCGGGCGGACGCCGAGCTGCGCGTGATCTTCGCGATCGAGGAGCCCCGGCGCGTGGGCTTCGCGCTCGGAACGGTGAGCGACTCCGTCGTCAGCGGCGAGGAGTCCTTCATGCTCGACTGGTACGACAACGACGAGGTGTGGTTCACGGTGCGGGCGTTCGACGCCCCGTCGTCGTTCTTCTACCGCCTGCTGCCCGGGCTGATCAAGCGCCGGCGGCGCGAGCTCTTCACGCGCTATCTGCGGGCGATCTCGCCCCTCTACACGACCCCCGCGTGAGGCGCTGATGGGCTCCGCGCTTCCCCTGGGCGAGCCGGTCCCTGCCGACGGCGCGTTCCCGGCCGGCACGGCGATCGATGCCGCGACCGCCTTCGGCGTCTACCTGCACGTGCCGTTCTGCCGCGTGCGGTGCGGCTACTGCGACTTCAACACCTACACGTCCGACGAGCTGCGCGGCGCGCGCCAGGACCAGTACGCCGATACGCTGCTGCGCGAAGTGGCGCTGGCTCGCGGAGTCCTCGAGCGGACCGGGCCGCTGCGACCCGCGTCGACGGTCTTCTTCGGCGGTGGCACGCCGACCCTCCTGCCCCCGGGCGACCTCGCGCGGATGCTCGACGGCGTGCGCGACGCGTTCGGCATCGAACCGGGTGCCGAGGTCACCGTCGAGGCCAACCCCGACACCGTCAGCGACGCGGTGGCGGCCGAGCTCTCGGCATCCGGCGTCACGCGTCTGTCGATCGGCATGCAGTCGGCGGTGCCGCACGTCCTCGCCGCACTCGACCGCACCCACGACCCGGCGAACGTCCGCACCGCCGTGGCCGCGGCGCGCGCAGCCGGACTCGACGTCAGCGTCGACCTCATCTACGGCGCGCCGGGGGAGTCCCTCGCCGACTGGCGGGCTTCGCTCGAAACCGCCGTCGAGCTCGCGCCCGACCACGTCTCGGCCTACGCGCTCATCATCGAGGACGGCACGAAGCTGGCCCGGCAGATCCGTCGTGGCGAGGTTCCGGCCCCCGATGACGATCTCCAGGCAGACATGTACGAGCTGGCGGACGACCTGCTGTCGGCGGCCGGGTTCGAATGGTATGAGGTGTCGAACTGGGCGCGCAGCGACGACCAGCGCTCGCGTCACAACCTCGCGTACTGGCAGGGCACCGACTGGTGGGGCTTCGGCCCCGGCGCACACAGCCACGTGGGCGGCGTGCGGTTCTGGAACGTCAAGCACCCCGCCGCGTACGCGCAGCGCCTCGCGGCGGGGGAGTCGCCCGCGGCGGCACGCGAGGTGCCCGATCTCGAGGCGCGCTCGCTCGAGAACGTGCTCCTGCGCACGCGGATCCGCGAGGGGCTCCCGGTGTCGGAGCTGCTCGGCGAAGGCCGCCGCGCCGTGGCCGCGCTCATCGCCGACGGCCTGGTCGACGGGCCGTCCGCGCTGCACGGGACGATCGTGCTCACGCGGCGCGGACGGCTCCTCGCCGACGCCGTGGTGCGGGCGCTCACCGAGTAGGCGCGGTGCCGCGGATCGGCCGCCCCGCGCTCCCGGCCGAGGCGCGAGGCATCCGATAGAATTGGCACTCCAGTCATGCGAGTGCCAAAGGCGCCGTGAGGAGGCGGGATGGTCAGCGAGCGAGGGCTCCAGGTGCTGCGCGCGATCGTCGAGGACTACGTCGACACGCGCGAGCCCGTCGGCAGCAAGGCGATCGTGGAGCGTCACGCCTTCGGGGTGTCCGCGGCGACCATCCGCAACGACATGGCCCTGCTCGAGGACGAGGAGCTCATCGCTGCCCCGCACACCTCGTCCGGCCGTGTGCCGACCGACAAGGGCTACCGCGTCTTCGTCGATCACCTCGCGGACGTGCGCCCGCTCAGCACGGCCCAGCGCACCGCGATCTCGTCGTTCCTCGAAGGACCCGGTGACCTCGACGACGTGCTGGCACGCACCGTCCGCGCTCTCACCCAGCTCACCGGCCAGGTCGCCATCGTGCAGTATCCCTCGTTCGCCCGCGCGAACGTCACGCACGTCGAGCTCGTCCAGCTCGGCGGGGGCCGGATGCTGGTGATCGTGGTCACCGACACCGGGCGGGTGTCGCAGCGCATGGCGTTCGTGCGCGACGACTTCGACGAGGCCGATCTCGCCCGCATCCGCGCCGAGCTCGGCACGCTGCTCGTCGGCCGCTCCGTCCGCGACGGCCTCACGCGCATCGCCGACCGCCTCGACAGCGCCGCGGTCATGACGGCCCCGCACCAGGCGGCGACCGCCGAGATCGTGCGGGTGGTCGCCGAAGAGCTCGACGAGTTCCGGCAGGACCGCCTCGTGATGGCCGGAAGTGCCACCCTCGCACGGCGCGAGGCCGACTTCCGCGGCAGCATCTACCCCCTCCTCGAGGCGATCGAGGAGCAGGTCACGATCCTGCGCCTCATGGGCGAGATGGTCGCCGACGAGAAGGGCCTCGCCGCCAGCATCGGCCGCGAGAACGAGCCGTTCGGCCTCGCCGAGGCCTCCATCGTCGCGAGCGACTACGACGCGACCGGCTCCCGCGCGCGCGTCGGAGTCATGGGCCCGACCCGCATGGACTACCCCACGAACCTCGCGGCGGTGAGAGCCGTCGCCCGCTATCTGACGCGGATGCTCGAAGAAGACGAGAGCAGCCGCTGACGCGGCCGCGCACACACGAACGATCCCGCGCATCCCGCGGGCAGGAAGGCGAATGTGGCTGACCACTACGAGGTCCTCGGTGTCTCCCGGGACGCATCCCTCGACGAGATCAAGAAGGCGTACCGGCGTCTCGCGCGGGAGCTCCACCCCGACGTGAACCCCGGCGAAGAGGCCTCCGAGCGCTTCAAGCTCGTGACGCACGCGTACGACGTGCTGAGCGATCCCGATCAGCGCGCCCGCTACGACATGGGCGGTGGCGACGGCGCGTTCGGCGGCGCCTCGGGCTTCGGCGGCTTCAATGACATCTTCGAGACCTTCTTCGGCGCCGCCGGAGGCGGAGGCGCGCGTGGGGGCCGCCCACGGTCCCGCCGCGAGCGCGGCCAGGACGCGCTGGTACGCGTCTCGCTCGAGCTCGGCGACGTCGTGTTCGGCGTCCACCGCGACATCGAGGTCGACACCGCCGTGCTGTGCGACACCTGCCAGGGCTCGTGCTGCCAGCCCGGCACGTCGCCGGTCACGTGCGACATCTGCCACGGCACGGGTCACATCCAGCGCCAGGTGCGGAGCCTCCTGGGCAACGTGCTCACGAACCAGCCCTGCAACGTGTGCCAGGGCTACGGCACGACCATCCCCTACCCCTGCGGCACGTGCCAGGGGCAGGGTCGCGTGCGTGCACGCCGGACCGTCTCCCTCGACATCCCCGCGGGCGTCGAGACCGGACTGCGGCTGCAGCTGCCCGGCTCGGGCGAGGTCGGCCAGGCGGGCGGCCCCAACGGCGACCTCTACATCGAGGTGACCGTCGCCCCGCACGAGGTCTTCAGCCGTGACGGCGACGACCTGCTCGCTACGCTCGAGGTCTCGATGCCCGACGCGATCCTCGGCACGAACACGACCATCCAGTCGCTCGACGGTCCCGTCGAGCTCGAGATCCGCCCGGGCGTGCAGGGCGGCGACGTGCTCACGATCAAGGGCCGCGGCATCACGCCGCTGCGCGGGACTCAGCGCGGCGACCTCCGGGTCGGAGTGCACGTGGTCACGCCCACGCGCCTCGACGGCAAGGAGCGGGCGCTCATCGAGGACTTCGCCAAGCGCACGAAGGCGCCGGCGCCGCGTCTGGCCGAGTTCCACCAGGGTCTCTTCGCGAAGCTCCGCGACCGGTTCCGGGGCTGACCGGTGGCGCTGCACTTCGTGCTCGACGAGGCGACCACCGCCGCCGCCGGTGACGTCGTCGTGCTCACGGGTGCCGAAGCGCATCACGCCGCGTCGGTGCGCCGCGTCCGCGTGGACGAGGAGGTCACCGTGGGCGACGGCCGCGGGGCGTGGCTGACGGGCCGCTGCGAGTCGGTCGCTCCGCGCGAAGTGGTCGTGCGCGTCGAGTCGAGGACGGATGCCGCAGCCCCGCGCCCGCGCGTCGTCCTTGTGCAGGCGCTGGCGAAGGGCGACCGCGACGAGCTGGCCGTGCAGGCGGCGACAGAGCTCGGGATCGACGAGATCGTGCCGTGGCAGGCCGCGCGCAGCGTGTCGCGGTGGGACGCGGCGAAGGCGGAGAAGGGCCGCGCCCGATGGGCGACGATCGTCCGCGAGGCGGCGAAGCAGGCTCACCGTGCCTGGATCCCCGACGTCAGGCCGCTCGCCTCGACCCGGCAGCTCGTGCAACGGGCCGCGGCATCCCGCACCCTCGTGCTCGAGCCCCGCGGGGCCGCGCGGCTGACGGGCGTCGTCCTCGACGGCGAAGAGCGTGATGTCCTGCTGGTCGTCGGACCGGAGGGCGGCATCGCCGATGACGAGCTGTCCGCGCTGGAGGGGGCCGGGGCGACCCTCGTGCGGCTCGGAGACAGCGTGCTGCGCACCTCGACGGCCGGGCCCGCCGCTCTCGCGGTCGTGAGCGCCGCCCTCGGCCGGTGGTGAGCCGTTCTCCTCTCTCGCCCGGCTCGCAGTGCGACCCGCCCCGCCGCGACACCCGTCGGTAGACTTGCGGGATGAGCGATCCGTCGATCTTCACGCGCATCCGCAACGGAGAGATCCCGTCCGAGATCATCGCCGAGACCGAGAACGCCTTCGCCATCCGCGACATCGCGCCCAAGGCGCCCGTGCACCTGCTGGTCATCCCCAAGTCGGAGGAGTACCGCAACGTCGTCGAGCTCGCCGCAGGCGACCCCGACCTGCTCGCCGAGCTGGTGGGACTCGCGAACAGCCTCGCCGCCGAGCACGCCGACGGCGATTTCCGTCTGATCTTCAACACCGGCCCGAACGCGGGCCAGACCGTCTTCCACGTGCACGCCCATGTGCTCGCCGGAGGACTCGAGGAAGCGAGCATTGGTGCCTGACCCATCCGATTCCGAACCCACGATCGACCGCGTCTACGCCGACGGCGTCGCGATGGTGCAGCTGCTCGGCCCGCAGGACCGGCTGCTGCGCGTCGTCGAGAAGGAGCACCCGGGCGTCGACGTGCACGTGCGGGGCAACGAGATCACACTCACCGGAGAAGCGGACGCCGTCGCCGCCGCCCGCTCGCTCGTCGACGAGCTGCTCGCCATGACCAAGGCCGGGCAGGGGCTCGACCCCTCCGACGTGTCGTCGTCGAGCCGCATCCTTCGCACCGAGGGCGGCCCGCGGCCGTCGGAGGTGCTCGGAGAAGCGATCCTGTCGTCGCGCGGCAAGGTGATCCGGCCCAAGACCCTCGGCCAGAAGGCGTACGTCGACGCGATCGAGGAGAGCACGATCGTGTTCGGCATCGGGCCCGCCGGCACCGGCAAGACCTACCTCGCGATGGCCAAGGCGGTGCAGGCGCTGCAGCGCAAGGAGGTCAGCCGCATCATCCTGACGCGCCCCGCGGTCGAGGCGGGGGAGCGGCTGGGGTTCCTGCCCGGCACGCTCACCGACAAGATCGACCCGTACCTCCGCCCGCTGTACGACGCGCTCAACGAGATGATGGATCCGGAGCTCGTGCCGAAGCTCATGGCGACGGGCACCATCGAGGTCGCCCCGCTCGCGTATATGCGCGGACGCACGCTCAACGACTCGTTCGTCGTGCTCGATGAGGCGCAGAACACCACGCCCGAGCAGATGAAGATGTTCCTCACGCGGCTGGGCTTCGGCACGCGCATGGTCGTCACGGGCGACATCACGCAGATCGATCTGCCGCAGGGCGCGTCCGGACTGCGGCTCGTGACGCGGGTGCTCGGCGACATCGACGACATCCACTTCTCCTACCTGACGAGTGACGACGTCGTGCGGCACACGCTCGTCGGGCGCATCGTCGACGCCTACAGCGAGTACGACGAACGGCGGATGGCCGCGCGCCGCGAGCGCGACGAGGCGTCCGAGTTCGCGAACCGGGCGGAGCGGCGCGCCGGCATGCGGCCCCAGAACCCCCGCGACCATCTTCCGAAGCGAGGACGCTCATGACGATCGAGATCAGCAACGAGTCAGGCATCGCGGTCGACGAGACGGTGCTGCTGCGTCTCATGGAGAACAACCTCGCCGAGCTCCACGTGAGCCCCGACGCCGACGTCGCGATCCTCCTGGTCGACGAGGGCGCGATGGAGGCTCTTCATGTGCAGTGGATGGACGAACCCGGCCCCACCGACGTGCTGAGCTTCCCCATGGACGAGCTGCGCCCCGGCACCGAGGACATGCCGGCGCCCGCGGGACTCCTCGGCGACATCGTGCTGTGCCCGCAGGTGGCCGAGACTCAGGCCGTCGCCGCGAAGCACTCGACGATGGACGAGCTCGTCATGCTGACGACGCACGGCCTGCTGCACCTCCTCGGCTTCGACCACGCCGAGCCCGAGGAGGAGCGCGAGATGTTCGGGCTCCAGCGCGAGCTCATCACGGCCTTCCAGGCTGTGGAACGCCGTCGAAATCGCGCATGACCCCTGCGCTGCTCCTCATCGCCGCGGCGCTGCTGCTGGCGTTCGGCGCCCTCATGGTCGCCATCGACGCCGCGCTGAGCGTGACCTCGCGCGCCGACCTCGCCGAGCTCGGGGCTGGCGACCGCAACGCGTCCGCGCTGCGCAAGATCGCCGACGACCCCGAGGCGCACGCGAACGCGGTCGTGTTCATCCGCGTGCTCTCCGAGACGACCGCCGCCGTGCTGGTCACCGTCGCGTTCACGCTGCTGTTCGACAGCATCTGGTGGGCGATGGTCGCCGCGGCGGTGCTCATGACGGGCGTGTCATACGTCGTCGTGGGAGCGAGCCCGCGCAATGTCGGGCGCCAGCATGCCAAGGGGCTCCTGCGCGGCGCGGCCCCGGTGGTGCGGGGCGTGCGGATCATCCTCGGCCCTCTCGCGCACGGCCTCGTGGCTCTCGGCACGCGGATCACTCCCGGCGCCTCGCGCGGGGCGTCGTTCGCCTCCGAGGAGCAGCTCCTCAGCATCATCGACGAGGCCGCCGAGAACGAGCTCATCGAGCAGGACGACCGCGAGCTCATCCATTCCGTGTTCGACTTCACCGACACCTTCGTCCGCGCCGTGATGGTGCCGCGCACCGACATGGTGACGGTGGATGCCGCGGCCTCGACGCGCGAGGCGATGGCGATCTTCCTCGACAAGGGCATCTCCCGCGTCCCGATCGTCGACGACGAGGCCGATGACGTCGTGGGCGTGCTGTACCTCAAGGACCTCGTGCAGTTCGGCTTCCGCGACGAGTCGGGGTGGCGCGACGCGCCGATCACGCGTATCGCGCGTCCGGCGGTGTTCGTGCCCGAGTCGATGAAGGCCGAGACGCTGCTGCAGCAGATGAAGCGCGACGCCGTGCACGTGTGCCTCGTCATCGACGAGTACGGCGGAGTGTCGGGCCTGGTCACCCTGGAGGACCTCATCGAGGAGCTCGTGGGTGAGATCTCCGACGAGTACGACCCCCGGGCCGACGAGGTGACCGAGCTCGAGCCCGGTCACTACCGCGTCAGCGCGCGCCTCGGGCTCGACGAGGTCGGCGACCTGTTCGGAATCGATCTCGAAGACGAGGACGTCGACTCGATCGGCGGACTGCTGGGCAAGGCGCTCGGTCGCGTCCCTCAACCCGGCGCGACGGCAGAGTACGAGGGCCTCGTCATGACCGGCGGTGCCTCGCGCGGGCGCGGCCGAGGCATCTCGACGGTGTTCGTCGAGCGCGGCGAAGCACTCGACGCGGCGGAGGCCGCCTTCGGGCGCGCGCCGCGCACGGGTGAGATCCGCATCGTCCCCTCGCGCACCGGCGAGGTGCGCGCAACGAAGAAAGGGGAGCGCTCGTGACCGACGCGTCCCGCTCCGGCTTCGTCACCTTCGTCGGCCGGCCCAACGTGGGCAAGTCGACGCTCACCAACGCACTCGTCGGTGAGAAGGTGGCCATCACGAGCGACAAGCCGCAGACCACGCGTCGCGCGATCCGCGGCATCGTGAACCGCCCGGCAGGTCAGCTCGTGATCGTCGACACCCCGGGAATCCACAAGCCGCGCACGCTCCTGGGCGAGCGCCTCAACAGCCTCGTCGAGCAGGTGCTGGGCGACGTCGACGTCATCGGGTTCTGCGTGCCGGCGACCGAGAGGGTCGGCCCCGGCGATCGGCGCATCGCGGAGTCGCTCGACGGCTATTCACGTGCCAAGAAGGTCGCGATCGTCACCAAGACCGACGCCGCCTCCCGCGACCAGATCACCGAGCGCCTGATGGAGGTCGACTCCCTGCGCGAGGATTGGGCCGCGGTGATCCCGCTCTCGGCGCTGACCCGCGAGCAGCTCGACGTGCTGACCGACGAGCTGCTGACGCTCATGCCCGAGGGGCCGGCCCTGTACGAGGCCGACGTCGTGACAGACGAGTCGATCGAGGACCGCGTCGCGGAGATCATCCGCGAGGCCGCTCTGGAAGGCGTGCGCGACGAGCTGCCGCACTCGATCGCGGTGACCATCGAGGACATGGCTCCGCGGGAGGAGTCCGATCTCACCGACATCTACGCGAACATCGTCGTCGAGCGCGACAGTCAGAAGGCCATCATCATCGGCCGCAAGGGCTCCCGCCTCGCCGACGTGGGCAAGCGCGCCCGCGCGGGCATCGAGCCGCTCGTCGGCACGCGCGTGTTCCTGTCGCTGCATGTCCGGGTCGCAAAGGAATGGCAGCGCGACCCGAAGCAGCTCGGCCGACTCGGGTTCTGAGTCTCCCGGCCGGCCGCTCCGCGGTGCGTATCAGCCGTCGACGGGCCGCATCGCCGACCGGATGATCACCGTGTCGTCGCCGTAGTCGTCGTCCGCGGCATCCTGCCACGTGCCGTCGTCCCACACGACGTCGACCCACAGCCATCCGTTCTCGGGGTAGGAGCTCAGGTAGGCCTCGTGCAGGATGTCGGGCAGCTCTTCCTGGATCTCGAGCAGGGTCGCCTCGTCGCCCGCACCCGGCTCGCCGCCGGTCGGGTCGTCGGGCATCATCGGGTCGTAGAGGGCCAGCATGATCGGCGGCTGCGTGACGGTGAACTCCTCGCCGTCGTAGGTGCCCTGGACCGCGTACGATCCCCACGTCGTCTCACCCGACGTCTCGGCGCCCTCGATCCCGTCCCACACCCAGTTCGTGATCGGGATGCCTCCGCACTGCGGTGGATAGGACTCCGCCACCGCACCGAGGCACAGCTGGACATCGCCGTCGACGTCCATCACCGTGCCCTGAGCGACGACGTCGCCCTCGGGCGGCGCGGGCCACAGCGACCCGAGCGAGGCGCCGGGAGGGGCGTCGGCGGGCGTGGACGGCGCCGCGGAACCGGCAGGCGTGGCGCAGCCGGCGAGGGCGAGGACGGATGCCGCGCCGAGCGCGATCAGCAGGTGTCGACGATGACGTGTCATATCCGTCGAGTGTCACCGGCGCTGTGATCGTCTCACCGGAATGCGACGCGAGGTTCGCCCGACCCTCGGGCACGGGTGTAACCTGGCACCATGCGTGCAGGCTCGCTCCTCCTTAGCTGCCGCGACGAGGCCTCGATCTAGGGCCCTCCTCGTCGCGGAGCTTGTCGTCGGCCCGCCACTCGACGAGAGAACGAAAGCGACGATCATGCAGAACCACCAGAAGCCCTCCTCCATGCCGGTGCACAAGTACCGGCCGTACCACGAGCAGATCGCCGTCGACCTGCCCGACCGCACGTGGCCCGCGAAGCGCATCACCGAGGCGCCGCGCTGGTGCGCGGTCGACCTGCGCGACGGCAACCAGGCCCTGATCGACCCGATGAGCCCCGAGCGCAAGCGCATCATGTTCGACCTGCTCGTCAGCATGGGCTACAAGGAGATCGAGGTCGGGTTCCCCTCGGCCAGCCAGACCGACTTCGACTTCGTGCGCCAGCTGATCGAAGAGGACCTGATCCCCGACGACGTCACGATCCAGGTGCTGACGCAGGCGCGCGCCCACCTCATCGAGCGCACCTACGAGTCGATCGCCGGCGCCAAGCAGGCCATCGTGCACCTCTACAACTCGACCAGCGTGCTGCAGCGCGATGTGGTCTTCCGCACCGACAAGCAGGGCATCATCGACATCGCGCTCGAGGGCGCGCGCCTGTGCCGCGAGTTCGAGAAGCGCGTCCCTGAGACGAAGGTCTTCTACGAGTATTCGCCCGAGAGCTACACCGGCACCGAGCTCGAGTTCGCCGTCGACGTGTGCAACCAGGTCATCGAAGTGTTCGAGCCGACGCCCGAGCGCAAGGTCATCATCAACCTGCCGGCGACGGTGGAGATGGCGACGCCCAACGTCTACGCCGACTCGATCGAATGGATGAGCCGGCACCTCGCGCACCGCGAGAACGTCATCCTGTCGCTGCACCCGCACAACGACCGCGGAACGGCGATCGCGGCGGCGGAGCTCGGCTACATGGCCGGCGCCGACCGCATCGAAGGATGCCTGTTCGGCAACGGAGAGCGCACCGGCAACGTGGACCTGGTCGCACTGGGGATCAACCTGCTGACGCAGGGCATCGACCCGCAGATCGACTTCAGCGACGTCGACCAGGTCAAGCGCACCGTCGAGTACTGCAACCAGCTGCCCGTGCACGAGCGCAGCCCGTGGGCGGGCGACCTCGTCTTCACCGCGTTCAGCGGCTCTCATCAGGACGCCATCAAGAAGGGCTTCGAGGCGATGGAGGCGCGCGCGGCGGACGCCGGGGTGACGGTCGACGAGATCGACTGGGCCGTCCCGTACCTGCCGATCGACCCGAAGGACCTGGGGCGCTCGTATGAGGCGGTGATCCGCGTGAACTCGCAGTCGGGCAAGGGCGGCGTCGCGTACCTCCTGAAGACCGACCACGCAATCGACCTGCCGCGGAGGCTCCAGATCGAGTTCTCGGGGGTCGTCCAGGCCAAGACCGACGCCGAGGGCGGCGAAGTGACGAGCGACCAGATCTGGGCGATCTTCACCGACGAGTACCTGCCCTCCCAGGTGGCCGATGACCGCTGGGGCCGCTTCGAGCTGCTGGCCACGAGCACGCGCAGCGACATGTCGGGAGACGTCTCTCTCGATGTCACGCTGCGGGACGGCGACGACCGGTACGAGGCATCCGGTCACGGCAACGGGCCGGTGGCGGCGTTCCTCGAGGTGGTGCGCGCGCAGGGGTTCGACGTGACCCTCTACGACTACGTCGAGCACGCGCTCAGTGCGGGCGGCGACGCGCAGGCCGCTGCCTACGTGGAGCTGCAGGTCGACGGTGAGCGGCTGTGGGGCGTCGGCATCGACGGCGACATCTCGACCGCGAGCCTGAAGGCGATCGTGTCGGGCGTGAACCGCGCGATCCGCACGCGCGAGCGCTCGGGCGCCCTGGCCGGGGTCTGATCGCGGCCTTCTGTCGAGACAGGGGGTCTCGCCGAGACGATGGGCACCGCCCCTGTCTCAGCGAAGGCCCCCTGTCTCGCGCGCGTGTTCGCTGGCGCGTCAGGGCTTGACGATCGGGATCGTCGACGTCTCGACCGCGACCTTCCGCCGGTAGAGCGCGCGCTGCTCGGGCAGCGAGATGTCGAACATCACGGCGAGCAGGCGGATCACGGCCGTCACCGCGATGCCGATGATCGCGGCGATGACGAGGTCGAGGCCGAGCGCGTTCGCGCCGGCGAGGACGAGGCATCCTGCCCCTGCGGCAACCGCGTACAGCGAGCCGACGTGCATGATCGCGACCGGCAGCCCCATGATCATGTCGCGGAGGATGCCGCCGCCCACCGCCGCGCAGACGCCGACGAACACGGCGGGCACCAGAGGAAGACCCAGGTACAGCGCCTTGCTGGTGCCGAACGCGCCGAAGAGTCCGATCACCAGGGCGTCGAGCCCGACGATGACGGCGTTGAGGCGCTGGAAGAGGCCGGCGAGCAGCATTCCGAGCAGCGCCGCACCGATCGCGGTGAGCAGGTACCAGTTGCTCTGCAGGGTGACGGGCGTGACGTTGAGCAGCAGGTCGCGGATGAGACCGCCTCCCATGCCGACGACGATGCCGATGATGGCGACCCCGAGCAGGTCGAGTCGCCGCTGACCCCGGAAGCCGGAGGCGAAGAGCGCGCCCTGGATGCCGCCCAGGCCGACGGCGATGAGGTCGGCCCACAGGGGGATCACGAAGATCGGCTCGTCCACCCCTCCATTGTCGGGGCGCGTCAGGGGATGTGCGTGCGCACCGCCGACATGAAGCCGTCGAGGTCGTCGACCCACAGCCGGACCGCGTCGACCTCGACCGTGTCGTCCCCGAGGCGCGTGGTCACCGGCTTCTCGAGCGTGACGAGCACGTTGGTCTCGTTCTGCATGCGCAGAGCCAGTGTGCGTCCGTGGGTCTCGTCGCGGATCTTCGGCGCCTTCTCGAGCACGTCGCGGGACTTCTCGACGGTCGCGACGGCGTCCCACGTCAGGTTCACGTCGACGTCGGCCCCGAGCCGTGCGCGGATGCCGTCGGGGCCGACCGCATGCGGACGCGTGAGGTAGCTCAGCAGCAGCCCGATCATCCAGGTCACGCCCCAGATGCCCAGTGCCAGGAGAGGAATGCGCACCCACGGCCAGTCGTGGACGATCAGGTCGACGATCGGAATCTCCACCGCGGAGAGCACGATGAAGATGACGAGGATCGTCAGGACGGGGGAGTGGTAGGTGAATCCCGAGGCGCCGCGCGGGACGCGCGGGCGGCGGAGGATCCAGCGATAGAGGCTCTGCCAGATGCCGACTTCAGCGCGCCAGGCGGCGCGCACCAGCCAGCCGATGCGCTGAAGCACCGTGCGGCGCGGCGCAGCGCCGGTGGACGCGGCGAGCTCGGTCATGCGAGCGCCTCCCGCTCGTGCTGCGCGCGTTCGTGGGCGGCGATGAGCTCTTCGAGCCGGCCGCGCACGTGGTCGAGTCCGCGGACCAGTGTCTCGATCGTCGCCTCGTCGAGCCCGGTGACCAGGTCGGCGCCGAGTTGCGTGTGCTCAGCGTCCATCGCCTCCATGAGCGAGCGACCGCGCTCGGTGAGGTGGACGAGCACGGCACGGCGGTCGGTGGGGTGCGGTTCGCGATGTGCCAGGCCCGTCGTGTCGAGCGCGTCGACCAGCGTCGTGATGTGGCGAGGGGTGACTTCGAGCGCAGCGGCGAGGTGCGCCTGCGTTGCGGGACCGCCGTGGAACAGCACCCACATCAGATGCGTGCGCGGGCCGGTGAGCCCGCGTCGGTCGAGTTCGCGCTCCTCGTCGGCCTGCAGCACCCGGGTGAGCGCGAGCAGCGCATCGAGGACGTGAGTTCCAGACATAGTGAATAGTGTACACGATATGGTCATTGACCCGAGGCCGCGGGTGTTGGGATCCTGTGCAGGGGAATCACGCGACGCTGGGGAAGGTGGATGCGATGACGATGTCGGAGCGCGCGACGAGGGCGAAGGCGGCGGTCGACATCGTGACCGCGTTCTTCGGACGCATGCAGGCGGTGGTCGATGACCCGGATGCGCTGGACTTCACGTTCGGCAATCCGCACGAACTCGCCCTTCGCGGGCTCACCGACGCGATGCGTGCCCAGCTCGAGCCGCGCTCGGTGGACTGGTTCGCCTACAAGACGAGCGAGCGCGTCGCGCAGGAGACGATCGCCGCAGGTCTGCGCACCGAGCTGGCCGTCGATTTCGAACCCGACGACATCGCGATGACGCAAGGCGCGTTCGGCGCGCTGTCGCTCGCATTCGCGCTCCTCGCCGACGCGGGGGACGAGGTCGTCATCCCGGTACCGGGCTGGTTCTGCTACGAGCCGATGCTCCATGCGGCGAACCTCGCGCCGGTGCGCGCACTGCTCGCGCCCGACACGTTCGACCTCGACATCGACGCGATCGCGCAGGCGATCACGCCGCGCACCCGCCTCGTGGTCGTGAACTCGCCGGCCAATCCGACGGGCAGGGTCTACTCCGCCGACACCTGGCGCGCGCTGGCGGACGTGCTCGAGCAGGCGTCGCGCACGCACGGTCGCCGGATCTGGCTGGTGTCGGACGAGCCCTACCGCCGCATCCGCTTCGACGGCATCGGGTTCGCGAGCCCCGTTGCGCACTACCCGTGGACCGTCATCGACTACAGCTACGGCAAGGTGCTCCTCGCGCCCGGGCAGCGCCTGGGCTATCTCGCGCTCTCGCCCCTCATCCCCGCCGCCGAGCGCGACGAGCTCCGCGCGGCGCTCATGCCCCTCGGCTTGGCCATCGGCTGGGGATTCCCCGACGCGGTGATGCAGTACTCCGTCCCGGCGCTGGAGTCGGTGACCCTCGACATGGCCGAGCTCGCCCGCAAGCGCGACCGGCTGTTCGGGGCGCTCGTCGATGCGGGCGTGGACGTGACGCGGCCGGAGGGGACCTTCTACCTGTGGGGCCGGGCGCCGGGCGGCGACGCCGCCGCGTTCTGCGATGCGCTCGACGCGCGCGGCGTCCACGTCATGCCGGGCACCCTGTTCGACCAGCCGCACCACTTCCGCATGTCGCTGACCGCAACGATGGAGACCATCGAGCGGGCGATCCCCCTGCTGACGGCGATCGCCGCGGAGTTCTCCTCGACAGAGCGCTGACCCGCTCGACGCGCCGCGTCGCGACCGGGGTGCCACCGCGACCGCGGGGGAGGCGGCGTCCATAATTGACGGGTGCCCACCTACCGCGATGAAGTCGTGGTCCTGCGCACCCACAAGCTGGGGGAGGCCGACAGGATCGTGACGATGCTCAGCCGTCGTCACGGCAAGCTTCGCGCGGTGGCCAAGGGCGTGCGCCGCACGTCGTCGCGCTTCGGTGCGCGACTTGAACCGTTCATGGTCGCCGACGTGCAGCTCTACCAGGGCCGCTCGCTCGACATCGTCCAGCAGGCGGAATCGCTCGGCTCGTACGGGGCCGACATCGCCGCGCACTACGACCGCTACACGTCCGCCCACGCCATGGTCGAGGCGGCCGATCGCCTCAACGAGGCCGAGGCCACGCCGCAGCAGTATCTGCTGCTCGTCGGCGGCCTCCGCGCCCTCGCGCGCGGCGAGCACGCGTCCCGCAGCGTGCTCGACTCGTACCTGCTGCGCGCGATGGCCCTCTCCGGGTGGGCGCCGGGTCTGACCGAGTGCGCGCGCTGCGGCCGGCCCGGTCCTCACGACACGTTCGTCGCCCAGCTCGGCGGCATGGTGTGTCGCGACTGCGCGCCCACCGGGGCGGCGCGGGTGCACCCCGAGACCGCGGGCCTCCTGCAGTCCCTGATGGCCGGCGAATGGCAGCACGTGGAAGCCGCATCCGCGGGCTCGTGCGCCGCGGCATCCGGTCTCATCGCCGCATACGCGCAGTGGCACCTCGAGCGCGGCATCCGCTCGCTGTCGCACGTCGCGAGCGCACCCGGAGGAGCCCCATGACGCCGAAGCCGTTCACCCACCGCGACGCGGTCGCCTACCGCCCCGTCGACTGGACCGGGCTGTATCCGCCGGCGTTCCCGGCGGGCGCGGTGCCCGAGCACGTCGCGATCGTGATGGACGGGAACGGCCGCTGGGCCAACCGCCGGGGCCTGACCCGGGTCGAGGGTCACAAGGCGGGGGAGGCCGCGCTGCTCGACGTCGTCGCCGGCGCCATCCAGGCCGGCGTGAAGCACCTGTCGGTGTACGCGTTCTCGACCGAGAACTGGTCGCGCTCGCCCGACGAGGTGCGGTTCCTGATGGGGTTCAACCGCGATGTGCTCCATCGGCGGCGCGACCAGCTCAATGAGTGGGGCGTGCGTGTGCGCTGGGCGGGCCGCAAGCCCCGGCTCTGGTCGAGCGTCATCAAGGAGCTGCAGTTCGCGGAGCGCCTGACGGCGGGCAACGACACGCTCACCCTCACGATGTGCGTCAATTACGGCGGTCGAGTCGAGCTCGTCGACGCGATGCGGTCGATCGGCGACGACATCGCCGCGGGGCGACTGCGCCCGTCCGCGGTCACCGAGAAGCTCATCCAGAAGCGCCTCTATCTGCCGGACATGCCCGACGTCGACCTGTTCATCCGGTCGAGCGGCGAGCAGCGTACGTCGAACTTCCTCCTGTGGGAGTCGGCCTACGCCGAATTCGTCTTCCTCGACACGCTGTGGCCCGATTTCTCACGCACCGACCTGTGGCGCGCGATCGGGCTGTACCTCGACCGCGACCGGCGATTCGGCGGCGCGGTGGATTCGCCCGACGCGCCGCGCTGACCTGGGCGCAGAGCCCCTCCCGCACGAGCCTGCCGGGGCGTATCCTGCGAGCGTCTGGGCGCTCTTGTCTGATGAGCGCCGCAGCGCGCGGCCGGTCGGGAGGTCTGCCATGTCCAGCACGATGCGTCCGGGCGCCGTCCTCGCCGCGGTGGTGACGGCACTCGCGCTCCTGCTCACCGGCTGCGCCCCGGCGACCACCGAGGGATCCGGAGCCGACGGCGGCCGGGAGACGCAGACCGCCGTCCCCTCACCGACCGAGACCGGCTCCACCGACGGTGAGGAGGACCCGGAGCAGGATCGCGTGCGCACGGGTCCCGTCGCCCAGTACGGCGGCCCGGCATACGGCGACCAGGGTGAGGCCGAGGTCGTCGAGACGGGAGTGTGGTGCAAGACGATCGCGGTGTTCTGGGGCGGTGACGAGCCGATCCCGGACGGCGTGCGCTTCACCTTCGACGCGGCGGTCCCGGACCAGCCCGGCCTCGAGACCGAGAGCGGCGTGTGCGGCACGCGCGGGGCGGACAGGTCCTGCCTGGGCATGGCCGTCGAGGCGAACGAGTCCGGGATCTTCTGCAGCGTGGTCGTGCGCCCGGGCGCGGACTTCGTCGAGGGGACGACGATCAGCTTCGAAGGAACGCTCGAGTGCCCCACGGCCGAGATCTGCGACGCCGTGGCGGCGCGTCAGGTCGAGCCGGGGCCGCCGCTCGTCGTCAACACACCGGAGGGCGCGTGATGGCGCGGCTCGGGGGTCGCCGACGGCAGGAGACGGTGACGGATGCCGCAGCCGCAGCGGCCGCGACGGCCACGCCGACGTCGCCCCCGGCTGAACCTGCGCCCGCCCCCGAGCCGGGACTCGGCTTCGAGCGGTGGATGGGCTTCCTGTCGTCCTTCGTCGCGCCGCTGTCCCTCGTCACCGCGCTGCTGTTCTACTTCGGCTACGTCTCCACCCGCGAGTTCTTCCGCTACTTCGGCATCGACGTCGACCTCATCGGGCTCAGCTCCCAGGAGTTCGTGATGCGCAGCCCGGGTGCGCTCTTCGTTCCGGTCGTGATCCTGCTGCTCCTCGCCGCGGGGCTGCTGGTGGGGCACCGGCTCCTGCGGCGGTGGCTCCAGGCGAAGCCGGCGGCGACCAGGCGGCGCGTCATCGCGGCGTTCGCGTGGACAGGGATCGCCCTCCTCCTCGCGGGCCTCGTGCTCGCGTTCCTGATCCCCGTCATCGGCTGGCCGGTCGCCCAGCTCCTCGCGCCGCTGCTGCTCGCGGTGGGCGCAGGGCTCTCCGCGTACGCCTCGTCGACGGTGCGGGCGCTGGGCGGCACGACGGTGGGGCGCAGCGTCGTGGTGATCCTCGTGCTCGTGATGGTCGCCGGCACCTTCTGGTCGACCGCGACCGTCGCCCAGTGGTGGGGGCTCGGTCAGGCGCGCGCGCTCGCCTCGGACCTCACCACGCTGCCCGCGGTGGTCCTCGACACCAAGGACCGCCTGCATCCAGGGAACGCCGACATCGTGTTGCGGGAACTGGGCGAGTCGGCATCCGATCCCGCCGACGGCGAGGCGCCGCCTGCTCCGGCCTTCGGATACCGCTACTTCGGGCTGCGCCTGCTCGCGCAGGGCGGTGGGCGGCTGTACCTCGTTCCGGATCGGTGGTCGCCGGACGCCTCGACCATCGTGGTGCCGTACGACGAGGTGCGCGTGCGGTTCCGGTTCGTGCCCGACGCGGCCGATCCGACCGACGGATGACGCATCCGCCGGAATAGATCTCCGCACGAGCGGGGTTGTGGTCAGCATGACGGACGCCATCAAGATCGACGTGTGGAGCGACATCGCCTGCCCCTGGTGCTACATCGGAAAGCGGAATCTCGAGAAGGGGCTCGCCGCGGCATCCGCCGACGAGGACGCGCCCGCGGTCGAGGTCGTCTACCACTCGTTCGAGCTCTCGCCCGATACGCCCGTCGACTTCGAGGGCGGCGAGGCCGACTACCTCGCCCAGCACAAGGGCATCTCGTCCGCGCAGGCGCAGCAGATGCTCGAGCGCGTGACCGGGGTCGCGTCCGACGCAGGGCTCGAGTACCGCTTCGACCTTCTCAAGCACACCAACACCGTCAAGGCGCACGAGCTTCTGCACTTCGCCAAGGAGCAGGGACGCCAGCACGAGCTCGCCGAGCGCCTCATGTCCGGCTACTTCACCGAGGGCCGCCACCTCGGTCAGGAGGACGAGCTGGTCGCCCTCGCCGCCGACGCCGGGCTCGACGCCGACGCCGCCCGCGAGGCCTTGCAGAGCGGCCGCTATCTGCCGGCCGTGCGCGCCGACCAGGCGCAGGCGAGCGCCTACGGGATCAACGGCGTGCCGTTCTTCGTGATCGACGGCAAGTACGGCGTCTCGGGCGCGCAGCCCGCGGAGGCGTTCGCCGACATCGTGCGGCAGGTGTGGGCGGAGCACCGCGAGGGCGCGGCCGTCGGCGCCTGACCGGCGCGGGTCGCCGCCGTCGGGCGGGCGGGGTCAGCGGGGCAGGTTCGCCTCGATGACCTCGACCACCGCGGGGTCGTCCGGCTTCGTGTTCGGGCGGAAGCGGTGCACCTCGCCGCCGGGCGTGAGCACGAACTTCTCGAAGTTCCACTGGATGCGCCCGCCGTTGCCCTGGGCGTCGTCGGCGCTCTTGAGCGCCTTGTAGAGGGGGGCAGCCTTGCCGCCGTTGACCTTGACCTTGTCGAAGACGGGGAACGAGACGCCCCACGTCGTCGAGCAGTATTCGAGGATCTCGTCCATCGAACCCGGCTCCTGGCCCATGAACTGGTTGCACGGGAAGCCGAGCACCGTGAAGCCGCGGTCCGCGTACGCCCGCTGCAGCTGCTCGAGCTGCTCGTACTGCGGCGTGAGGCCGCAGCGGGAGGCGACGTTCACGACCAGGAGCACCTGGTCGCCGTAGTCCGCCAGCGTCGCGGTGCCGCCGTCGGCGGTCTGGAACGGGATGCTGCGGAGATCGGTCGCGGTAGCCTCGGTCATGCTCCCAGGCTAAGCCCTCGGATTCAGCGAAGGATCGGATTCCTCTGGGAGAATGGACGACGTGACGACTGCCTACGCTCCCGCGCGCACGCTGCGCATCGGGCCCATCGAACTCGATGCGCCCGTCGTGCTGGCGCCGATGGCGGGCATCACCAACACCGCGTTCCGGCGGCTGTGCCGCGAATACGGCGCCGGTCTCTACGTGAGCGAGATGATCACGACCCGTGCGCTCGTCGAGCGCAACGCCACCACGATGCGCCTCATCACGCACCACGAGTCCGAGAAGCCGCGCTCGATCCAGCTGTACGGCGTCGACCCCGCCACGACCGAGGCGGCGGTGCGCCTGCTCGTCGAAGAGGACCGCGCCGATCACATCGACCTCAACTTCGGCTGCCCGGTTCCCAAGGTGACCCGCAAGGGCGGCGGCGCCGCGCTGCCGTGGAAGCTCGGCCTCTTCCGCGACATCGTCACGCGCGCCGCGCGTGCCGCCGGCGACGTTCCGCTCACCGTGAAGATGCGCAAGGGCATCGACTCCGACCACCTCACCTACCTCGATGCCGGCCGCATCGCCGAGGACGCGGGCGTCGCCGCTGTTGCTCTGCACGCGCGAACCGCGGCCGAGTTCTACTCGGGCAACGCCGATTGGTCGGCCATCGCGCGGCTGAAAGAGGTCGTCACGACCGTGCCGGTGCTCGGCAACGGCGACATCTGGTCCGCCGACGACGCCGTGCGCATGATGGACGAGACCGGCTGCGCCGGCGTCGTCGTGGGGCGCGGATGCCTCGGCCGTCCGTGGCTGTTCGGCGACCTCGCCCGCGCTCTGGGTGGCCCGGACGCGGCATCCGGCGCTCCCGTCGACGCGACCCTCGGCTTCGTGGCCCAGGCGTTCCGACGCCACGCGGAGCTGCTCGTGGACTTCTTCGAGGACGAGGGCCGCGGCTGCCGCGACATCCGCAAGCACGTGGCGTGGTACTTCAAGGGCTACCCGGTCGGCGGCGACCTCCGCGCGCGGCTGGCGACGGTGTCCACCCTCGACGAGATCGACGAGCTGCTCGCGACCCTGGAGCTCGACGCCCCCTATCCGGGCGCGGCGGCCGAGGGCCAGCGCGGCCGCGCCGGCACGCCGAAGCGGCCGGCGCTGCCTGAGCACTGGCTCGACTCCCGTGATCTGAGCGCCGAGGCATCCTGCGCCATCGCCGAAGCGGAGCTCGACCACAGTGGCGGCTGACGGCGCCGGGGCGCTCGGGGTCGCCAGCGAGCGGCCCTCGGGCTACGACGACGCGGACGCCGCGCGCTTCCACTCCGAGCGCCACCGCTCCCTCCGCGACGACTTCGCACGCGACCGGGCGCGCGTGCTCCATTCGGCCGCGCTGCGGCGACTCGCCGCCAAGACGCAGGTCCTGAGCCCCGCGAGCCCCGCCGACTTCGCACGCAACCGGCTGACGCACTCGCTCGAGGACGCGCAGGTCGGCCGCGAGCTCGCCACGGCGCTGCGCCTCGCCGCCGACGTGGTCGACACCGCGTGCCTCAGCCACGACCTCGGCCACCCGCCCTTCGGCCACAACGGAGAGCGGGCGATGAACGAGTGGGCCGAGGACATCGGCGGCTTCGAGGGCAACGCGCAGACCCTGCGCATCATCAGCCGCCTCGAGCCGAAGGTCGTCGACGACGACGGGCGCACGTTCGGGCTCAACCTCACGCGGGCGAGCCTCGACGCGACATGCAAGTACCCGTGGACGGCCGACCACCCGCTTCCCGACCCCGGCGGACGCCTGAAGTTCGGCGTGTACCCGGACGACGAACCGGTGTTCCGCTGGATGCGGGAGGGCGCGCCCGGCCGGGTGCGCTGCATCGAGGCGGAGGTCATGGACCTCTCCGACGACATCGCGTACTCGGTGCACGACTTCGAGGACGCCGTGACCAACGGCTACCTCGACCCGGCACGTCTGGCCGATGCGTCGGAGCACGCGGCGCTGCTGAGCGCGATCCAGTCGTGGGTCGGCTTCGACTTCGCGCGAGACGAGCTCGAAGACGCCCTGTACCGCCTCATGCGGATGCCGGAGTGGATCACGTCCTTCGACGGCACGCGCGCTTCGCTCGCCGGTCTGAAGAACCTCACGTCGGATCTGATCGGCCGGTTCGCCCGCGCCGCGACGACGGCGACGCGCGACGCCTACGGGATGTCGGCGCTCACCCGGTATCGTGCGCACGTGGTCGTTCCCCGCGTCGTCGAAGCCGAGATGGCGGTGCTCAAGGGCATCATCGGCGCCGTCGTCGTCTCGATCGAGGGTCGCAAGGACCTCTACAAAGAGCAGCGGCGGGTGCTGAAGCGACTCGCGACGGCACTGTGGGAGCGACCGGAGGAGCTCGATCCGCTGCATGCCGAGGACTTCGCCGCGGCCGAGTCGGATGCCGCGCGCCGCCGCGTCGTCGTCGATCAGGTCGCGAGCCTCACCGACCAGCTCGCCATCGCGTGGCACGGCAGGCTCGTCGGCGAACTCGACGCCGCATCCCTCGGCGTGTGGTCGCCCGCCGCACGCGCGACCGGGACCCGCTGATGGCGGGGCGGATCCGGCAGAGCGACGTCGAAGAGGTCAAAGCGCGCACCAACATCGCCGACATCATCGGTGAGCGCGTCGCCCTCAAGAACGCCGGCGTCGGCGCGATGAAGGGCCTGTGCCCCTTCCATGACGAGCGCAGTCCGAGCTTCAACGTGCGGCCGCAGGCCGGTTTCTACCACTGCTTCGGCTGCGGCGAATCAGGCGACGTGTACTCCTTCCTGACGAAGATGGACCACGTCTCGTTCACCGAGGCGGTCGAGCGCCTCGCAGGTCGCATCGGCTACGCCCTGCACTACGAGGACGGGGGAGCGGCGCCCGAGCACACCGGTCGTGCCCGCCTCTATGCCGCCAACGCCGCTGCGGCGGAGTTCTTCCGCGCGCAGCTCCTGACGCCCGAGGCCGACACGGCCCGGCGCTTCCTCGGCGAGCGGGGCTTCGACGCCGGCGCGGCCGCCCACTTCGGCGTCGGCTATGCGCCGAAGGGCTGGGAGGGCATGCGCGACGCGCTGCGCACCAAGGGCTTCACCGACGAGGAGCTCACCAACGCCGGGCTCGTGTCGCAGGGCCAGCGCGGCGTCTACGACCGGTTCCGCGGCCGGGTCGTGTGGCCGATCCGCGATGTCACGGGACAGGTGATCGGGTTCGGCGCGCGCCGGCTCTACGACGACGACAAGGGCCCGAAGTACCTCAACACGCCCGAGACCACGATCTACAAGAAGACGCAGGTCCTCTACGGCCTCGATCTCGCCAAGCGCGACATCTCGCGCGAGCACCGGGTCGTCGTGGTCGAGGGGTACACCGACGTGATGGCGTGCCATCTCGCCGGCATCACCACGGCGATCGCGACGTGCGGCACGGCGTTCGCCGCCGACCACATCACGGTGCTCCGTCGCGTGATGGGCGACGACTCGACGGCGGGCGAGGTCGTGTTCACGTTCGATCCGGATGCCGCGGGGCAGAAGGCGGCGCTGCGCGCCTTCGCCGACGCGAAGCGGTTCAACGCGCAGACGTACGTCGCGACGGGCCCCGAAGGGCTCGACCCGTGCGACCTGCGCCTCAAGCGCGGCGACGCCGCAGTGCGCGCTCTCATGGAGACCAAGGCCCCGATGGTCGAGTTCGTCCTCGACCAGCGCATCGCCGGTTTCGATCTGGCCACCGTCGAAGGACGTGTCGGCGCGCTCCGTGCGTCGGCCCCCGTCGTCGCCGAGCTGCGCGACGCCCTCCTGCAGCCCGAGTACATCCGGGTGCTCGCACGCCGGCTCGGCATGGACACCGAAGACGTCCGCCGCGAGGTCGAGCGTGCGGCGCGCAGCGGCTCGCGGCGCGACAGCACCCCGGTGCCGGCTCCCGCCGAGCAGGCGCCCGCCGAGCCGCTCGTCCGCGTCACGGTGGCGTCGCTTCCCCGCACCGCCGAGGTGACCCTCGAACGCGATGCGCTCATGGGTGTCCTGCAGTTCGGGCATCGGATGGATGCCGCTCTCGTCGCCCGTGCCGTCGACCTGCCGTTCCGGCACCCTGCCCTCGACGCCGTCCGCCAGGCCGTGCAGGAGGCGCCCGACATGCAGCGGCCCGGCTGGGCCGTCGAGGCCATCGGCACCGTGCGGGAGCCCTACCGCTCGCTCGGCGCCGAGCTCCTCGCCTCCGACTTCCCGGCCCTCGGCGATGCGGCAGCGGTGTCGTCGGCTGACGACCTCGCGCGCCGGCTCGTGATCCGCGCACTCGTCACGCAGAAGAACGAGCTGCTCGGCGCGATCCAGCGCGTGCCCGCCGACTCTGAGGAGGGGCGCTCCGTCCGCGTGCGTCTGCGCGAGCTCGACGCCGAGAGGCAGCGGCTCGAAAACGACGCGTGAAGCGGCCGTCGCTGGCGCGCGTGCCCGGCGCAGGGCAGGATGAGGTCATGCCTCGACGACGAGCCGCGGATGTGGCCATCCGCTGTACGGATCTCTCCATCGCGCGTGCCGGTCGAGGCGGCCCCGCGCAGCGCGTCGTCGACGGCGTCTCGTTCGCTCTTCCGCACGCGGCGTCACTCGCGATCATGGGGCCCACCGGCTCCGGCAAGTCGAGCCTCGCGGCGATCCTCGCCGGTTCTGACGAGCCCGGGCTCGCGGTCGTCGGCGGCGAGGCGTTCGTCGAGGGCATCGGCGTGCGGCATCCGGGCCGGTCGCACCGCGTCCACACCTACCTCACCGGCTATGTGCCCCAGTCGGCCGGCGCCGACCTGCCCGCGCGGTCGACCGTGGCGGACGTGATCACCGAGCCGATCACCAGTCGTGACCGCCGGGTGAATCAGCGGGCGCTCCAGGTGCGCGTCGCAACGCTCCTCGACGAGATGATGCTCCCCCTCGGCACCGCGGCCAAGTACCCCTACGAGCTCAGTGCCGGCATGCGTCAGCGCGTGGCGTTCGCACGCGCGCTGGTCCTGCAGCCCATGGTGCTCGTCGCCGACGAGCCGTTCTCGAACATGGACGTCGAGGTGCGCAAGGCCGCGCGCGAAGCCATCCTGCGTCGCCGCCGCGAGTACGGCATGTCGGCCCTGGTGGTCACCAACCAGGCGGAGGTCGTCCGAGAGCTGGACGCCGACGTGCTCGTCCTGCGTGGCGGGCACTGCATCGCCTACGGGCACGGCACGAAGGATCTGCTGTGGACGCCGAGCGGCGAGGCGGATCACCGGCTCGTGGCGTCCTGACGTCACGAGCACGCCTTCGCGTTTGCTAATATGGTGTGGTTGCCTGCGCGAGCGGGACAGCATTCCTCCATAGCTCAATTGGCAGAGCAATCGGCTGTTAACCGATAGGTTCTTGGTTCGAGTCCAAGTGGGGGAGCGAAAGCCTCGGGGCTCCACCCCCGGGGCTTTCTTCATGTACCGGATGCCGCGTCCGCGGCGTCGCTCAGGCGTCGATGTCGTCGACGCCCGGGGTCCAGGAGTGACCCGGCCGGCCCCAGCCGCGCTTGCGCGCGATCTTCTGCGCGGTCTTCCAGTCGCCGTCGCCGAGCCGGTCGACGTAGATGATGCCGTCGAGGTGGTCGAATTCGTGCTGCATGATGCGGGCCCGCCACCCGTCCACCTGGATGCGGACGGGCTGGCCGTCGAGATCGACGCCGGTCACGAGCACCTCCTCGGACCGACGCAGCGGGAATCGCTCGCCGGGGAAGGAGAGGCAGCCCTCGGACTCCTCGTCCTCATCGGGCTCGCCGGGCTCGAGCGGGCGCATCCACAGTTCGGGGTTGATGATGACGCCCCGCCACGGTGCACCGTCGTCGTCGACGTACGAGTACGTGTAGATCCGGAGCGGAACGCCGACCTGAGGTCCGGCGAGACCGACGCCGGGTGCGGCATCCATCGTCTCGAACATGTCCGCGACCAGCGTGCGGATCTCGTCCGTGATGTCGTCGACGGGCCCCGCGGGGGCGTGGAGCACGGGGTCACCCATGATGCGAATCGGCAGAACGGCCACGCCTTGAGCCTACCGAGAGGCGACGGCGGCTAGTGTCGATGTGTGCTGCGGATGGTGGATGAGCTTCAGGACGTGGGCGACCAGCTGGTCGGCGCGTTCCAGAACCCCGCCCTTCTGTACGGCATCCCGCTCGCCCTGCTCGGGGCGGTCTTCATGTCGTTCGGCGCGCAGTACCAGCACCGCGGGGTCACGAAGGTCGAGAAGCTCACCGGTTCCACCGGCACAGGCGGGTTGAACCTCCAGCACCTGCTGAGGCTGCTCTCGCGGCCGTCGTGGGTGCTCGGCACGCTCATGCTCGGCCTCGCGATCGTGTGCCAGCTGTCGGCACTGGCGGTGGCCCCGCTCATCGTGGTCCAGCCGCTGGGTGCGATCGCCCTCGTCATCACGACGCTGCTCAACGCGCAGATCAGCGGCCATCGCCCCACCAAGCGCTCGCTGATCGCCATCGGGGCGTGCGTCGGCGGCATCTTCGTGTTCGTCACCATCGCGGCGCTCTTCGCGACCGAGAAGCCGGTCACCGATCGACAGCTCGTCACGATCCTCATCCTGTTCGCCATCGTGACGGTCGTGCTGGGCGCGTTCTGGTTCTGGCGCCGTCAGCGCATGGGCGCGCTGTTCTACATCTCCGCCGCGGGCGTCATGTACGGCTTCGTCGCGACGCTGGCGAAGGTCATCATCGTGCGGATCCAGAACGGCAACTTCGAGTGGCTCACGCTCACGTGCCTCGCGGCGCTCATCCTCGGCGCCATCATCGGCGCCTACTTCGTGCAGACGGCGTACTCGTCCGGCCCGCCCGACCTTGTGATCGCGGGGCTCACGGTGATCGACCCGATCGTCGCGATCCTCATCGGCCTGACGATCCTCGGCGAGGCGAGCGGCGCGCCGCTCTGGGTCTATGTGGCGTTCACGATCGTCGGCGGCGTCGCCGTGTGGGGCGTCTGGCAGCTCGCGCGCTACCACCCGCAGATCGTGAGCGACAGCCAGGAGCTGCCGATCACGCGCGGCAGCGAGCCGGGCGCCGACCGCACCCCGCCGATGACCGGGTCGATCCGCGTGACCGAGGCGGTGGCGAAGGTCTGGCCCGACCCGCCGATCAAGGACAAGGACGAGTCGCCGCGCTGATCATGCCGGGTCGTCGACCTGGATGATCAGGCGGCCCTCCTCGATGCGCCCCTTGTCGCCCGGCGCGGGGGCGGGTGCCGGCATCTCGACCTGGGCCTCCCAGTCCGCGTGCGCGTCCTCCGCGGACGGCCGCCAGACCGCGTCGAAGCCGGAGCCGACGCCCGCGAGCGATCCGCCGGCGGCGCCCTCGAGCTGTCTGCGCAGGTGATCCCGCTTCAGCCGCGGCGCGAGGGCGACGAGGGCGACGGACGCCGCGATGACCGCCGCCACCACCACCCAGCCGATCGCGTCCATGAGGGCGATTGTCGCACGGACGCGGAAGGGGCCGCCTGCCGGCGACCCCTTCCTCACGTAGGGCGGGTGGGACTTGAACCCACGATCGTCGGGTTATGAGCCCGCTGCCTTGACCAGCTTGGCCACCGCCCCCTGCGCACCCGAGCCTAACGCCCGGACACCCGGTTCATCGCGACGCCGATGTACGAGTACTTCACGAACACCTCGGCGGCGATGCCGGCCTCTTCGAGCAGCCCCTGCACGGCGCTCAGCATGTAGCTCGAGTCCCAGCCCATGTAGAGCCACGTCTCATCGTCGAGGCGATCCCATTGACCGTTCCACGCCCGGGCGCGGTAGACGGGCCCACCGCGCCGCTCGCTGTACGCGATCACCGCGCGGCGGTCGTCGGCCCAGAGACGCTTGAAGATGCGGTTGAAGAGGTACTTCACGTCGGGCACCTCCCAGTGCTCGCCGCGGTACTCGACGTAGTCCCACTCCCGCTCCCAGCCCATCGGCCAGCCGCGCCGGTGGACGGCGTCGAGGATGGGGGTGAGGCCGTCGTCGTCGATGAGCGACGTGCCGGGGCGTGCCCAGATCTCGACCAGCCGCTGCCCGAGGGCGGCGGACCGCTGCGAGACGGCGGCCGTGCTCCAGGCGTCGGCGTCGGCCAGGACGGCGTTCAGCGCGACCTCGCTGCGCGCGTACAGACCGCGTTTCACGGGGAAGGCGGCGTCGAACGCGCGGAGTGCCAGGCCGTCCTCGAGAAGCGTGAGGTTTCCGAGTGTCGACGCGAGGGCTCGTGCGCTGTTCTGCTCGTCCTCGCTGTACTCAGACCACGGCCGCGCCCCGTCGCCGGACCATGTGTCGGACGGAGCGAGGGGGAACACGTGCTCCACGTCGAGTCCCGTCGTGCCATCGAGGCCGGCGAGGCGTCCGAGCACGTATGCGGGATGGGGGAGCTCGGAGTACTTCACCGCAGCCCGGATCCGCTCGTCCGACGGCGTGATGCGCGAGATCGCCGCCACCAGGGCGTCCCAGCCGTCCTCACGCGCCCGGCACAGGCGGGCGACGATCCGCTCGGTGCCGATGCCGACGATCGTGCGGCGCAGGAGCAGGGCCTGCACGTGCTCCAGGGTGACAACCAGTTCGTCGCCGTCGACGGCGCCGTGCTTCCAGTCGCGGTACGTCCGCAGGACGAGGGGATGCATCGCCGGGCCGAAGGTCGTGAGCCATCGCAGCTGCCGCGAGATCGCGGCATCCGGCTCCCGCTCCGGTTCGCGGAGCACGCGGTGGATCTCGGAGTACTCGCGCCACTCGGCCGCGTGACGCCGCAGGTCGTCGATGCCGAGGCGCGGGAAGACCTGGCGGAACGTGTCGTACACACCCCGCCCGCGCGCGACGGCGACCTCGCGCCCCGTGACCATGACGAGGTACTGGCGCCAGAACTCGGCGATGGACTCGCCCGTGTTCTGCTCGATCGGAACCCAGTAGTCGGCCTCGATCTCGCGCTGCTCGGCATGCGAGAGGCCCATGAGCACGTAGTTGTGGATGAGCTCGTGATCGCGCAGCGGCTCTCCGGTCGAGTTGAGGCTCTCGAAGATCTGCTGGGCGTTCGCGCCCGTGCCGAGGGTGATCGCGACGTGCTCGAGCTTCTGCAGACCCCGCCAGATGTGCGGCGCCTCGTCGGCGCTCACCTGGCTGCGGAAGAAGGCGTAGTTGTCGTCGAAGCGGGAGTCGCGCGTGCCGTCGCCGCCCGCTCGGCGGTCGAGCACGACGCTCTCGAAGACCTCGGCCCACGCCGCGTGGGGGCGCAGCTTCGTCGTTCGCGCGTCCCCGCCGCGCACGAGCACGCGGTCGAGCTCGGCGGCCATCGCCGGGTCGGTGTCGCGTACGGTGTGCTGCAGAGCCGCGACGAGGAGCATCAGGGTGGTCACCCGCTGCTGGCCGTCGATCAGGACCAGCTCGTCGTCCGCGCCGGCGGACGACAGGATCGAGCCGATGAAGTGCATGTGCCGGTCGTCGATGTCGGCGACCGCGCGCACGTCCGACAGCAGCTGCTCGCACGCGCCGATGTCCCAGCGGTACTGACGCTGATAGACGGGGACGACGATGGTCCAGTCGCCTGCCGACAGCCAGCCGATCGTGTTGACCGCGGTCGCGTCGACGTTCGTAGCAGTGACCATCGCCGTCAAGTCTATTCGGCCGGGGCGCGGCATCCGGTTATTCACGGTCCGGTCCCGGGGCGGTCCGAGACCTCCAAGGTAGGCTTGCCTTAGTTGGGCCTGTTAAAACGTGCTGGCCCGCTGACCGAAAGGCAATCCGTCATGGGTTACATCAAGTCCGCTGCGCTCGAGGAGACCGGCTACGTCGTCCTCGACCGCTACAACCAGGAGCTCGATCCCAAGGAGTGGCTCGACATCGAGTACAACGACTGGAAGTCGTCGGGCGACACGCGCTTCGCCCCGCTCGCGAGCGCATTCGGCGACATCGAGTGCAACGGCTTCTGGAACCACAAGCCGCCGCGCACCGACAAGGACGGCGTCTGGATCGACTCGCAGGTCGAGAAGGCCCCCAACCTCACCCGCCGCGCCCAGGAGCCCGGTGCGAACGTCGGCCGCTGCCGCGTCATCGAGCTGCAGCCGACGCCCTACGGCGAGACGCTCTACAACCTCCACCAGGACGACAACAACCGTCTCAACCCCGACGGCACCGGCTGGGTGGTCCGCGGCTTCTTCAACCTCACCGACGACAAGGACAGCTTCTTCGTCCTTCGTGAGAACCGCACCGACCCCGAGGGCGAGGTGCGCATCGCCCTGCCCGCGGGCGCGCAGCTCATCATCGACACGCAGCGCCTGTGGCACGCCGCCACCCACATCGGCACCGAGCCCCGCTACTGCCTCATCACGTCGTGGACGTCGGGCCCCGAGCTCGACGCCTACATCGAGAAGTACAACGGCGTGAACCACGTCGAGAGCGTCCACGTTCCGCAGGACGTGCTCGAGGCCGGCTACGCCGAGCAGGCGCGAAAGGATGCCGCGCGCGCGGCGTACTACGCCGCCAAGGGCCAGGCCGCGGTCAACGTCATGAGCGAGGCGTGATCCGCTGATCCGTCGCGAGGCCCCGGTCTTCGGACCGGGGCCTTCGTCGTGAGCGGATGCCGCGACACGGCGAATCACACGCTTGTCATTCCGCGCTCGCGTGGGCGATAATGGGCCCAGAACCGAATACTCAGCCGGATCGCCGTGCACAGGTCGTTGGGGAAGACGCACCTGATGAAACGGAGAGATCATGGCGACACCACAGGCGCGTGGAGTGATCTATATTCACTCCGCGCCACGAGCATTGTGCCCGCACCTCGAGTGGGCCATCGGCCGTGCGCTCGGCCGGGCGGTGAGCCTCGAATGGGCCGACCAGCCGGTGCTGCACGGCTCTCGGCGCTCCGAGTTCTACTGGGAGGGCTCCGCCGGCACCGGCGCCGCCCTGGCCACGGCGATCCGCGGGTGGGAGCACCTGCGCTTCGAGGTGACCGAAGACCCCACGCCGCGCAGCGATGGAGGTCGGTGGCTCCACACGCCGGGGCTCGGCATCCACTACGCGCAGACCGACTCCGCCGGCAACGTCGTGATCGGCGAGGACCGCATCCGGTACGCGATGGAGGTCTCGGGCGGGAACGCGATCGAGCTGCACCGCGAGCTGCAGGTCGCCCTCGGCGCGGCGTGGGACGACGAGCTCGAGCCCTTCCGCCACGCGAGTGACGACGCCCCCGTCGTCTGGCTGCACAAGGTCGGGTGAGCGGATGCCGCGACCCGCGGCATCCGACAACTCCACAGACTCAGGCGGTTCGAGGCGTCGCTACCGAAGCTCGGTGAGCAGATCCCGGGCCGCGGGAAGACGTATCGCCGCCTGACACGACAGACGCCCCCGGAGGCTTCCCGGGGGCGTCTTCGCGTCTGTGCGTCAGACCGAGCGGAACGCGACGACGGCGTTGTGCCCGCCGAAGCCGAACGAGTTGCTGATCGCGAGCTGCGGGCCGTCGCCCAGCGGCTGGGCGTCGCCCGATACCTTGAGCGGGATTTCGGGGTCCTGCGTCGAGATGTTGATCGTCGGGGGAGCGACGCGGTCGCGCAGGGCGAGGATCGTGAAGATCGCCTCGAGTGCGCCCGTGCCGCCCAGCAGGTGGCCCGTCGACGCCTTGGTGGCCGAGACCGGGATGTCGTGGATGCGGTCGCCGAAGACGCTCAGAAGTGCCTTGTACTCGGCGATGTCGCCCGTCGGGGTCGACGTGGCGTGCGCGTTGATGTGCGTGACCTCGTCGGGGGTCGCGCCCGCGGCCTCGAGGGCGAGACGCACGGCGCGGGAGGCCCCGAGGCCCTCGGGCTCGGGAGCGGTGATGTGGTACGAGTCGGCCGTGACGCCGCCGCCGACGACCTCGGCGTAGATCTTGGCGCCGCGGGCCTTCGCGTGCTCCTCGGTCTCGAGCACGAGGCAGGCGGCACCCTCGCCCATGACGAAGCCGTCGCGATCGACGCTGTAGGGGCGGGAGGCGGTCTCGGGGGAGTCGTTGCGCTTGGACAGCGCCTGCATGGCGGCGAAGGCTGCGAGCGTGAGGCCGTGGATGACGGCCTCGGAACCGCCCGCGATGATCACGTCGGCCTGGCCCGCCTTGAGCGCGTCGACGGCGTTCACGAGCGATTCGGTGCTCGAGGCGCAGGCCGAGGCGACCGTGCGCGCATACGCGCGCGCGCCGAGGTGCATCGAGACGGCCGCGGCGGGTGCGTTGGGCATGAGCATCGGGACGCTCATCGGCATGACGCGCCGGGGGCCTTTCGTCTTGAGGACGTCCCACGCGGCCAGCGTCGTCTGCAGCCCGCCGATGCCGGTGGCGAAGTCGACGCCGAAGCGCTCCGGTTCGACCTCGGGCTTGCCGGCATCCGCCCACGCCTCGAGGGCAGCCACGAGCGCGAACTGCGCCGACGGGTCGAGCCGGTTGGCTACTGGCCGGTCGAGGATCGTATCTGGGCGGACCTTGGCCTCGGCGGCGAAGGTGACCGGGATCTGGTACTCGCTGATCCAGTCGTACTCGAGCGTGTGGGCGCCGGATGCTCCGCCCAGGAGGGCGTCCCAGCTCTCGGGGGCGGTGCCGCCGAGAGGAGTGGACGCGCCGATGCCGGTGACGACGATGCGGGGAGTGCTCATGAGTTGGGTAGTCCTCGTGGATGGCCGGTGGGGGCCGAAGCCCCCACCGGGGCCTGGATCAGCAAGCCGGGGGTGCGGGAGAGGTCCCGCAGGGGATGGTGCTTACGCCTGGTTCGACGTGATGTAGCTGACGGCGTCGCCGACGGTCTTGAGGTTCTTGACCTCGTCGTCGGGGATCGTGACGCCGAACTTCTCCTCGGCGTTCACCACGATCGTCATCATCGAGATCGAGTCGATGTCGAGGTCGTCGGTGAACGACTTCTCGAGGGCGACCTCGTCGGCCGAGATGCCCGTCTCGTCGGTGATGAGCTCGGCGAGTCCTGCGAGGACCTCGTCGCTGCTGAATGCCATGGGTTTCTCCTGTTTCTCGGGGGTTCCCGGACCGGGTGGTCCGGGGTCAAGTCTAGGGTCGGGGTGCGCGGTGCTCAGGGGAGCACGACGACCTGCGCGCCGAACACGAGTCCGGCGCCGAACCCGATCTGGAGGGCGAGGCCGCCGCTCAGCTCGGGGTGCTCCGCGAGCAGGCGGTGCGTGGCGAGCGGGATCGAGGCGGCCGAGGTGTTGCCGGTCGTCTCGATGTCGCGGCCGATCACCACGGATTCGGGCAGCCCGAGCTGCTTGGCGAACTCGTCGATGATGCGCATGTTCGCCTGGTGGGGAACAAAGGCGGCGAGGTCGGACGCCTCGACCCCGGCGGCCTCGAGCGCCTGCCGGGCGACCTTCACCATCTCCCACACCGCCCAGCGGAAGACCGTCGGGCCCTCCTGACGCAGCGTCGGCCACGGTGCGACACCGTCACGGAAGTCGGTGAGCGTGTGGTTCATGCCCACTGCATCGGCCTTCGACCCGTCGGATCCCCACACGGTGGGGCCGATGCCGGGCGTGTCGCTCGGCCCGATCACGACCGCGCCCGCGCCGTCTCCCAGCAGGAAAGAGATGCTCCGGTCGGCGGGGTCGACGACGTCGCTCAGCTTCTCGGTGCCGATCACGAGCGCGTAGTTCGAGACGCCCGCGCGGATCAGCGCGTCGGCCTGCGCGACGCCGTAGGCGAAGCCCGCGCACGCGGCGTTGACGTCATAGGCCGCGGCGGGGTTGGAGCCCACGCGGTCGGCGACGATGGCCGACACCGAGGGGGTCTGCTTCGGGTTCGAGATCGTCGCGACGATGACGGCGTCGATCTTCGCGGCATCCACTCCCGACTTCTCGATCGCTTCGCGCGCCGCCTCGGTCGCGAGATCGATCGCGTCGGTCCCGGCGACGGCGCGTGTCCGCGTGACGATGCCTGTGCGCTGGCGGATCCACTCGTCGCTGGAGTCGATCGGGCCGATGAGGTCGTCGTTGGGGACCGCGATCTCGCCGCGTGCCGCGCCGTACGAGTAGATGCGCGTGTGGGCCGCCCCGGTGGGCTGGACGAGCGTGGGGGTCATGGGGGATTCTCCGGTCATGCGTCGGTGTCGCCGCTCAGCAGTGCGTCGGCCGCCTCGAGATCGTCGGGAGTCTTGACGGCGACGGCGGGGGTGCCGCGCAGTGCCCGCTTCGCGAGCCCCGTGAGCGTACCCGCGGGCGACAGCTCCACGATGCCCGACACACCCGCTGCGGCGAAAGACGTCATGCAGAGATCCCAGCGCACCGGCGAGGCGACCTGGTCGACGAGGAGCTCGACGAACCTCGCGCCCGAGCCGACGGCCGCGCCGTCGCGGTTGCTCCAGACGGTGACCCGCGGATCGGATGCCGCCACCTCGGCCGTGGCGCTGCGGAGCGTCTCGACGGCCGGGGCCATGTAGCGGGTGTGGAACGCGCCGGCGACCTGGAGAGGGATCACACGCGTGCCCGAGGGCGGCTCGGCGGTGAGAGCCGCCAATGCGTCGAGCGCACCGGCGGCGACGAGCTGGCCGCCGCCGTTGTAGTTGGCGGGGGTGAGTCCGAGCTCTTCGAGTCGGGCGACGACGGATGCCTCGTCCCCGCCGATCACGGCGCTCATGCCGGTCTTCTCGGCCGCGGCAGCCTCGGCCATCGCGCGACCGCGGATGCCGACGAGGCGCAGTGCGTCCTCCTCGGTGAGGATGCCTGCGGCAGCGGCGGCGGCGAACTCGCCGACGGAGTGCCCCGCGACGCCGGCGACGGCCTCATGGTCCGGCAGGGCGTTCCACGAAAGGAGGCTGGCCGCGACGATCAGGGGCTGCGCCACCTGGGTGTCGCGGATGCGGTCGGCGTCCCATTCGGTGCCGGCGGCGATCAGGTCGACGCCCGACCACTCGGAGTATTCGGCGAGTCGATCGGCGAGGCCGTCGATGGCGAGCCACGGGGAGAGGAATCCGGGGGACTGCGAGCCCTGCCCGGGGAAGACGGCGATTCTCACCTGTCCATCCTGCCAAGGATCAGCGGACGGCTTCTGGCGATCGCGACAAAAGAATGCCGGATGCCTTTGTGAGACCCGTACAGATCAGTGCGGCCCCCGGCGCGCCGCCGGAGCGCGACGCCTCGTCGCGTCCGTGCCGATCGAACCGAGGATCAGGGCGGTCTGCAGGATGAGCGCCTCGCGGGGCCCGGTGGCGTCCCATCCGATCACCTCGGACACGCGCTTGAGCCGGTAGCGCACGGTGTTCGGGTGCACGAACAGCTCGCGCGCGGTCGCCTCGAGCGAGCGCCCGTTGTCGAGGTAGCTCCACAGTGTCGCGACCAGGTCGGCGCTGTGCGCCTGCAGCGGGCGGAAGATCCGCTCGACGAGGGTCTGCTTCGCAAGGGGGTCGCCGGCGAGGGCGCGCTCCGGCAGCAGGTCGTCGGCCTCGACCGGACGCGGTGCGTTGCGCCAGGCGCGCGCGACGGCGAACCCAGCGAGGGCCGCGCGCGCGCTCTGCCCTGCGTCGACAAGCGCCGGCACGGTCGGCCCGAGCACGAGGAACCCCGGCCCGAACCCCGGCTCGAGCCGCTTCGCGATGTCGGTGAACGGCAGATCGGCGGGCACGTCGTCGGGGCGCGACGGCGGCTCGGCGCGACCGAGTACGAGCACGAGGCGGGATCCCTGCACCCCGATCAGCACGTCGACGCCGAGCTTGCGGGCGGTGCGCCGGAGCTGATCGATGTCGAACTGGGGCGGGGTGGTGCCCACGAGCACCGCGACCTCACCGTGGCCGTGCCAGCCGAGCGCCGCGATGCGGCTCGGCAGCTCCTCGTCGGCCTCGCCGGTGAGGATCGAGTCGACGACCAGCGCCTCGAGGCGGGCATCCCACAGCCCGCGGGCCTCGGCGGCGCGCGCGTACACGTCGGCGGCCGCGAAGGCCACGTCGCGCGAGTACAGCAGGATCGCCTCGCGCAAGTGCTCGCCCTTGCCCGCGACGCGCTCCTCGGTGATCTCCACCGTGACCCTGATGAGCTGCAGCGTCTGCTGGAGGCTCACGCTGCGCAGCAGCTCGCGAGGAGCGGCGGCGAAGATGTCGGCGGCGATCCACGGGGTCGACGTCGGGTCCTCGTACCAGGAGATGAACGAGGTGATGCCCGCCTGCGCGACGAGTCCGACGGCGGACCGTCGCGCCGGCGGCATGTCGGCGTACCAGGGGAGCGTGTCCTCCAGTCGCTTGATGGTCGCCGTCGCGAGGTCGCCCGAGATGCGCCTGAGCCAGGCGAGCGTCTCGGTCTTGTCCATCGAGGCGGGGGCGGGCATCGCGCCGGTCAGCTCTCGCCGCCGGCGTTTCCGCTCGTTCCTGCAGTGACGTCGTGCAGACGGTACTTCTCGATCGCCTGCGCAGCCAGACCGCGGTCCACGGTGCCGTCGGCGGCCAGCGCCTGCAGCGTGCGGACGACGATCGACGGGCCGTCGATCTTGAAGTGGCGACGTGCGGCCGCGCGCGTGTCGGAGAAGCCGAATCCGTCGGCGCCGAGCGTCACGAAGCGGTGCTCGACCCACGGACGGATCTGGTCCTGCACGGCATGCATGAAGTCGCTCACCGCGACCACGGGGCCGGGGGTGTCGCGCAGCTTCTCGGTGATGTACGCGGTGCGCGGCTCGGCCTCCGGGTGGAGGAAGTTGTGCTCGTCGGCGGCGAGGCCGTCGCGGCGCAGCTCGTTCCACGAGGTGACCGACCACACGTCGGCCTGCACGCCCCAGTCGTCGCGCAGCAGCTGCTGCGCCTCGAGCGCCCACGGCACGCCGACGCCGGACGCGAGGATCTGCGCGCGGGGTCCGTCGCCCTCGGGCTTCGAGATGCGGTGGATGCCGCGCACGATGCCGTCGACGTCCACGCCCTCGGGCTCGGCCGGCTGCACGAGCGGCTCGTTGTACACCGTGAGGTAGTACATGACGTTCGGGTCGGGGTGGTTGCCCCCGTACATCCGCTCGATGCCCGAGCGGACGATGTGCGCGATCTCGTAGCCGTACGCCGGGTCGTACGAGAGCGTGGCCGGGTTGGTCGAAGCGAGCAGCTGCGAGTGGCCGTCGGCGTGCTGCAGGCCTTCGCCGGTGAGCGTCGTGCGACCGGCCGTGGCGCCGATGATGAAGCCGCGGGCCATCTGGTCGCCGGCCGCCCACTGCGCGTCACCCGTGCGCTGGAAGCCGAACATCGAGTAGAAGACGTAGACCGGGATCAGCGGCTCGCCGTGGGTCGAGTACGACGTGCCCGCGGCGGTGAACGCCGCGAGAGCGCCGGCTTCGTTGATGCCGACGTGCACGATCTGGCCCTGCGGGCTCTCCTTGTAGGCGAGGAGGAGCTCGCGGTCGACCGAGGTGTAGTTCTGGCCGTGCGGGTTGTAGATCTTCGCCGTCGGGAAGTACGCGTCCATGCCGAACGTGCGCGCCTCGTCGGGGATGATCGGCACGATGCGGTGACCGAAGTCCTTCGCCCGCAGCAGGTCCTTCAGCAGCCGGACGAACGCCATGGTCGTGGCGATCTCCTGCGTGCCGGAGCCCTTCTTGGGAAGCGCGTACGCCTCGTCGCCGGGCAGTTGGATGCCGACATGGTGGGTGCGGCGCTCGGGCAGGAAGCCGCCGAGCTCGCGACGACGCTCCAGCATGTACTGGATCGTCTCGTCTTGCGCACCGGGGTTGTAGTACGGCGGCAGGTACGGGTTCTCGTCGAGCTGCTCGTCGGTGATCGGGATGCGCATCGAGTCGCGGAAGTACTTCAGGTCCTGCAGCGTCATCTTCTTCATCTGGTGGGTCGCGTTGCGGCCCTCGAAGTGGTGACCGAGGCCGTAGCCCTTGATCGTCTTGGCGAGGATCACCGTCGGCTGGCCCTTGTGCTCGGTGGCCGCCTTGTATGCGGCATACACCTTGCGGTAATCGAGCCCGCCGCGGCGGAGCTTGCCCCAGATGTCCTCATCGGACCAGTCCTTCACGAGAGCTGCCGTGCGCTCGTCACGCCCGAAGAAGTGCTCGCGGATGAACGCGCCGTCCTCGGCGCGGTACGTCTGGAAGTCGCCGTCCGGGGTGGTGTTCATGAGATGCACGAGCGCCCCGTCGGTGTCCTGCGACAGCAGCTCGTCCCAGCCGCTTCCCCAGACCACCTTGATGACGTTCCAGCCGGCGCCGCGGAAGAAGCTCTCGAGCTCCTGGATGATCTTGCCGTTGCCGCGCACGGGGCCGTCGAGGCGCTGCAGGTTGCAGTTGACGACGAAGGTCAGGTTGTCGAGGCCCTCGTTCGCCGCGACCTGCAGCTGGCCCCGGCTCTCGACCTCGTCCATCTCGCCGTCGCCGAGGAACGCCCATACGCGCGAGTTCGACAGGTCCTTGATGCCGCGATTCGTGAGGTACTTGTTCGACATCGCCTGGTAGATAGCGTTGATCGGGCCGAGCCCCATCGACACGGTCGGGAACTGCCAGTACTCGGGCATGAGGCGGGGGTGCGGGTACGACGGGATGCCGTCGGGCGCCTTCGACTTCTCCTGGCGGAAGCCGTCGAGCTGCGCCTCGGTCAGACGACCCTCGAGGAACGAGCGCGCGTAGATGCCGGGGGAGGCGTGACCCTGGATGAAGATCTGGTCGCCGCCGGTCGGGTCGTCGAGGCCGCGGAAGAAGTGGTTGAAGCCGACTTCGTAGAGCGAGGCCGACGACGCGTACGTCGAGATGTGCCCGCCGACGCCGATCCCCGGGCGCTGCGCGCGGTGGACCGTGATCGCGGCGTTCCAGCGCAGCCAGCGACGGTAGCGGCGCTCGAGCTCCTCGTCGCCGGGGAAGTCGGGCTCGTTGTCGGGCGCGATGGTGTTGATGTAGTCCGTGGTGGGGACCTGCGGAACGTTCAGCTGCAGCTCGTGGGAGGTCTGCAGGAGGCTGAGCATGATCTCTCGGCCACGACCGTGGCCCTTCGCCCGCACGAGCTGCTGGAGGGATTCCTGCCACTCGGAGGTCTCATCGGGATCGCTGTCGAGGGGGTCCTGCGAGTACGGATCCTGATCGTTGACAGTCACAGATGACCTTTCGTCGTCTGGCAGATCGTGCCAGGTAATCGCTACCGGAGCGGGACAGGCTTTGTCGGCCCTGCACAACGCACCGCCCTCCAGCCTAGCGAGTCGGGAGCGCTTCGGATGCCGCATCAAGCGATCGGTCCGGTCCTCCACGGACGAGGCCCGTGCCGACCCTAGACTGGTCGGCACGGGCCTTTAGCTCAGCTGGTAGAGCGCCACGTTTACACCGTGGATGTCGTCGGTTCGATCCCGGCAGGGCCCACCGTTCCTCTACGACCGCGGATCGTCGTCGCTGTCGTCCCGCTTGTGCGAGACGACGTGCGGCAGCGCGAAGTCCTCGTACCCGGGCTGTCCGATGCGGGAGTGACGCCGAGAGTAGGCGAAGTAGATCACGAAGCCCACCGCCAGCCAGACGAGGAATCGCAGCCACGTCTCGACGGTGAGGTTGAGCATCAGGTAGATGCAGATCGCCGCGGACAGACCCGGCAGCCATGGGCTGAACGGGACGCGGAACGAGCGCTTGAGGTCCGGGCGCTTGCGCCGGAGCACGATGACGCCGACCGCGACGAGGACGAACGCCGAGAGCGTGCCGATGTTGACCATCTCCTCGAGCAGCCCGATCGGGGTGAAGCCCGCCACGACCGCCACGATGACCGTCACGAGGATCGAGATCACCCACGGGGTGCGGAATCGCGGGTGCACCTTCGCAAGGCCGACCGGGAGGAGGGCATCGCGCGACATGGCGAAGATGATGCGGGTCGCGCCGATGAGCAGAGTGAGCACGACGGTCGTGAGACCCGCGACGGCACCGGCGGAGATGAGGACGGCCATCCAGTCCGCTCCGTGGAACACGAAGGCGTTCGCGAGCGCCGCCGCCGGGTCGAGGTCCTGGTAGGGCACCATTCCGGTCACGACGAAGGCCACCGCGCAGTAGAGAAGCGTGCAGATGAGCAGCGAGGCGATGATCCCGATCGGCATGTCGCGCTGAGGGTTCTTGGTCTCCTCCGCCGTCGTCGCCACGACGTCGAACCCGATATAGGCGAAGAACACGAGGGCCGCGCCGGCGAAGATGCCGCCGACACCGAACGCCGTCGGCTCGATCCCGGACAGGAACTGGAGCAGCGGCTGTGTGAGGCCGGATGCGGACTCGCGCGGAGCGGCGTCAGGGACGAAGGGCGACCAGTTCGCGGGATTGATGAACATGATGCCTGCAACGATGACGAACAGCACGATGAAGAGCTTGACGGCGACGAGCACCATGTTGACGCGGAGCGACTCCTTGATGCCGAACGTCATGAGACCGCCGAGGACCAATACGAGCAGGATCGCCATGAGGTCGACGACGCCGCCGTAGCCGATGGCTTCGGGGATCGGAGCACCCAGCTGGGCCATGAGCGTGCCGAGGTACGCGCTCCACCCCTGGGCGACGACGCTCGCGCCGAGGAACATCTCGAGGATGAGATCCCACCCGATGATCCACGCGAACAGTTCGCCGAGCGAGGAGTAGGAGAAGGTGTAGGCCGAGCCTGAGACGGGCACGGTCGAGGCGAACTCGGCGTAGCAGAGCGCCGCGAGGGTGCACGCGATCGCCGCGACGACGAAGCTGATCACGATCGCGGGACCCGCGACCTCGTGCGCCGCACGGCCGGTGAGTGTGAAGATGCCGGCGCCGATCACGACACCGATGCCGAACACGGTGAGGTCGAGGGCGCTCAGGGATTTCTTGAGCCGGAACTCCGGCTCGTCCGTGTCGGCGATCGACTGCTCGACGGACTTGGTGCGCAGAACGCTCATTGTTCTCGCCTTCCTGGGTGGGGATCGGTCGTTGAATGCTAGCCGGGGGCCCGCGGGTGCGTCGATGCCCACGGTAGGTTGGAGGGCGTGAACGCCAGCCCCGCCGACCAGCGCCGCCTCGTCGAGGTCGCCGAGCTCGATGCCCGCATCCGCCACGCCGACCACGCGCGCAAGAACCCGCCGCAGGCCGCCAAGGTGCAGGAGCTGCTCGCGCGCCGGCAGACCCTGTCGCAGGAGCTCACCGTCCGGCTCGGAGCGCGTGACGACCTGCGCACCGAGCTGTCGCGGATCGAGTCCGATGTGGCCGTCGTCGACGCGCGCAGCGCGCGCGACGCCGAGCGACTCGCCTCCTCGAGCAACCCGAAAGAGGCTCAGGGGCTCGAGAGCGAGCTGGCCTCGCTCGCCCGGCGCAAGAGCGACCTCGAAGATGCCGAGCTCGAGGTCATGGAGCGGCTCGAGCAGGCCGATGCTTCGGTCGCCGAGCAGGAAGCCCTCATCGCCGAGACCAATGCCGAGGGCGCCGAGCTCAGCGCCGAGGCCAAGCGCATCGTCGCCGAGGCCACCGCCGCGCACGACGCCGCATCCCGCGATCGCGCAGCCGTCGCCGGCACCGTTCCCGCCGACCTGCTCGCCCTCTACGAGAAGCTGGCGACGCGCAGCGCCGGCGCGGCCTTCCTGCGCGCCCGCACGTGCGAGGGGTGCCACATGGTGCTCTCCGGCACCGACCTGAACGCGCTGCGGCAGGCCGGTGAGGACGCGGTGGTGAACTGCCCCGAGTGCGGCTGCATCCTCGTCCGCACGGGCGAATCCGGGCTGTGACCCGCGTCCTCGTCGCCGAAGCCGGGGGAGCGGATGCCGCGACCCCGGGGCGCGGCGGGCGGCGAGAGAGCCTGCGGCGGGATGCCGGCAGTGGAAGGCGCTGACGCCGCGGCCTGGATCGTCCTCGCACGGATGGACGACGGGGTCGTCGCGGCGATGCTCGACGCCGACGGAGCCGAGCGGCGGCGAGTGCGGATCGCGACGGGCGACCTCCCCGGCTGGGTGGCCGACCGCGAGGCTGCGCTGGCCCCTCGCTGGGTCTGGAACGATGCACCGCAGTGGTATCCCGCGCTCCTGGGGGCGAGCATCCGGCTCGCCCGCTGCCACGATCTGCGGCTGTGTCACGCGATCCTCAGCGGATCCGCGCTCGTGCGCGACGCGGTCGAGATCCGGTGGAACCGATGGTGGGATGCCGCACCGCACGTCGCGCTGCCGGCTGCCGCCCCGGCACTGTTCGACCTGGATGCGGACGCGGCGCCGGCGGGACTGCCGCAGGACATCGGCGAGGTGCTGGCGGAGTTCGGACGGCAGCGGGAGGCGGTCGCGCGTTCGACCGACCCCGCGCGCCTGCGCCTGCTCGTCGCCGCCGAGTCCGCCGGGGCCCTCATCGCGGAGGAGCTGCGTGCGGCTGGACTGCCGTGGGACGCCGCCGAGCACGATCGCATCCTCGTCGAGGTCCTGGGGGAGCGACGCGCGGGCGGCGGGCAGCCCTCCAGGCTCGCGGCCGCAGGTGCGCGGGTGCGCGCTGCGCTCGGAGACCCTGCGGCGAGCCTGGACTCGCAGCCGAAACTGCTCCGCTCGCTCCACCGCGTCGGGGTGCTCGTCGAGTCGACCAGCCGCTGGGAGCTCGGCGAGCAGAAGCATCCGGTCATCGAGCCGCTGCTCGAGTACAAGAAGCTCTCGCGCCTGCTGTCGGCGAACGGCTGGACCTGGCTCGACGAGTGGGTCCACGACGGGCGGTTCCGGCCGGTGTTCGTGCCGGGCGGCGTGGTGACGGGTCGCTGGGCGTCATCGGGCGGCGGCGCGCTGCAGCTTCCTCGTCAGCTGCGGGGCGCGGTCCGCGCCGACGCCGGCTGGAAGCTGGTGGTGGCCGACGTCGCCCAGCTCGAGCCTCGCGTGCTCGCGGCCATGTCGAGCGACGGCGCCCTCGCCGCGGCCGCGCGCGGGCGCGACCTCTACGCCGGCATCGTCGACAGCGGCGCGGTCGCGACCCGCCAGGAGGCGAAGATCGCGCTCCTCGGGGCGATGTACGGCGCTACGACGGGCGAGTCGGGGCGGCTGGTGCCGAGGCTCCGGCGTGCGTATCCCCGCGCGATGGGACTCGTCGACGAGGCCGCGCGCACGGGTGAGGACGGCGGCGTGGTGTCGACCTGGCTCGGCCGCACGTCACCGCCGCCGTCCGACGCGTGGAGCGCCGCGCAGTCCCGCGCGACCGAGGCCGAGGCATCCGGCGCCGAAGAGAACCGCGCGCGGCGCTGGGCACGCGACCGCGGACGGTTCACCCGCAACTTCGTCGTGCAGGGCACGGCGGCGGAGTGGGCGCTGGCATGGATGGCGGACCTGCGCACGCGGCTGCACGACCTGCCCGCTGTGGCCGAGGTCGCCGCCGCGCCTCGGTCGGGCCCGGTGTTCTCGCGCCGGCCGCATCTCGCGTTCTTCCTCCATGACGAGGTGATCGTTCATGCGCCCGAGGAGCTCGCCGAGACCGCTGCGCGGGCTGTGACGGATGCCGCGGCCGCCGCGGGCCGGCTGCTCTTCGGCGACTTCCCGCTGGACTTCCGGCTCGACGTGCACATCGCCGACACCGCCCTGAAGGACTGAGCGACTCGTCGGCGTGCGAGAATCGGAGACGCGAATGGGTCGGCTGGACGGTCGCGTCGCGAGCGGTTCGCCGCTTCGCGCCGAGGAACGTCCGGGCTCCACAGGGCAGGGCGGTGGGTAACACCCACCCGGAGCGATCCGCGAGACAGTGCCACAGAGAGCAGACCGCCCGGCTTCGGCCGGGTAAGGGTGAAAGGGTGGTGTAAGAGACCACCGGGGTCGCGGTGACGCGACCCGCAGGGTAAACCTCGCCCGGAGCAAGGCCAGACAGGGGATGCCGACGCGGCCCGCCGAGTCCCCGGGTAGGCCGCTGGAGCGGCACGGCAACGTGTCGCCGAGAGAGATGACCGTCCACGGGGCTCCGGCCCCCGGACAGAACCCGGCGTACAGGCCGGCCCATTCGCCCTCTCGTGAGTGCCGTGTCAGCCGAGCGCCAGCGCAGCCGCAGTGCTTTCGATGTTCGCGGGTTCCCCGCGAAGCACCGACAGGTCTCAGCCGAGCGCCAGCGCAGCCGCCCCGATGATGCCCGCATTGTTGCGATGCACCGCGGGAACGATCGGCGTGTTCAGTGTCAGCAGGTGGAGGAACTGGTCGGAGTGCTTCGACACGCCGCCGCCCACGACGAAGAGGTCGGGGCTGAACAGGAACTCGATGTGGCTGTAGTACCACTGCAGGCGCTCGGCCCACTGCTCCCAGCTGAGCTCCTCGCGCTCCATCGCGGAGTATGCCGCGTACGCCTCGGCGTCCTTCCCGTGCTTGGCCCGCTGAACGTGACCGAGCTCCGAGTTGGGCACCAGGACGCCGTTGTACAGGAGCGCCGAGCCGATGCCCGTCCCCAGCGTGGTGAGGATCGTGAGGCCCCGCTGGTCCTTCGCCGCTCCGTACCGGACCTCGGCGACGCCGGCGACGTCGGCGTCGTTCGCGAAGTGGATGTCGCGGCCCAGGCCGTCCTCGAAGAACTTCTCGGCCTCGAATCCGATCCACTTCTCGGAGACGTTCGCCGCCGACAGGGTGCGTCCGTTCTTGACGATGGCGGGGAAGGCCACACCGAGCGGGATCGCCTCACCGGTCACGCCGAGCGTCGAGAGTACCTCGGTCACGGCGGCGAGCACGTCCTTCGGCTCGGCGCCCGCGGGAGTCGCGACCTTGATCCGGTCGCTGACCAGACGCCCCTGCTCGAGGTCGACCAGTCCTGCCTTGATCCCTGTGCCGCCGATGTCCACGCCGACGGCGCGAGTCGCCTGAGATGCCATGCGCCCAGCCTAGCCAGGAGCCCGGGCGCGGGTGGGAGCGGGCGGTCACTAGGATCGAGCCAGGGCCGCCACGGCCGGATCCCACCGGGAGGAGCGCACCATGACGAGCGACAGCGAGAAGTACTGGTACAACCTCAAGACGGGCGAGGTGGAGAAGGGCTTCGAGTCACCCTCCGTCGACCGGGCCGGCCCGTTCGACACACCCGAAGAGGCCGCCCAGGCGCCCGAGGTCATCCGTCAGCGCTCGCGCGCGTGGGCGGACGAGGAGGCCCGCGACGACGCGTGGGGCGGCTCCGCCGCGTCGGGCGACTCCCGCGACGACCAGTAGTCTGGCTACGGCCGCATCGGGCACCCGGAGAGGATGCGATGGACAAGCAGCGTGACTTCGTTCTGAGGACGATCGAGGAGCGAGGTGTGAAGTTCGTCCGGCTGTGGTTCACCGACGTCATCGGCACGCTGAAGTCGGTCGCGATCGCGCCCGCCGAGGTGGAGGGGGCCTTCAGCGAGGGTCTCGGCTTCGACGGCTCGGCCATCGAAGGACTCACCCGCTCGTACGAGTCCGATCTGCTTGCGCACCCCGATCCCACGACCTTCCAGATCCTGCCCTGGCGCGGCGAGATCGATCCCACAGCCCGCATGTTCTGCGACATCACGACGCCCGACGGGCAGCCCGCCGTCGCCGACCCGCGACACGTGCTCAAGCGCACGCTGGCGAAGGCCGCAGACGCGGGCTTCACGTTCTACACCCACCCCGAGATCGAGTTCTACCTCCTGAAGTCGTCGTCCTTCGGCGCCGACGGCCCCGAGCCGGTCGACTCCGCCGGCTACTTCGACAACGTCCCCGGCGGCACGGCGCACGACTTCCGGCGTCGCTCGGTGCGCATGCTCGAAGACCTCGGCATCTCGGTCGAGTTCAGCCATCACGAGGGCGGCCCGGGCCAGAACGAGATCGACCTCCGGTACGCCGACGCCCTGGCCACCGCCGACAACATCATGACGTTCCGCACCGTGATCAAAGAGGTCGCGATCGAGCAGGGCGTGTACGCCACGTTCATGCCCAAGCCGCTCAGCGGCAAGCCCGGCAGCGGAATGCACACCCACATGTCGCTGTTCGAGGGCGACGTCAACGCGTTCTACGAGGAAGGCGCGCAGTACCAGCTCTCGAAGGTCGGCCGCCAGTTCATCGCCGGCCTGCTGCGACACGCCAACGAGATCTCGGCGGTCACCAACCAGTTCGTGAACTCGTACAAGCGGCTGTGGGGCGGCGACGAGGCCCCGAGCTTCATCTGCTGGGGCCACAACAACCGCTCGGCGCTCGTGCGCGTGCCGCTGTACAAGCCCAGCAAGGGGCAGTCCTCCCGGGTCGAGTACCGCGCGCTCGATTCCGCCGCCAACCCCTACCTCGCGTATGCGCTGATGCTGGCCGCCGGGCTCAAGGGCATCGAGGAGGGCTACGAGCTTCCTCCCGAGGCCGAAGACAACGTGTGGTCGCTGACCGACGCCGAGCGCCGGGCCCTGGGCTACGCGCCGCTGCCGGCGAGTCTCGACCACGCGCTCGAGTACATGGAGGAGTCCGAGCTCGTCGCCGAGACGCTCGGCGAGCAGGTCTTCAACTACGTCCTCCTCAACAAGCGCCGCGAGTGGCAGGAGTACCGCTCGCAGGTCACCCAGTTCGAGCTCAAGAGCAACCTCGAGATGCTCTGAGCCCACCGGGCAGACGCATGTCGGCGAGCGAACGGTCCAGCTCTCTCACACATCTCGCGCGCCTCGGGTTCACCAGCCTGAGCGATGCGGTCACCCTGCTCGACGAGGTCGAGCAGGGTACCGGCCTGCCGCGTGATGCCGTCATGGCGGGCGCGTCGATCGCCGCTGACGCCGACGAGGCGCTCGGCGCCCTCGCCCGCATCGCCCGGCGCGACGCCGGCGCCGTGCGGGCGCTGCACGCCGATGCACAGGGCTGGCGGGCGCTGTGGGCGCTGCTGGGGGCCTCTACCGGGTTCGCCGACTTCTTCCTCCGTCACCCGGGCGAGCTCGCGCACCTCGAAGGGGCGGGGACCGCTCTGCCGTCGTCCGTCGAACTCGGCGAGGCCCTGCTCGAGTCGGTCGGAGCCGCGGACGGCTTCGCGGCCGACGGCGGCGAGTCGGCCTGGGTGGCTCTCCGCGTCCGCTATCGCCGCATGCTGGCCCGCATCGCGGCTTTCGATCTGCTGAGCGCCTCGCCCGTCGACCATGTGCCGGCGGTCGCCGCGCGACTGGCGGACGCCGCGGCTGCGGCGCTCGAGGCCTCCCTGGCCGTCGCCCGCACCCGGGTGTCGGGGGGCGCCGCCGGCGCGGGTCTGTTCCCCCGAGAGCAGGTGGCCCAAGCTCAGCTGGCCATCATCGGAATGGGCAAGACCGGGGCTCGCGAGCTCAACTACGTGAGCGACGTCGACGTCATCTTCGTCGCGGGCACCGGGGACGGGGCATCCGATCAGCTCAGCGAGAGCCGTGCGGTCGACATCGCCACGCGACTGGCCGTGCAGACCATGCGGGGCATTTCGGGCATCGAAATCGAGCCGCCGCTGTGGGAGGTGGACGCGAACCTGCGCCCGGAGGGCAAGCAGGGCGCGCTGGTTCGCACGCTGGACTCCCACCTGGCGTACTACGACCGCTGGGCCAAGAGCTGGGAGTTCCAGGCACTGCTCAAGGCGCGGGCGATCGCCGGCGATGTCGCGCTCGGCGAGAGGTACGTCGCGGCCGTCCAGCCGAAGATATGGACGAGCGCTGCGCGCGAGAACTTCGTCGACAGCGTGCAGCGCATGCGCGAGCGCGTCACCGAGCACATCCCGGCCGCCGACGTGCCGTTCCAGATCAAGCTCGGGCCCGGCGGCATCCGCGACATCGAGTTCACGGTGCAGCTGCTGCAGCTCGTGCACGGCCTGTCGGATGACCGCATCCGTCAGCGCGGCACGCTCGAGGCTCTGGACGCGCTCGTCGACGAGGGATACATCGGACGCACCGAGGCGTCGACGTTCTCCCGCGACTATCGGGTGCTGCGTCTCCTCGAGCACCGTGTGCAGCTGCGTCACCTCCGCCGCACCCACCTCATGCCCTCGAAGCCGGAGGAGCTGCGGGTCCTGGCGAGGGCGACCGGTCTCGCCGACACGGGCGACGCGGTGTGGGACCTGTGGGAGTCCGTCAAGCGCGAGGTGCGCGATATCCACGTGCGCCTCTTCTACCGTCCGCTCCTCTCCGCCGTCGCGGCCCTCCCGGCCGAGGAGCGTGTGCTGTCGGCCGCGCAGGCCCACGATCGCCTGGCGGCGATCGGATTCGCCGATCCCGCGGGCGCGCTCCGGCACATCGCCGCTCTGACGAGCGGACTGAGCCGCAAGGCCAGCATCCAGCGGCACCTCATGCCCGTCATGATCCGCTGGTTCGCCGACGGAGTCGACCCCGACTACGGCCTGCTCGCGTTTCGCCGGCTGAGTGAGCGCCTGGGCGACACGCCCTGGTTCCTGCGCATGCTGCGCGATTCGTCGGCCGCCGCCGAGAGCCTCACGCGCGTGCTCTCCGGCTCGCGCTACGTGGGCGAGCTCATGGAGTGGATCCCCGAGTCCGCGGCGTGGCTCGACGACGACGAGCTCCTGCGCCCGCGCTCGGGAGTCGCGCTGCAGCAGGAAGCCCGCGCGATCCAGGCGCGCCACGGGTCGCTGGACGACGCGATGCGCTCGGTGCGGGGCCTGCGCCGTCGCGAGCTGCTCCGAACGGCGATGGCCGCCATCATCGGCACGATCACGATCGAGGAGGTCGCCGAGGCGCTCACCACGATCACCGACGTCACGATCCAGGCGACGCTGCGGGCGGTGCGTCCGACGGTCGTCTCGCCCGACGACGAGTCCCTCGACTTCTCGGTCATCGCCATGGGACGCTTCGGCGGGCGCGAGCTCGGCTTCGGGTCGGATGCCGACGTGATGTACGTCTACCGCGCCAACGACGTCGACCCACAGCGGGCACACGAGCTCGCTGTGAAGCTCGTCGCGGCGCTCCGTGCGCACTCCGAGGACCACCGCGTCCCGCTCGATCTCGACGCGGATCTGCGACCGGAAGGGCGGAACGGCCCGATCGCGCGCTCTCTCGACGCGTACGGCGAGTACTACCGGCGCTGGTCGCTGTCGTGGGAGGCGCAGGCTCTGCTGCGCGCGCGCGGCGCAGCAGGAAGCGTCAAGCTCATCGGCGCCTTCATGGAGCTCGCCGACCAGGTGCGCTACCCCGCGTCGGTGGATCAGCAGGGCCTCCGTGAGATAAAGCGCATCAAGGCGCGCGTCGAGAGCGAGCGGCTGCCGCAGGGTGCCGACCCCGCGCGTCACCTCAAGCTCGGACCGGGCTCACTGAGCGACGTGGAATGGCTCGTGCAGCTGCTCCAGCTGGAGCACGCGCACGAGGTGCCGAGCATGCGGACGACGTCGACGCTCGACGCGCTGGGCGCCGCGCGCGACGCCGGCCTGCTGCCCGCCGTCGCGGCGGCGCGCCTCACCGAGGCCTGGCGGCTCGCAAGCCGACTGCGCTCCGCGAACACGCTCCTGTCGGGTCAGACGAGCGACGTCCTGCCGGTCGAGCGCAAGCGGCTCGACGGCATCGGGAGGCTCCTCGGCTACCCGCCCCGCTCGGCCACCCAGGTCGAGGAGGACTACCTCGGCACGACCCGCCGCGCCAGGCGCGTCTTCGAGAAGCTCTTCTACGGCTGAAGGCGAGTGGATGCCGCAACCCGGGGCACCGGCATCCGCTCGACGGCTACGGGGACGGGCACGGCGGGACGCCCCGCGCACTGTCGCCCGAGAGGGGCTCGGCGTTCAGGGCGGCGACGACACGCACCGCGCTTTCCCAGTAACGGGCGTAGTGCTGCGGGTCGGCGTTGACCTGGGTGCGATGGGCGACGAGGGTGGGCTCGAGGCCCGCGCGCTCGGGCACACGAGCGACCATGGCACGGTAGAACAGAGTGGCCGCCGTCGACGGATCGAGCCTGGCGTCGCGGGATCCCCAGTTGTCCTGCTGCTGGAACAGGCCGACGGACGTCGTGCGCGAGCCGTCTGGGTTCGTGACCCCGCTGGTCTCCCAGTCTCCGTAGCTCAGATTGCGCAGCGACGACTCGCCCATGGCCGTCATCACCGCGATCGTCTGATCGCGCTCCTCCAGAGCGAGTCCGCGGCCGACGGTGATGATGGTGCAGGCATGGGCGAGCTGGTCGACGCCGTATCCCGCGATGCCGGGCTCGGGAGGCGGGGGAGTGAGCAGCGGAGCGGCACCGCCCCGGTCCTGCGCGAAGTCGTTGAGCGCGTGCGCCGCGATCGCGATGGTCACCATCACCCCCGCGAACAGCATCACCGCCGTGACGGCCGCGGTGATCGCGAGCCCACGGAGGATCGATGCCGTGCGGTTCTTCCGCGTCGCCGCCCGCCTGCTCGTCGCGCGGCGACGCCTCCGAGCCGCGCCGGAACGGGTGCGCGATCGCCGCGAGGCGGTGACAGGGCGGTCGGGCATGGACTCGCTTTCGGCGAACGGCAGGCGGTGGCCTGATCAGCGTAGAGGCGATGGCTGAGCGCGCGCTCCGCACGACGAGGGGCCCCGGTCTCCCGGGGCCCCTCGCTGCTGGATCGTCTCAGACGCCGAAGTACAGCTCGTACTCGAACGGGTGAGGCCGCGCGTTGATCGGCTGGATCTCGTTCTCGATCTTGTACTCGATCCACGTCTCGATGAGCTCGGGCGTGAAGACGTTGCCCCGCGTGAGGAACTCGTTGTCGGCGCGCAGCGCCTCGAGCGAGTCGAGCAGCGAGTTCGGAACCTGCGGGATGTTCTTCGCCTCCTCGGGCGGAAGCTCGTACAGGTCCTTGTCGATCGGCTCGTGCGGCTCGATGCGGTTGAGGATGCCGTCGAGGCCGGCCATCATCTGCGCGGCGAAAGCGAGGTAGGGGTTGCCCGACGCGTCCGGCGCACGGAACTCGATGCGCTTCGCCTTCGGGTTGGACCCCGTGATCGGGATGCGGATGGCAGCCGAGCGGTTGCCGGCCGAGTACACGAGGTTCACCGGCGCCTCATAGCCCTTGACCAGTCGCTTGTACGAGTTGATCGTGGGGTTGGTGAACGCGAGCACGGCGGGCGCGTGGGCGAGCAGGCCGCCGATGTACCAGCGCGCCGTGTCGGAGAGGCCGCCGTAGCCCTTCTCGTCGTAGAAGAGGGGCTTGCCGTCGAGCCACAGCGACTGGTGCGTGTGCATGCCCGAGCCGTTGTCGCCGAACAGGGGCTTGGGCATGAAAGTCGCGACCTTGCCCCACTCGTCGGCGGTGTTCTTGACGATGTACTTGAACTTCAGGATGTCGTCCGCCGAGTGCACCATCGTGTCGAAGCGGTAGTTGATCTCCTGCTGACCGCCGGTGCCGACCTCGTGATGCGAGCGCTCGAGCACGAAGCCGGCCTCGATGAGGTTGAGGGTGATCGCGTCGCGGAGGTCGGCCGTCTTGTCGACCGGGCTGACGGGGAAGTAGCCGCCCTTGTAGGGGGTCTTGTTGGCGAGGTTGCCGCCCTCTTCCTCACGGCCGGTGTTCCACGCGCCCTCCTCGGAGTCGACGCTGTAGAAGCTCGAGTTCTGGGTGACCGAGTAGCGGACGTCGTCGAAGATGTAGAACTCGGCTTCGGGGGCGAAGAACGCCGTGTCGGCGATGCCGGTCGACGCGAGGTACTTCTCGGCCTTCTTGGCGACCTGGCGCGGGTCCTTGTGGTAGATCTCGCCGTTGCGCGGGTTGTAGATGTCGAAGATCATGATGAGCGTCTTCGCCTCGCGGAACTGGTCGAGGTAGGCGGTCGTCACATCCGGGATCAGCTGCATGTCGGACTCGTGGATGTTCGCGAAGCCGCGGATCGAGGAGCCGTCGAAAAGCTGGCCGACCGTGAAGAACTCCTCGTCAACGGTCGAGGCCGGGATGTTGAAGTGCTGCTGCACACCAGGAAGGTCCGTGAAACGGATGTCGAGGAACTTGACGTCCTCGTCCTTGATGAACTTGAGCACCTCGGATGAATCTTTGAACATGAAGGCTCCAGAGATAGGGCATCGGGAACTGCCGCACGCGTGCGCGCTTGAGTGGCACGGTACCCGGGGGGCATTGCCCCGCAGTGACACCTTTGTTTCCGGGATGTTACGGGCGCCTGGATACGCTTGACGGGTGACTGCGAGTGCCCAGGACTACCCCGGTGAACGACTCGGACTGCCCCGCGAGGGTTCCGGTTCGATCGCGCGTCTCGGGCGCCGGATCGGTGCGCTGTTCGTCGACTACGGCGCCGCGTACCTGATCTCCGGGTTCTTAGGCTGGGATCCGCTCGCCATCCTGGCGATCTTCGCCGCGATCCAGATCGTGTTCATCCCGACCCTGCAGGGCAGTCCCGGCCATCGCATCTTCGGCCTTCGGCTGCTGCGGGCCGACGGCGCCTGGACGGGGCTGTGGCGGCCGGTGATCCGCACGCTGCTGCTGATCGTCGTCGTGCCCGCGGTGATCTGGGACGCCGACCAGCGCGGACTCCACGACAAGGCAGCGGGCACGATCCTGCTGCGCGCCTGACGCCCGCGCGCGTCAGCGAGGACGCGGAGCGCGGACCTTCGTAGGGTCGATGCCCTTCGGGATCGGCATCGACGCGAGCGACTGCGAGACCGACTCGATGCGCTTGATCACGGCTGCCATCGTCGCGCGGTCGACTTTCTTGGGCAGCGCCTTGATCGTCGGGGCGAGCTTCGAGATCGGAACCTCGCCCTCGCCGTGGCCGACGTAGAGGACCGTGACGGGGACGCCCGACGCGACGCGCTGCACCTTGGCGCGCTCGTCGTTGACGAGACGGGTGAGGCGACCACGAGCGCCCTCGCCGACGATCACGACACCGCCCCGGCCGACGGCCCGGTAGACCGCGTCCTGGGTCTTCGGGTTCACGCCGACGGGCATGTCGGCGGCCTGCCACTTGCGCCCGAGCGAGGTCGAGAGCACGTGGCCGGCGGCTCCGGGCATCCCGTCGATCTTCTTGTACATGGCGTGCGTCGAAAGCCGCGTCATGATCATGAGGCCGCCCAGGATGCCGAGCATGAGGCCCGTCACACCCCAGAGGATGACGCTCCAGATGGCGGCCGGCGGGATCAGGAAGCCCACGCCGACGCCCACCGCGACGCCGAGGAGAAGGACACCGACGAGCATCCACGGCAGCCAGGGGAACGCCTGCTGCGTGAAGGTGTAGAGGGTGCGGAGCTGGGAGAAGAATCCGGGACGCTTCTCGGGTGCGGAACTGCGGGCGGCCATGCACCCAGCCTACCTTTCCGCGGGTGTCCGCTCCGGTTCCTCCCCAGGTGTTCGCGGCGGGCGTTCCTCCCCAGTGCTCCGTCGGTGCGCGACCCGCCCGCACCGGATGGTCAGGCTGGTGCGGTGACCCGCGACGCCCAAGCTCTTCACAGCCCGTATCGCCCGATCCGCCCGGTCAGCGCTCCCGAGGACGGGCCGTGGCCGGGAATGCTGTCGTGCCTCCCGTCGGGCGCGCGGCACGTCCTCGTCGATGCGACCGCGCTGCCACCCGAATGGCGGGGGTGGGATGCCGCCACCGACGGTCATGTGCTCGGGCCGCTCGACCTCGTGCGGCGCCCGGACGGACACGACGCCGTGATGCCGGTCTGCCCCGAGCGGGTCGCGGACTTCCTCGCCCGGCGGGCCGCCGACGGGAGCCGGCTGCTCCCCGGAGAGGCGGTGACCCTCGGCGTCAGCATCCTGCGAGGCTGTGCCGAGCTCATCGCCACACCCGATGAGCGCGGCGAGTGGTGGCTCACCGAGGCCGGCCGACCCGTGTTCGCCGTCGGTGCGACGACACGGCCGCTGTTCGGGCACTCGGCGGCGCTCCTGGGCGAGCTCGCGTCCGCGCACCACGTGTGGACAGAAGTGATCGGCGCCGTAGGCGCGCCGCGTCCGACAGTCGCCGAGCTGGCGCACGCCGAACAGGCGCTCTTCGAGCTGTGCGAGCCGCTGCCGCTCGTCACCGCAGCGACGACGCCCCGTGTCCCGGCGGAGATCGCCGCCTGCGAGCGGATCGCGGGGGACGGTCCGGCTGCGGCCGAGGGCGGCCGCGGTCTGTGGCATGCGCTGAGCAGGCACGTCGACGCCGACCTGGCAGACCTGGTGTCCCGTGCGACGACGGGCTTGTGGCGTCGCGCGCGAATGCGCGGTCCCGCGCGCAAGGCGCCGCTGCTCATGGCCGGTGCCGCTGCCGTCGCGGTGCTCGCTGTAGGGCTGTGGTGGCCGAGCGGGGAGGAGGGGGCGGCGACGGCACGAACCGGCGACGGGCTCCCTTCACCGGCGAGCGTGGCGTCTCCCGCACCCTCAGCGTCGGCGACGTCCGAGCCGGCAACGCCGGCGCCCGCGACCGAGGGTGGCGACGACCTCGTCGCGCTGACCGGGGCGCTCCTGGATCGGCGCCGGGGATGCGGCGACGAGTCCGCCTGTCTCGCCGAGACGATGTTGGACCCGGCGACGGCGTGGCCGGGCGGCGCCGTCGACCTTCCGGGCGATCAGCGGACGGCGACGCTGCTCGACGACTTCGGGGGAGTCGCCGTGCTCCGCGTCGATGCGTCCTCCGGAGAGAACGGGCCGCAACTGGTGGTCATCGTCCGCCACGACGACGAATGGCTGCTGCGCGACGTGCAGGACGTCGCGCAGCAGCCATAGGCCGTCAGCGGTTCAGATGCCCAGGTCGCCTTCGAAGGCGGCCGCCTCGAGGCGGGTCTTCACGGCACCGAGGAAACGAGCGGCGTCGGCTCCGTCGATCACGCGGTGGTCGTACGACAGCGCGAGGTACACGTAGGAGCGGACCGAGATCGCGTCCTTCCCGTCCACCGTCACGACACCCGGGCGCTTGACGACGACGCCGGTGCCGAGGATGGCCGACTGCGGCAGGAACACGACCGGCGTATCGAACAGCGCGCCGCGCGAACCGGTGTTCGTCAGCGTGAAGGTGCCGCCCGCGAGCTCGTCGGGCTTGAGTTTGTTGTCACGCGTGCGCGCGGCGAGGTCGGCGATCTCGTGCGCGATCTGCGCGAGGTTCTTGCTCGCTGCGTCGCGCAGCACCGGGGTGAGCAGGCCGCGCTCGGTGTCGACCGCGATCGACAGGTTCTCGGTCGGCGGGTAGACGATGTCGGTGCCGTCCACCGTGGAGTTGATCACGGGGTACGCCTGCAGGGCCTCGGCGGCGGCCAGGGCGAAGAACGGCAGGAACGACAGCTTGTCGCCCGTCTTGGACTGGAACTCTCCCTTGACCTTGTCGCGGAAGCCCGAGAGCTTGGTCACGTCCACCTCGACCACGGTCGTGAGCTGCGCGGTCGACTGCATCGAGGCGACGGCGCGCTCGGCGAGCACCTTGCGCAGGCGCGACATCGGCTGAGTGGTCCCGCGCAGCGGCGAGACCTCGAGCGGCGCGGCGGCCGGAGCGGCTGCGGCGGCGGGAGCCGGCGCCGAGGCTGCCTCGGCGGCCTTGAGCACGTCCTCCTTGCGGATGCGTCCGCCGA
>NZ_JSYE01000061.1:0-231 GCF_054824025.1 Microbacterium sp. HJ5
TTGTAGTGCTCGAGCCAGGGTGCAAGTGCTGCGGCGCGCTCGGCGTTTGAGGTGAAGACCTGCCGGTAGGCCCATTCGGTCTGCAGGGTACGGTTGAGTCGTTCGACCTTGCCGTTCTGCCAGGGGCAGTGAGGGCGGATGAGGACGTGTTTGGCGTGCAGGTTGGCGATCGCGTCGCGGACGTCAGCGGAGAGCCGGTAGCTGAAGTGGTTGTCGGTCATGACCCGTTCG
>NZ_JSYE01000014.1:0-74920 GCF_054824025.1 Microbacterium sp. HJ5
TTACGAATTCGTTACACAGTGGACAAACGGACGCGGACACTCAGCACGATCCCCAGCGCGAGGGCGATGACGGACAGCGCGGCGTTGAGCCACAGCGAGACGCGGAGCGCTCGGACTTCATCTGCGCGCGCCACCGTTGTTCACCCGAAAGGCCAGACGAGCGGGACGAGGAACACGGCGACGAGCACGAAGAGGATGGCGAGTGGCAGTCCGAGCCTCCAGTAGTCGCCGAATTTGTACCCGCCTGGCTCCATCACCATGAGGTTCGCCGGGGTGGCAACAGGCGTGAGGAACGATGCGGCTCCTACGACGGTGAGTGCCATCATGAATGGCTGAACCGACAGCCCGAGCGTGCTGGCGATGGCGACCGCGACGGGTGCGACGATCAATACCGTCGCGGTATTGCTGATGAGCTGGCCGAGGACGAGTGTCAGGACGCACGTGGCAAGGAGCGCCGCGTGAGGGCCGGCAGCACCCACCAGGGTCAGCACCCACCCGGCTACGAGGTCGGCGGTGCCCGTCTCGATGAAAGCGGTGGACAGCGGAATCATGCCAGCCACGAGGACGACGGTCGTCCAGGAGATGGCGTGATAAGCCTGCGTCACGCCGACCGCGCGGGACAGCACGAGCGCGCATGCCGCAAGAAGCGCCGCGACGGCAGGAGGAACGGCTCCAGTGGCGAGGAGGAGGACCATCGCGGCGAGGATGATGAGGGACCGCTTGGCGCCACGGCCCAGAGGCACGGAGCGCCGGATGCGCTCAGGCTCGTCCACGACGAGCACGTCCGGGGAGTCGGTGTGCCGGGAGAGGTCCTCCCAGGTGCCCTGGAGAAGGAGGGAATCGCCGGCCTGCAACGTGAACTCCTGGCCCCGCAGCTGGTCGTCGCCTCTACGGGCCGCGAGTACGACCAGGTCTCCGCTGGGCGTCGTCATGCCCGGGCACAACCGCTTGCCGATCAGCGGCGAGCGGGGCGCAATGACCACCTCGGTGACCCCGTTGACGGGACCGAGCAGCACTCCGGTGTCCAAGGTCAGCGCGTATTGCGTGCGAAGGAGCCGGGCGTGCCGTGCAAGGTCGACGGGCATCATCGCACCCGTGCGCCTAGGGAGCAGTGACCTGCCGAAGAGGAGGACCACGATGACGGTTCCCGCCAGCAGCGGCACGCCGACGACGGCGAACTCGAAGAAGCCGAACGCCCTGCCGCCGTTGTCGGCCGCGAATTCCGACACGATGATGTTCACGGGCGTGCCCGTCAGCAGCAGCAGTGAGCCGGCGTGGGCGGCGAATGCGAGCGGCATGAGCAACAGCGACGAGGGGAGTCCCGCGCGCGCGGCGACGACGACCACCAGGGGCAGGAGGGCGGCGACGGCGCCGTTGACACTGATGAGTGCGGTCGTGGCCGCCACGAGGAGGCAAATCACCACCGTGAGGACGTCTCGGCGGCTGCCGGCTTTGCCGATGACCTTCTGTCCCGCCCACGCCGTGACACCGGACGCGTCCAGCGATTCGCTCACGATGAAGAGCGCGGCGATGAAGAGCACGGTCGGGTCGCCGAAGCCGGCGAGCGCCTGGGGGAGTGTGAGCACGCCTGTGAAGTAGAGCGCGAGGGACACCCCGATGGCGACGATTCCCAGAGGGATCCGGTTCGACACGAAGCCAGCGATGGCCAACATCAGGATCAGCAGCGTTGCGACGACGGGGTCCACGGGCATCACTGTAAGACAATGAGCGTTATTGCATCATCTTGATTGTGAAAGGCATTTCAATGTCAAGGCAATCCCTCGCCGGCGAGACCACGCGCGCGTCGTGGCTGCCCCTTATCGTGGTCGTGCTCACGCAGATCCAGGCATCGTTCGCCGTGAATGCGCTGACCGTCTCCATGGCGGGCATCACAACGGACTTGGACACGCCGGCCACCTCTGTGGGCACCGCTATCACGGCGGGGACATTCGCGATGGCGGCATTCATCCTGCTCGGCGCGAAGCTCGGCTCGCGGTTCGGCACGCGCGGAGTGTTCCAGATCGCCGTGGCAATCCACGCGGCGGCGATGGCAGGTGTCGCACTGAGCCTCAGCCCGGCCATGCTCTTCATCGCCCAAGCGTCATCCGGCGCTGTCATCGCTCTCATCGCGCCAGCGCTGACAGTGTTCATCGCCACGAACTATCACGGTGACCGCCAAGCCAAGGCGATCGGGCTTCTGGCAGCCGCCATCCCGTTGGCTGGCGTGCTGGCGCTTGTCATCGCCGGCTGGTTCGCCGAGACGATCGGCTGGCGGTGGTCCTTCGCTCTTATGGTGGCGCTGGGGGCGGTGAACCTTCTGCTGAGCTTCGGGATCCGCAAGGTCCCCGCCCAGAAGAACCTCTCCATCGACTGGACCGGTGCCCTCCTGGCCGCAGCGGCCATCGTCCTGCTGAGCTTCGGATTCTCAGGCCTCAACTCCTGGGGCATCTGGCTCGCCTCCGAGCAGGCGCCGTTCAGCATCCTCGGTGTGTCGCCCGCGCCGCTGCTCGTCGTCGCGGGGCTCATCGTCGGTCAGGTGTTCTTCGTGTGGGTCTCCACGCGTCAGCGGAACCATCGTCCGCGCATCTTCGACCTGCGGGTGCTCGCAACCCGCAGCGAGCTCGCCATCACGGCCTGCATGGCGATCATGCTGTTCGTCGGCACCGCTGCGAACTTTCTGATTCCGCTCTACATGCAGGTCGTGCAGGGATTGTCGGGCATTCAGACGTCGTTCTCCATCATCCCGTACACCATTTCCATCTTCCTTGCCTCCACGTTCGTTGCGTACCTGTACAAGTACGCCACCCCGCGAGTGCTCGGGTCTGTCGGGTTCGTCGTGGTCGCGGCGGCGCTCACCCTCATCGCGTTCACGATCCGTGCCGACTGGGGGCAGTCCTTCATCGTGCTGGGGCTCGTGCTCTTGGGGCTCGGCCAAGGGGCGATCGTCGCGCTCGTCTTCACCACGCTCCTCTCCTCCGCGCCGAAGGAGCTTGCTGGCGACGTCGGGGCTTGGCGCGGCTTGGTCCACAACCTCTCCGGCTCGATAGGCATCGCCGTGGTGAGTGCGTTCGCCGTGGGCATGCTGGCCATCACCCTTCAGACTTCAGCCGAGGAGCACCCTGAGATCTCGTCGCAGCTGATCAGCGAAGTGAACTTCGACAACGCCGACTTCCTGACCAACAGTCAGGTGGAAGCGTTCCTCGAGTCGACGAGCGCCACATCGGCCGAAGCAGCCGCGGCCCTCGTCATCAACGAGGAGGCGCGGCTTCACGCCCTCAAGGTCTCTCTGCTGGGCTTGGCGGCATTGGCGCTGCTGGCGATCGTTCCCGCGACGCGCATGCCCGGGCGTATCGCCGGCGAGCTGCCCGAACGCGTCGAACCCGACGACAACGACGCGATCGACGAGACGCTGCCGCTGAATCCCACCATGCAGGACGAGTCCGCACCGACACCTGAGAAGAGGGCCCGATGACCCGCAACCCCGCAAAGCTCATCCCCGCGGACTTCCCCGCACTGCCTGGCCTCGACTTCCTGGAAGGGGTGAGGGTCATCTCGACGCCAGATGGAGGAGCCGAGGCGCTCGGGTTAGCGGTGTTCGAGGACGGCGACGTTCCCGGCCAGTTGGAGCTGTCACGCGAGGCGCTCACGCGAGCCGGCTTCGACCCCAAGGTCGGCAAGACCCTGGTTGTCCCCAGGCCGTCGGGGCCCGACCTCGTCGCCGTCGGTGCCGGCAAGCGCGCCGACCTGGACGCGACCGGCCTCCGGGACCTCGCTGCATCGTTCTCTCGCGCAACATCGCGTCGGGAACACGTCGAACTCGTCATCGACCACGAGTTCGCCGATCCCGCGGGGGCTTCCCAGGCTCTCACCGAGGGCGCGGTTCTCGCGCGGTACCGGTACACGCCGCTCAAGTCCGAGCGCAAGGACGTACCGCTGCGCACCCTCTCGCTCGGGCTCACTCGTGCCCTCGACGCGCATATCGCGAAAGGAGCCGCTGCGGGCCTCGTGTCTGCCCGAGCGGCGGTCATCGCGCGGGACCTGGCCAACACACCTCCGGGGCACCTCACCGCGACCGATATCGCTAACATCGCCGACCGGCTCGGACCGCGGTTCGGGTTCGACGTGGAGGTCTTCGATAGGAAGGCGCTCATCGAGCTCGGGTGCGGCGGCCTTTTGGGCGTCAACCAGGGCTCGGCCGAAGAGCCACGGATGGTGAAGCTCACATACCAGCCTCAGGGAGCTCCGTCAGCCCATCTCGGTCTGATCGGCAAGGGCATCATGTACGACTCTGGCGGCATCAGCCTCAAGCCATCCGACCCGATGCATCTGCTCATGAAGATGGACATGGGCGGGGCCGCCGCCGTACTAGGAGCATTTACAGCCCTGCGCGACGCGGAGGTCACCGCGAACGTGACCGGCTGGCTGATGTGCACCGACAACATGCCTTCCGGCACCTCCTACAAGCTCGGCGACGTGCTGGTCGCCCGCGGCGGCACAACCGTTGAGGTCAAGAACACCGACGCTGAAGGTCGCCTCGTCATGATGGATGCCATCGTCCTCGCCAACGAAGAGAAAGTGGATGCGATCATCGACATCGCCACGCTCACCGGCGCCGCGCTGATGGCGCTCGGCCCGTCGACGGCAGCGCTCTTCGGCAACGACGAGACCACCGTGCGCCTAGTGAAGGAGGCATCCGCCCTCACCGACGAGCCGGTCTGGGAGCTTCCGCTCGAGCAGAAATACCGGGCCCAGTTGGACTCGGCGGTCGCAGACATCTCCAATCTCGGAGGCAAGTACGCGGGCGCCACGACCGCCGCACTGTTCCTATCGCATTTCGTCGGCGAAACGCCCTGGGCGCACCTGGACATCGCCGGCACCATGCAGACCGAGAACGACGACTCGTGGAGGTCCGCAGGCGCCACAGGCTTCGGAGCGCGCCTGCTCCTGCAGGCAGCGAGCGCCTTTCGCCGCTGACGGCGGGTGGATGAGAGATCCTGGATCGGGGTCGCCTTTCGCGTAATGCGATCGGTCTCGAGCGATCTGGAGGGCAGGGAGTCCCGCGACTCCCCGTCACCCTGTTCGGCAACGAGTGACGGTCTGCGCCCCGGGGGATACGCAGACAGCGGCCCCGCCTACTGTGCACCGTGGGCGGGGCCGCTCCTCTCGCGTCGCCTCAGCCTTGGGGGACGGGAAACGCGACCTGGCTGATCCTCGTCTCGGTGAGAAAGTCCCAGCTCTCGACGACGACCTGATTGCCGTATACCTTCACACGAAGGCCGGTCGCGCTCGCGCTCGTGATGTTGGTCTCGCTGTAGTCGCCGGACGGGCCGTACACGTTCGCGAGCGCCCCCGTGTTGACCATCGGGATGCCGCGCACGCTGGCGGCGTTGGCGGCGCTGCCGCGGTAGTTCACGGCCCAGTCCTGCAGGTCGAGTCGCCAGTGCGTGTGCGAGACGAACGTGATCACGTTCGGATGCTTCAGCAGGAGCTGCTCGAAGGCGTCGCGAGAAGCACCGAAATCGTTCTTGTAGAACGTCGTGTAGCTGCCCGAAACGGAGTTCGCGAACAGGTGGTGGCTGAAAAGCAGGACCGGCTTGTCCTGCGCCGACCAGTAGTCGAGCCGGCTCTCGAGCCAGTCCAGCTGGGCCGCTGTGAACTCAGCGAACGGGGCGTTCCCGGTCTTCGCGACGTAGTCGTAGAACTCGACGCCGACGGTGATGAGCGGCACGCCGTCGACGATCCGCTCCTCCCACACGGTGTCCCTTCCGCGGCGCCCACGATCCCGCGCAGCTGCGCGGAATCGACCTGGCCGACGTCGACCGACTGATCCAAGCCGGAGCCGGTGCACTGAGACAGATCACGCTCGCACCAGAGCTCACCGGCGCGCTGGCAGCGGTCCACCGCTTCGCCGACAGCGGCATCGCCGTCGCCCTCGGACACACGTCGGCCGACGACGTCGTCGCGTCCGCTGCGTTCGTCGCGGGGGCGTCGATGCTGACACATGCCTTCAACGGAATGCGCGGCATCCACCATCGCGCGCCCGGTCCTGTCCTCGCCGCCGTGCGGTCGGCGGGTGTCACGCTGGAGGTCATCAACGACGGCGTGCACGTGCATCCCGACATCGTCCGTCTGGCCTTCGATCTGGCACCCGAGAGGGTCGCCCTGGTGACCGACGCCATGGCCGCGGCGGGAGGCGCCGATGGAACCTACGTGCTCGGATCCGTCGACGTGGTCGTGTCGGACGGGGTCGCGCGGCTCGCCGACGGCAGCTCCATCGCGGGGTCCACGCTCACCCAGGACCTCGCGCTCCGGCGGGCGGTCATGGACTGCGGCATCGCGATCGAGAGCGCCGTTACGGCGGTCACGTCGACGCCCGCTCGAGCCATCGGGCGCGCGGGCGACCTCGGGCGGTTCGAGGTGGGCTTCGCGGCCGATGCGGTACTGCTGACGGACGACCTGATCGTGACCGGAGTGTGGTCGATGGGATCACGCATCGTCTGATGCCGCCCGGTCGCCGGCAGGCACACAGTGAAGCGGCGCGCAGCCCCGGATGTGCTGCGCGCCGCTTCGGATCATGCGGTCAATCGCCGGTCCACGACTCGACTTCGTCCCACGATCGGGTCTCCGTCACCGGCTCGACCTCGTCGACCTGCACGAACGTCCCGTCGACGATCCTGAAGAGGGCGTCCGTGTCATTCTCCGCGTTCGCGGGGTAGGGGATGCCATCGGCGTAGACGCGCAGTGCCGAGGAGGCGTTGGCGTGGTAGACCCTCACGTACCCGCCCTCGATGTACTCCGCGCCGTCCAGCGCATTCGCCAACTGGTCGGAGTAATCGGTGCCGCGGATCGAGTGGCTCTGCACCGCGAATCCTTCGTGGTCGAGGAACTCCAGCCGCAGGAACTCCTCCTTGAAATTCCTGTCTGCCTGCCACGCGCCGCCCTGTGCCCGGTAGTAGCCGGGATTGTCGGGATCGATCGTGAGCGAGAGGACGAGACGACGCGTGCCATCCGAGTACGCGATTCCACGGGCGATCAGGCTGTGCCCGTGGTGTGCGGAGGTCGCGAGGCTGACCACGTCCCGCGTGCCGGTGTCGTTCACGACCGCCACCTTCGCCGGCGAGGCGGACACTCCCGTGGTGCTGAGCTTCGTGGTCACGCGGCCCGATTCGAAGCGCGCGGGCCCGCCTGCGGCGTTCGGGTCTGACACGAGGAGCGGGTCCACCTGCTCGGCGGTCAGGTTCTCCTGGTGGAGCGGGACGGCAACTGTCCCGCCGGGAACGACGTCGGCTGCGGGAACCACGTACGGCGCCACATCGTGATCGTGACGAGCGGGGAGCGCGTCGGTGAACGAGCGCCAGATCTCGGTCGCCAGCGCCGGATGCTGCGCGAGCTCATCACGCGTCTCCTGCGTGAGCGGGATGCCCCACTCTCGGAAGAACTGCGTCAGGTCGCGCTCGGCGACCTTCCCCGCCGTCCGGGCGAAGAGGTCGACCGAGGTGATCCGTGTGGGCGCCGGGGTGCCCAGTGCCTGTTCGACGCGCAGCTCTTGGAACAGGCGGGGATAGAACCCCGGCCCGAACGCCGAGCGGAGTTGCTCCCACATCGCCAGACGCGTGAAGTTGTCGTTGAGCTCCCCCTCGCCAGGGAAGTCGGCCTCTGTCGTGAAGTAGCTCCGCTCGTCCACTGGGCGGGCGAAGAACTTGGCGACGTCCGCACTGTTGAGCAGGCGCGGTGGGTTGCCTGCTCGCTCCCGCAGGAACGAAGCGCTGATGTTCACTGTCACCTCGCCATTGAGATTGGCGCCGCGAGGTGCGGTGACGTCGTCCCATCTGAGCCACGGGCTCTGGTACGTGTGCCCGATCTCGTGATCGGTCATCCACCGGTCGCTGTAGCGCAGGAGCTTTCGCGCGCCCTGGGTGCTGACGGGGAAGATCATGCGGTACTCGGTCGCCGCTGCGAGCGCAGTGGGACTGTCGTAGGTGTCCGGGGTCGTCATGTGCAGGAGATGGCCGCTCTTCGACGAGGCCCCGGTGGAGCCTCGTTCGAACCCGTAGACCTCCTCGGTGCCCTCCACTGCCGCGTCGATCTGCTCGAGGTAGAGCGTGGGCGATCCCGCCGCGCCGAGTGCGTCGACGTACGTGCTCCATCGAATGGTGGTGAGCGTCTTGTCGCTGACGAGCTCGACGAATCGCTCCGCCGCCAGTCCGCTGGTCTTGGTCGTCCACTCGTGGATGTCGGTCTCGCCGAGGGTGAAGGTAGGCAGATCGGCCTCGGTGTCGAGCGTCGCCAAGGCGTTCGTCGACGAAGACTTGTTGACGAGGTACACCGGGCCCGTCATGGGCGCCGTCACGCGCGCGCTGCCCACGGACAGTGGGACGCGCTGCAGCGCGCCGTTCTTCGCTCCGTCGTACAGGTCGTTGTATGCACCGTAGAGACCGAAGGCGAGCTCGACTTTCCCGGCTTCGCCGGCGGTGAGTTCGACGTCGAACACATCCCCCTCTTCTGCCCAGACGCCTGTGGGAGTCAGATCGCTGTGTGGGAAGCTCCGCAATTCGGCGGCTGCCCGCGCCTTCACGTCACCGTATGCGGGGGCGGTGACCTCGACGCCGCGCTCGGCTGCGTAGGCCGCCCCGACACCTCCGACGACCAGCCCGGCAGTCAGTCCGAAGACACCTGACGCGCGGATGATTCTGTGCATGTGGTTCCCTCCCGAGGCCGAGGCCGCGCGGAAAGCGGCCGATACGCATCCCTGACGACAGGGATGCGTATCGGCGCTCACGCTAGCGGAGGGGAACCGTGTTGCGTCTCACACGATTCTTGCGAAGCGGCGCACCGCGTGTGCGGCTATGCGCGTCGGCGAACGCTCGCGACCGCCGCGATTCCGAGCAGCAGAACCAGGCCGCCCGCGGCAGGGATCGTCCATGCGACACCGCCGCCCGTCTCGGCGAGCGTGGTCGCATGGCCCACCCGCTCTGTGGCCTCGCCCGCCGGCGTGCGCACCGCGCCGTGGCCGACGCGCTCGGGCTGCGGGCCGGCATCGGGAGCGGCATCCGCCTGATCCTCGCCTGGCTCGGGCGCGATCGCGCCGCCCTCGGGGATCTCCGGCGCGTCGGCCTCGGGCGAGCTCGGCGCGGACTCCGCGGGCACCTCCGGAGCATCCGGCTCGGGGGTCGGTGCGATGGGCGTGGTCATGTCGGGGGCCGGCGCGGCGGGGGCTCCGGCGTCGGGTGCGGGGGTGGGCGGAACCGTGCCGCTGCCGTTCCCGCCACCGGCAACCGTGTACTTGTATGTCGAGGTGAGCCGGATCCCGCTGACGTCGGCGGAGTTCCGGTAGCGCGTTCCCGTCGTCGCGTCGCTCGGTGTCGTGTCGTACGAGACCATGTAGCCGTACGAGGGATCGAAGGGTCCGGCGATCGTGATCGTGAATTCGGTGCCGGTGCTGTTCCAGCCGCCCGTGAAGGGCATGCTCGTCCAGTAGATCGACTCGGGCGTGCGGTACTTCACCCGGATCTTGCCGTCGGTGTTGTGGTGCTCCGCCAACGCCTGATCGGGGGCGGCGATCACATCGTGCACGACGACCTCGTCGAGTCCTGCGATGTGCGAGCCGCCGAAGAGCACCTGCCAGCAGAGGTTCCCCGCCCGCGTCTGGTAGGCACCCTTCGAGGGCTTCTGGTTGACCGGAGTCGGCTTGTCGACCACTGCGCCGATGCCCCCGCCCGGAACCTCGACGAGCACCTCATCGCCGGCCACCGCGAACGCGACGGCGCTGGCGGTCGTCGTCTTCTGCGCCGATGCGGTGAACCAGAACACGCCGCCGACCGACGTCCGGCCGTTCACGTAGTCGGTCAGGGTGCAGGTGAGCACCGATGGGGAGCCCGCGACGGTGCAGGTCGCCGCGGTCAGGCTCGGATCGTCGGCAGCGGGGAGCGTGATCGTGCCCGCGTACGCCTCGAGCTCGGCGGGCAGTGTCATGCCGAAGGTATCGCCCGCGCGGGCGCCATCCGGCACGGACCACGCGGCATCGACGCGGAGCTTGTCGCCCTTGATCACAGTGCTGTCGCCGTCCGTCGTCGACAGCGTGATCGACGACGGATCGATCGCCGACGGGTACGTGTACTCAGCGGCGGACGCCGCCTGGACCGGAGCGGCGGTGACGAGCAGCACGATCACGGCGGCCGGGACGGTCATCGCCATCGGGCGGCGACGGGCATCGCGAATTCGGGCGCGTTTCATGGAGGTTCCTTTCGAGGGCGCGCGTCAGCGCGGATGCGCGTCAGCGGCTCGGCACCAGCGCGTCTTCGGGTCTGAGTCGGATGGCCGCTGCTGGGCGGCTTGCTGATGCTCTGGAGATTGAGATATCGGACGCCGCTGTCCGTTACGCGGAAAGAGAGAGAAGTTCTCGCATCGACGATCACCGACATCGTGCGTGGTGCGGATTCGCGAAGCGTGAGTACGATGCCCCAACCGCGGCCGGCCGCATGGCCGGCGCGGCCCGCGACATCGGAGTCGGTGATGACAACGTGGTACTGGAGACCCCTTGTGGCGATGGCGATCGTCGCGACCGCGGTGGTGTCGGTGGGAAGCGAGGTCTCGGCCCGCCAGCGGGTCGTCGCCCGAGCGGCAGAGGCCGCTGCGGCCTCGGCGGTCGCCGACATGTCCGCCCGGTTCGATCGGGCAGCGACGGCGGCCGGCGCGGCGGTGCACGCGCACGACAGCGCACTGGAGGCTGCGCGCGCGGCGGTGGCGTCGACCGAGGGGAGGGTCCTTCCCGACGACGAACCGGCGCGGGAGCGATTGGCGGCCATCGTGGTTCTGGCGCACGTCGAGATGGCGCGCGACCTGATGGACGCCGTCGCGATGCGCAACGCCGCGATGCGCACGCCGCGGATCGTGCGGGCCATAGCGGACCCGGTCGAGCGGGCCTACGCCGCCGCACGGAGCGTGCCAGCGTCGCTCGACCCCGTCTCGCCGTGGCTGCTCGCCCAGGTGGCCGCCGTTCCCGAGGAGGCTGCCGAGATCGTCGGCCGATGGGATGCCGAGCAGGCCCGCCTCAAGGCGGAGGCCGAGCGCAGGGCCCGGGAGGCCGCCGAGCGGGCGGCGCGCGCCGCCCGGCAGCAGGCGGACGCGGCAGCGCGCGACGCGCGCAGCCCCAGTCCGCCCACCGCGGCAACCGGGTCACCCGCGCCACTCGCCGCGCCCCGGATCGACAGGACCGCCGAGATCGCCGCGCTCGTCCGCAGCCTCAGCGGCAGGACGGTGACCGTCGTCCTGGGCGGGGGTGGGATCTCAGCGGTGGTGCGCGAGGGGGGCACCCTGACCATTTCGCAGGCCGCCGTGGACGCCTGGCCTCGGTCGGATGTGCGAGCGCTCGTCGCGCACGAGGCCGCGCATCTCTACGCGTGGGCCCGGTGCGATCTCGCAGGGCTGGACGGCGAGCAGGTGGCGCAGGCGATCGCGGGCTACGCCTGGGGCTTCGACGTCGGCGTGCTGGTCTACGGCTGGCCCCCTCGCGCCGTGTACGACGCCCTGTCCGCGCAGGGCTGCGTCTGAGTCCCGGCCGCCGCCGGCCGGGTACGGATCACCGCCCGCTCCCACGCGGGGCGGCGCTCGCGAGCTCGCAGTCGAGGTAGCGGAAGAGCGCCAGCGCGACCCCGGCGTGACCGGGCGGGATGCCGATCAGGTCGATCGCCCGGGCGACAGCGCCGAGCACGCCCACGCTTCTGTGCGTGTGGTCCCGCTCTGGGTGCGCCTCGGCGTGCGCGGTCTCGACGATCCGTGCGAACTCGTGCGCTGTCGGAGCGAGACGGCCCGTGGGGGCTACTCGTCGCACGACGTCGTCCAGCGGGATCCGCGTCGCTCCCGCCGCGTCGACCGCGCCCCGCAGCAACCGGTGCAGATCCGGCGCGGAGTCGAGACGAGCGCCGCGGGGAAGACGGTCGCGGTCGATCGCGTCGAAGATGCGATCGCGCATCGTGGCCGACTCCGCCATGTCGGCGACGACCGGTGAAAGGTGGGCGTCCCGGAGCATCGGATCGGCAGAGCTGACGACCCCGGAATCCACCCAGCTCCATACGGCCTCCGCGGCCTGTGCGAAGGTCCAGCAGGCGTCCTGCGGCAGCGCACGGTCCATTCCCGACCAGCAGCAGGCGGTCGTGCGGCGGGGGACGGGGCGCAGCAGGAATCGGCACGTGAGGGATGCCGCCTCCACCGCCAGCAGAGCGGGTCGCGCGACGGCCGGCCCGATGGTCAGGATCGCGGCGGTGCGCGGCCCTGACGGCGAGATCTCGAGCCGTCGCACCCGCTCCCACGGAAGACGGCTCAGTGCCTCCGAGAGCCCCTCGACCGGCGAGGGGAGGTCGCGAAGATCGTCGACGGCGAGCGGAATGACGGTCACGTGGCTCTCCTGTCGGTCGGGTGCGGGGGTGTTCGGATCGGCAACTCTGCGGACGACGGCGTGCGCGCATCGATGACCGCCCGCTCGCGGGGGTTCGGGAAGGGGGCGGTCCGGAGCCCTCGGCTCACGGACCGCCCGGTGCGTCGAAGCGCACAGATGTCCTCTTGGGGAGTTGGACATCGCGGAAGTGCTCTGGGGATGCGCTTCCGCCTGAAGAGAGACGGCGACGGCGCTTCTGTTACGCGATTCGCCGGAACGGCTTCTCGGTGATCGGCTTGCCAGCAGCGTCCGCCGGAACCCGTCGCCGGTTTCGCGTAACGAATCGCCCACGACGGAGTCCTTCTTCCGAACCTTCCGCACGCCCTCTTCCGACAGGCCACGCCATGACCCTCGCGTCTCCCCAGCGCAACGACGGATCGCTGTGACAGACCCGACCACCGAACCCGGCGCGGAGACCGTCAGAGTCTCCGACGCCGATCTCGTCGACGCGACACGACGCGGCGATCAGGCGGCGTTCGCCGAGCTGTGGCGTCGCCACCACCGTGCGGGTCTCGCCGCCGCGCGGTCGGTCACGAGCACCTTCGATGCCGACGATCTCGTGCAGGAATCGTTCACCCGCATCTACGAGGCCATCCAGCGCGGAGGCGGCCCGACCCTCGGGTTCCGTGCCTACCTGCTCACGTCGATCCGCAATACGGCCGCCGGGTGGGGCAAGGCTCGCCGCGAGGTGGCCTTCGAAGAGCTCGACCTCGTCGCCGAGCCGCAGGTCGACAAGGCGATGACCGACGAGGCGCTCGACGGCAGCTTCACGGTCCGCGCGTTCCGCTCGCTGCCCACCCGGTGGCAGGAGGTGCTCTGGTACTCCGAGATCGAGCAGCTGAAGCCGGCCGACATGGCACCGCTCCTCGGTATGAAGCCTTCCGCGGTCGCGCAGCTCGCCTTCCGGGCGCGCGCCGGGCTGAGGGATGCCTGGATCCAGGCGCACCTGCGCTCGCTCGATGACAACGAGGAGTGCCGCTGGACCGTCGAGCGGCTCGGAGCGTATTCGCGTCGCAACGTCTCGAAGCGGGACTCCGCGAAGGTCGAAGCGCACATCCTGGACTGCGCCCGATGCGCGATCATCTTCGAAGAGGCGAAGCAGGTCGGCAGTCGGCTGGCTCTCGTCCTGCTGCCACTGGCGCTCGGCGGCGTCGGCGCGACAGGGTACCTGTCCTACCTGCAGGGCGCCGCGACCGAATCCGTGGCCATGGCTTCGGGCGAGGGCGCCTTCTCCGGCCCGGCCCACAGCACCCCGTCACCGGCTCCGTCGCGCCCGTCGAGGTTCCGCCGTCCGCGGCGTCCCGACGGCCAGGGCGCGGGCGCGGCGGGAGTCGCCGGGGTGGCGGGTGCGGCCGGCGTGTTCGCCTCCCTCACATCAGGCGGAACGGCGCACGCGGCCATGATCGCGGTCGCGGTGGTGGTCGCTGTCGGAGGGGCGGGCGTCGGCGGCGCCGCGATCATCGCCGCGGTGAGTTCGGCATCGTCCACATCGCTCGACGCCTCCGGCGCCACCTCATCCGGCCCCGACGCAGACTCCGACCGATCCTCGGGCTCACCGGCGGTCACGCCTGGCGCCGTTCCCACGGCGACCCCGGAGCCCGCGCCCAACGCGACGCCGACCGAGCCGGTCCCGCCCCTCGAGCAGGTCCCCCCGCCCGCCCCCCAGCCGCCGGCCGTGCCCGGGCCAGGCTCGGCTCCGCCGCCGCCGCACGCCGAGGAGCCGGCGCCGACGGAGCCCTCCGAACCGGCGGAGCCCTCCGACCCGACGGAGCCCTCCGACCCGACGGAGCCGACCGACCCGGAGGAGCCGGAGGAGCCGGTGCACCCCGAGCCGCCCGTCGACCCCGAGCCCACGGATCCACCCGAGCTCCCGATCGACGCCCCGATCATCTCGAGTTCGCAATGGTGGTGGGACGCCACGCCGAGCCTCAACGTGCACGTGGTGGTCGCCGGCGTTGCAGGCGAGAGCGTCGAGCTGGCGATCGACGGGCGGATCGTCGCCGTGCAGAGCATCGACGAGACCGGAACGACCGGATTCACCTTCGTCCCGGCCATCGCGGAGTTCGTCGCGAACGCGCCGGTGAGCTTCACGTACGTCCGCGGCGACGTGCGCGGCGCGGTCGTCACGGTGCCGCTCGCCACGCTGCTCTGAGCGATCGGGAAAAAGTTCTCCGAGATCGCGTAATGAAGTTCGGGGCGCGCGCTCTTTAGGGTCATGAAGCTCAGCCCCAGTGACCTTCATCGGAGGGTCGCACTCCCACCGCGAGCCTCCGCGCGCTACAGCGCGCCGGAGCGGTCCGCAATCCGGGGGGATGCGGACCGCTCCACATCAGCAGGGCTCTGCCGCACTCCTCACCGACCGGAGTGCGGTGGCGTCCGTGGACGCGACGACGGGCGCAGTGACGCGTGCAGTGAGAGCTCGATCCACCCGCACCACCCGCAGGCGCTCGTCAGCGCCGACAGCGGATCCCCCACGGGCACCGGGCTGCGCAGCTTCGCAGCGATGAGAGGGCAGGGAACACCATGAGGCGACTCGTCAGCACTTTCCCCAGGTTCGCGGCTGCGGGCGGCGGTGCCCTCCCAGCCGACCGAACCTCGCCTCCCCGCCATCGTGCGATGCGTATCGTCGCGATGGCGGTCGCGACGGTGCTCGTCGCTGTGGGCATCGCCGTCGTCGCGCCCGCAGCGCCCGCCACCGCCGCCGACAACACGTACCTGATCGACGACTACCGCATCCTGAACGACGCCGTTCCCGGCAACGGCGTGTGCGCGACCTCGTCGAACACCTGTACGCTCCGCGCGGCGATCCAGGAGGCCAACGCGACGCCGGCCGAGACGACCACGATCGGTGTCGCGCCCGACGTCGATCCGCTCACCGCGGGCGTGCAGTCCACCGGGACGGTGTGGCAGGGGCGCATCATCCAAGGTGACGCGCCCGCCCCGCTCGCGACGTTCAACCCGGGCGCCCTGCTGCCCATGGCCAGCCTGACGTCCCCCGGCACTCTCGACGCCTCGGCGTGGAACGTCATCTCGGCGCCTGTCACGCTCGACCTGGGCAATCGCCTGGCCGTCGCACCCGTCGACGATGTGTGGGACGCCGGAGCCGCCTTCTACGTGAATGCGCCCGACGTCACGATCCGCAACTTCCAGCGCATCAGTGCCAGCGAGACGGCGATCGTCGCGGGCCCGAACGCCGACCGGCTCACGATCGAGAACGGCCGTACGGCCGACACCACGTCGAGCTACCTGGAGCGATTCCTCTACCTGAACGGCGGGGCGGACGGCACCGTCGTCCGTGAGGTGACCCTCGCGAGCCTGTCCGAGTCGGCCGTGATGGTCGCCGCCGGTGCCACGATCAACGGCCTCACGCTCGACCGGATCACTCTCGACAACATCGCAGACACCCCGGCCGATGCGTACGACGGCCTCGAGAAGCTCTTCGGCGCAGCATCCACCCTCAACGATCTCGTCGTGACGGGATCGCGCTTCGCCGGCTCGCGGACGGGAAAGTCGGTCTTCAACATGGACGACCTCGTGCTCAACGACGCGGTCTTCGAGGGCAACAGCTTCGTGGGAGGCCGCTACGGCCTCACCGACAACCTCGTCGCGTACATCTACTACTCGTCGAGCTCGGGTGCCAACAACGTCATCCGCGACAACCTCTTCGATGTCGGCGACAAGATCAACGGACACGCGATCACGCTGGACGGCGACCTGGCCATCACCGACGGTCGCCGCGGGGCGTTCGCGATCGTCGACAACACCTTCACGGGTGAGACGATCTCGAGCTGGCCGATGATCCAGCTGTACTACACCGGGCTCATCGAGGTCCGCCGCAACATCTTCACCAAGACGAACAGCGGCGACGGGCCGGCGAGTGAGAACCGCACGTATCAGGACACCGTTCTCTACAACGAGAACTATGCCAACAACCGACCCGGAGCGACCCTCGGGTCCGGCATCGACACCTGGTACCCCGTGGCGACGACCGTGAGCACCACCGACTGCCTGGTCGACCTGACCCTGCGCTACCCGGCCGCGAACATCTTCTATCCGAACACCCAGCCAGAGGCGACTGGCACGAGCGAGATCGACGTGTACTGGACGCCGACGACGAGCGTCGACGCCGACCTGTTCCTGGGTACGCGGACGATCCCGGCGGGTACCGCCGACGTCGTCCTCGACGACGTGCCCGTGCCGCCGGGCGCCGGCAAGCTGCGCGTCCAGACGTACGACTCGGGGGGCCGCACCTCCCAGCACTCGCGCTCGATCGCCGTCGACCTCATCGACGTCTGCGCGCCCGATGTGCAGCTCGAGCAGGCGGCTGCGCAGGCGGATCCCACGTCGGTCCGTGACCTGCGATTCGTCGCGACCTTCACCGAGCCGATCGACGACGGCCAGCTGGTCCCGGCCGATTTCGCGGTCGTCGGCTCCACTGCCACCAACGCCCGCGTCACGGGCGTCACCCGAATCGGCCCGTCGTCGTTCGAGATCGTCGCGCGCGCCGACGCGAGCGGTGACGTCGTCCTGACGCTTCCCGCCGGCGTCGTGCAGGATCCCGCGGGCAACCCGTCGACCGCGTCGACATCGACCGACAACACGGTCGCCTACGTCTCGCCGCTGTCAGTGACCCCCGCGTCGCTGACGGTGGCTGAGCCCACTGGCTCGTCCCCGTACACCGTCACCCGCAGCGGCCTGCCCGCAACGGCCGACATCGTCGTGACGCCGACGGTCGCCCCTGCCCTCGCAGCGGCCACCCCCGCCACGGTCGTGATCGCACCGCTCGCGGACTCGGCGCAGGGGGCGATCACCGCCGTCGACAACCTCGTGATGGACGGCACTCGCGCGACCGTGCTGTCGTTCGCCGTCGCGTCGGCCGACCCCAACTTCGACGGGCTGCTCCTTCCGCCGATCTCCGTCGACGTCCTCGACGACGACGTCCCGGATGCGACCACGAGCTCCCTCACGGTCGACCCCGACCCGACTGCGGGCGAGGTCGTGGCCGACGGTGCCTCCGCGTACACGCTGACCGCGACCGCCCGCAACGCGGCCGGGACGATCGTCCAGGGCGCGCTCGTCTCGTTCGACCCGCAGGACGCTGAGGCCGAGCTCTCCGTCAGCTCGTGCACGACGTCTCCGGCGGGCACCTGCTCGATCACGGTGACGAGTTCCGTCCCGGGCGTGTGGGACGTGAGCGCCCGCGTCGTGGGCGCCGACATCGCCGACAGCCCGGTCGCTCTCGAGTTCACGCCGCTTCCGGCGTCCGCCGACGACTCGCGCCTCGACGTGCTGACTGCCGGGCCGCTCGTCGCCAACTCCGGTGACGCGTACGACGTGCGTGCGACGCTGGAGGACTCGCTCGGCAACCCCGTCGCGGGCGAGACGGTGACGTTCTCGGGCGCGGGCGTCGAGTTCTCGGCAGTGACGTGCGACACGGATGCCGCCGGCCAGTGCGTCGTGCAGGTGAGCGGCCTGGCCCCGGGCACCTTCTCGGTCGCGGCATCCGTCGCCGACGGCGCTCTGGGCAACAGCCCGGTCGACGTCGTGTTCTCCGTGGGGGCGCCCGACGCGGCCGCGTCCTCCCTCACGGTGACCGCCGGCGACCGCCTCGCCGACGGCGCGGCCGCGCACGAGGCGACGGTCGAGCTGCGGGATGCCTCAGGGAACGCGCTGACCGGAGCGGCATCGTCCGTCGAGTTCGCACTCAGCGGAGTGGGCGTGCTGGGCGCGGTCGTAGAGACCGTGCCGGGCACCTACCGCGTGACGATCACATCCGACGACATCGGCACGGCGACGGTCACCGCCCAGGTGGGCGGCGAGGACGTGACCGGCAGCCCGGCCGACGTGGACTTCGTCGCCGGGTCCGCCTCCGCCGCGGACTCGGTGCTGTCGATCAGCAGCGGTCCGCAGACGGTGGGCAGCGGCGCGTACGACGTGACCGCGACGATCCTCGATGCGAGCGGCAACCCCGTCGAGGGCGTGGAAGTGACCTTCGCCACCTCGGGCGACGCCGACCTCGCGCAGACTACAGCCACGACCGACGCCGCAGGTGTTGCCTCCGTGGTGCTGACCAGCGAGCGCGCGGGCACGCACCCGGTGTCCGCGACCATCGTCGACGCGGGCTCCGGCTCGGCCGTCGACATCGGCGGCAGCCCCGTCGACGCCGTCTTCCAGGCGGGTCCCGCCGACCTCGGCAACGCCGGCACGGCTCTGTCCGTGACGGGCAACCCGGCGGAGGCGAACGGAACCGCGGCGGTCACCGCACGCGCGACCGTGGTCGATGAGTTCGGCAACCCTGTGGCGGGTGTTCAGGTCGACTTCGCCGTGGACGCGCCGGCAGTTCTCGGCTCGGCCTCGGCGACCACCGATGCCGACGGGCTGGCCACGACGACGGTCACGTCGTCGACTGCCGGATCGTTCGATGTGACGGCGCAGATCGCGGGCAGCGCGCTCACGGGCAGCCCAGCGGCAGCCCAGTTCGTCAACGGCGCCGCCGACCCCGGCTCGTCGTTCTTCACCGTCACCTCGGGAACGCGCACGGCCGATGGCGCCGACGCGCACACGATCACCGTGACCCTCCTCGACGCGAGTGACAACGCCGTCTCGGGCGGCGAGGCCGGCATCGCCGTACAGCCGGGGCCGTTCACCGTCTCCGGCTTCACCGAGACGGCGGCTCCGGGCGTCTACGAGGCGACGGTGACGGCGACGCAGGCCGGGACGAAGAACCTTACGGTCGTGGTGCTCGGCAGCACCCTCACCGGCGGCGACGGCGTCAATCCGAAGTCCGTCGCGTTCATCGCCGGCCCGCCGTCGGCGGGTGACTCCACCCTCACCACCACCACGGGGACGCGCGTAGCGGGCGTGGGCACGCACACCGCGACGGCGAGGGTGCTCGACCCCGAGGGGAATCCCGTGGCGGGCGCCTCGGTGACCTTCACGGTCTCGGGATCCGCGGTCGCGACGCCTGCGACAGCGACCTCCGATGCCAGCGGCAACGCTGTGGCCGCCATCTCCTCGACGGCGGCCGGAGCCGTGATCGTCTCGGCGTCGCTGGGCGGCGTCACGGTCGGCGGAGACGGGACCTCGCGCACGGTGACCTTCGTCGCCGGCCCGGTCTCCGCGGCCGCCTCCGGGCTCGCCGTCTCGCCGGCCGGCCCGATCGTCGTGGGCGCCGACTACACCGTCGTCGCGACCACTCGTGACGCTTTCGGCAACCCGGTCCAGGGCGCCTCGGTGACCTTCGGCGGCCCGGCTGCGCTCGACCTCTCCTCGACGAGCGGCACCTCGGGTGCCGACGGCACCGTGACCATCACGGTCACGTCCGAGGTCGCCGGATCGCACTCCCTCACCGCGCAGGTGGCCGGGGCCCCCATTACGGGCAGCCCCGCGCCGCTCGCCTTCGTCGCGGGCGAACCGGATGCCGCGGCATCCGCCCTCTCGGTGACGACGGGCGACCGCGTGGCCGACGGCACAGCGACCCACGTCGCCACCGCCGCGGTGGTCGACGGGTTCGGCAACCCGCTGCAGGGAGCCGTCGTGGACTTCGGCCTTCCCGCCGCCCTCACGGGCGCAGCCACGTGCACGACCGACGCAGCGGGCACGTGCGACGTCGCGCTGACCAGTGCGACGGCCGGCGCGTTCGCGCTCACCGCCGCGATCGACGGCGAGCCGATCAGCGGGTCCGGTGCGACCGTGCGCTTCGTCGCCGGTGGCGCCGACGCGTCGCAGAGCTCGCTCACCGTATCGACGGGGACGCGCACAGCGGACGGCGTTGCCTTCCACACCGCGCAGGTCACCGTCCGCGATGCGAAGGGCAACCCGGTCGGCGGGCACACTCCCGTGGTCACGGCCACCGGACTCACGGCGTCGGGCGGCTGCACGACCAACGCCGCCGGCGTCTGCACGGTGCAGCTGCGCACCACGGCCGCGAGCGACTACCCCGTGACGGCAACGGTGGCGGGGTCCGCGGTAGGCAGCGGCAGCCCGTCGTCCGTGCAGTTCGTGGCCGGCGCACCGTCCGCCGCGCAGTCCACCATCGCCGCACTGCCCACCCAGATCACGGCGGACGGCGCCTCGACGAGCGAGCTGACGGTGTCCCTGGCGGACGCGTTCGGCAACCCCGTGACGACAGACGCCGCGGTCGTCGTCATCGCCGCCTCGGCGTCCACCGGCACCCCGGGAAGCCTCCTCGGCTCGCCCATGTACGTCGGGAACGGCATGTACCGGCAGACGGTGGTCGCTCCCATGACGGTCGGCGTCGACACGTTCTCGTTCACGGTCGGCGGAGCCGCGTCGGGCGACACGGCGACGGTGTCCTACACGGTGGGAGCACCGTCGGCGGCGACGTCGACGATCGTGGCCGCCCCGTCGGTGCTCACCGTCGGCGGCAGCGACGGCAGCGTGACCGTCACACTCCGTGACGCGGCCGGCAATCCGATCACGACCGGCGGAGCCGATGTCGACATCGTCCAGTCTTCCGGCACGGCCGTCCTCGATCCCGCCGGAATCGTCGATAACGGCGACGGCACGTACTCCCTCGCCTTCACGTCTCCCGCCCTGGTGGGCACCAGTGAGTTCGGCTTCACGATCGGCGGCGTCCCGGGCACGGCGACGGCGTCGGTGACCTACGTCGCCGGACCGTCCTCGGCGAACGACCACTCCACCATCGAGGCCACGCCCACCCAGATCGAGGCGGACGGCGCGACCACCAGCGAGATCGTCGTGACGATCCGTGACGCATTCGGCAACCTCCGCGCGACCGGCGGCGACTCCGTCGTCTTCGCGCTCGAGGCGGGTTCCACCGGGATCCTCGACCCTGCAGGAGCGACCGACAACGGCGACGGAACCTACTCGATCACCCTCACCTCGCCGACCGAGATCGGAACGGCCACCGTGACGTTCACGGTGAACGGAGAGCAGGCGGACGCTACCGCAGCAGTCGACTTCGTCTCGGGCATCGCGGATGCCGCGACCTCCGAGATCGCCGCGTCGCCGACCTCGATCGACGCCGACGGCGCATCGACGAGCACCGTGACCGTGACCCTGCGGGACGCGAACGGCAACCTGATCGGCGGCGACGTCGACGATGTCACGATCGGCCTGAGGTCGGGAACCGGCACGGTCGGCGGCGTGACGCCGCTCGGCGACGGCCGCTACCAGGCCACCGTCACGGCACCGCTGGCAGTGGGCTCCGGCGAGTTCGAGTTCACCGTGAACGGTGCCGCAGGCACCGCCACGGCGACGATCGACTACGTGGCCGGCGCCCCGAGCCTCGCGCAGTCGCTGATCACGGCCGACCCGGTGACGACGACCGCTGATGGTGCGGCCACGAGCACCGTGACCGTGACGCTGAGGGATGCCGCGGGCAATGTCGTGACCGACTCCGCCGCCGCAGTCGTCATCGTCGTGACCAACCCCGGCGGCACCGCCGGAACGGTCGGCGCGACCACCGACAACGGGGACGGCACCTACACGGCGACCCTGACAGCGCCGGTCCTCGTGGGCGGAACGGTGGTGGGATTCACCGTCGACGGCTCGAACGCCGACGCGACGGCCACCGTGAGTCACACCGTCGGAGCTCCGTCGCCGTCGGAGTCGACCATCTCCGCCGCGCCGGGCAGCATCACCGCGAACGGCTCGGCGACGAGCACGGCGACCGTGGTCCTGCGCGACGCGAACGGCAACGCGTTCACAGCTTCGGCCGGAGTGCCTGTCGTGATCAGCCTCGTGAACGGCACGGGAACGGTCGGCGCGACCACCGACAACGGCGACGGAACCTATTCGGCGACCGTGACGGCGCCGTCCGCTCCCGGCTCGGGTGAGGTCGGCTTCACGATCGACGGGGCGAGCGGCACGACGACGGCGACGGTCGACTACACGATCGGCGCTCCGTCCGCTGCCACCTCCACGATCACCGCGGCGCCCCCGACCATCACCGCGGACGGAGTGTCCACGACCACGGTCACCGTGCAGTTGCGCGATGCCGCGGGGTCGGCTCTCGGCGCCGGCGACGCCGACTACTCGGCGCTCACCGTGACGATCGTGTCGGCGGGCGGCACCGCCGCCGGTGCGATCGGGGCGGTGACGGACAACGCGGACGGCACGTTCTCGGCCGTGGTGACCGCGCCCAGGACCGTCGGCTCGGAGGACTTCGGCTTCACGGTGGACTCCGTCGCCGGCGGCAGCACCGCCGCGGTCGAGTACGCGGTCGGAGCGCCCGATGCGTCGACCTCGACGATCGACGCTTCTCCCGGATCGGTCGTCGCGGACGGAGTCTCGTCGACGACACTCACCGTGACTCTGCGGGACGCCTCCGGGAACCTCTATGCAGGCGCGGCGGCGGTGGCCATCTCGCACGTGTCCGGCCCCGCCGGCACGATGTCGGGGACCCCGACGCAGAATCCGGACGGCACCTGGTCGGTGACGGTCGTCTCGCCCGCGACGCTCGGCACCGAGATCTTCGGGTTCAGCGTCGACGGGGCAGCCGCGAGCGACGAGGCATCCGTCGACTACACCGTCGGACCCCCGTCCGCGGCGACTTCCACCATCGCCGCGGCGCCGGATACCCTCCCGGCAGACGGTTCGAGCACGGCCGTGGTCACCGTCACCGTGAACGACGCGGCGGGCCGCCCCATCACGTCCGGCGGCGCGACCGTGCAGATAATGCTGGCGTCGGGCGGAGGCACCGTGGGCGCCGTGACCGACAACGGCGACGGCACCTACACCGCGACTCTGACCGCACCCACGTCGGCCGGCGCAGCCGAGGTCTCGTTCACGGTGGCCGGCGTGCCCGGAGCGGCCACCGCCGCGGTGACCTTCGAGGCGCTGCCGGTGGCGGCGGAGCCGACCGTCACGGCACCTGCTCCCGGTGACCTGACGAACGACCCCACGCCGACGTTCGCGGGGGAGGGGCAGCCGGGCGCCACCGTCACCGTGCGAAACGACTCCGGCGCGCCGGTGTGCAGCACGACCGTCCAGCCCGACGGTTCGTGGACCTGCACGCCGACCACGCCGCTCCCCGAGGGCACGACGACCCTCACGGTCGTCCAGACTGTCGACGGCATCGAGAGCGAGGGTGTCGGCGTGACGCTGACGGTCGACACGACCGCACCCGCGGCTCCGAGCGTCGCACCCAGCGACGGCACCACCGTCTCGGGAACGGGCGGTTCGCCCGGTGGGAGCGTGGTCGTCACCGACGCCGACGGGAATCCCGTGTGCACCGCCGAGGTGGCGGCGGACGGCAGCTGGTCGTGCACGCCGGCGACGCCGCTCGAGCCGGGCACGAGCCTGACCGTGGTCTCGATGGATGCCGCGGGCAACGCGTCACCGCCGGTGACGCTGGTCGTCGCAGCCCCCGAGCCGGAGCCGCAGCCGGAGCCGGAGCTGACACTCGACATCGAGATCGACCGCATCGCACGAGGCACCGTCCAGTCCGCCATCGCGCGGGGCTTCCAGCCCGGCGAGGAGGTGTCGGCGACGATGTACTCCGACCCGATCGACCTCGGGACGCAGATCGCCGACGCCAACGGGACGGTCGAGTTCGAGTGGTACATCCCGACCTGGGTCGACCTGGGCACGCACACCCTCGAGGTCACGGGCAGCGTCTCGGGCATCGTGAGCGACGAGTTCGAGGTGTACGACTCCACCTTGGCGGCGACGGGTGCCGACGGCATCCCGCGCCAGCTGGGCTGGGCATCGCTGCTCCTGGGGGCCGGCGTGCTCGTGCTGGCGGTGTCACGCCGCCGCGGTGAGAAAGAGGCCTAGCCGTTCCGCCGCCGGCCCAGGGGCCGCCGACGGAAGACGACCCGCGAGGGATGAGATCCGTCGGCGGTCTCTCCGCCGTCGTCGACGTGCGGTAGACGCGAACACTCGCCGGAAGAGCGTGCGCCCGTTTCGCGTAACGATGGGCCCTGTTTCGCCTCTAGTAAGGAGACCCGCGCCGAAGGGGTCGACCCGAAAGGCGGCGCGGGCGTCGAAATGGGGAAAGTCTTGCACGCACCGATCCGTCGAACCGTCCTGGCCGCCGTGATGGCGCTCGCACTTGTGGCTGCGACCGTCGCCTCACCCGCTGCGGCGGCCCCGGTGCTTCCCGACCCCGCGCCGGCAGACGTGACGGCGGTCGCCTCCCTCGAGAAGACCGCGTCGGTCACGACGATCACGCCAGGCGGGACCTTCCTCTACACGCTCACCGTCGGCTGCTCGTCCATCACCGACGCCGGGTGCCGAGGAGCCGTGCTGACCGATGCTGTTCCGGCGCCCTTCGAGGTCGTCGGCGCGGTAGTCGGCGCCGGCGCCAACACGGCGTCGACACCTGTCATCGTCGGCAACACCGTCACGGTGGAGTGGACCACCCCTCTCGGCGACGACACCACGGGCATCCTCGATGCAACGACCGCCATCGTCGAGGTCGAGGTTCGACTCCCGGACGACGTGTCGCACGACGTCTCCGGTGTACCGGTCGTCAACAACGCCGATATCGAGGGCGTGAACTTCAGCGATGTCGACGCCGAGGTGAGCGTCACCCCGGACATCCCGCTGGATCTGAGCGCCGCCGCGAATAAGGTGCTCGCGCCTACCACCGCGCTGGCGACTCCCGGGACGGCCGTGGCGGCTGAGCTCCGAGGGACCAACACCTCGAACGCGACCGTCGACCAGCTCGTCCTCCAAGACCCGATCGATCCGACAGCCGCCGCCAACCCGTTCGAGCGGCTGGGCTTCGCGGGCTTCGGCGCCGTGTCGGCACCGGCCGGGGCCACGCCGGGCCTCACGCGCTACGAGGTCTTCGTCGGCGGCGGCTGGATGGACGCGCCGGGCGGCGTTCTCCCCGGCGGTGTGTCGGCACCCGAGGTGCGCGGGACGCGGGTGACCTTCGGGGGGTCTATCCCGTCAGGTGCGGTGGGCGTCGTGCCGCTCGATCTCGCTGTCACCGCCGACGCCGCTGCGGAGCCCGACGGCACCGTCGTCACCAACACGGTGTCCTCGAGCGTCACGATGGGCGACGCGTCTGCGACGGCGACGGCGGAAGCCACTTTCACCCTTCGGCAGAACGAGGTCGCTGTCACCGCAGGCAAGGCGTTCGAACCGCATGTGGTCGTCGCCGGTCAACGCACGGCAGCGACGCTCGACGCGCGAAACAGCTCCGTGGTGCCGATCGAGACGTTGGCGATCCGCGAGCCGTCTTCCGGGACGTTGCCGGCCGCCTATGCGTTCGCCGGAATCGGGACGGGTATCCCATACCCGGCTGGCGCGACCTCGGGACGAGTGGTGTATCACACGGCTGCAGGGGCCGAGGAGGTGCCGTTCGGCAACGGCACTGTGCCTGGCGAACCCACGGCAGGGATGTCGGGCGTCGAGTGGTTCGAGGTGATCTTCGATGGTGCCATCCAGCCGGGCGGCGAGACGTCGGTGGAGTTCGAGCTGCTGACCGATGGCGACCTCGCAGACAGTATGGCCCTCCCGGCGACCATCACCAATGAGGCGCTGGTGACGGGAAGCAACCAGGGAGTTCAAGGGACTGCGTCCGCCGCCGATCGACTGTACGTGTACGACGAGGTGATCGAAACCTACATCGCCAAGTCGCTCCGGCCGTCCCGGATCCTCGCCGCCCCCGGCCAGATCGCGACGGTGTCCCTACAGGGCGGGCTCACCGAGCGCCCCGATCCTCCTGCGACCGTCACGGGATCCACCGGCAACGCGGACCGCATCGTCCTCCAGGATCCGGTGGATCCCGTCGCGGGCGACCCGTGGTGGAACGCATTCGATCTGACCGCTATCGCCCAGACCCCCGTGCCGGGCGGATCGACCCTCACCATCGAGTACTACGACACCTCCGTCGGCACGTGGCGGACGCTCACTGCCGGAATCACCGGGCCCACCATCCACGCGGAGCCCGTACCCACCAGCGTCCGTGCGGTCGCGGGCGGCATCAGGTTCGTATACGACTACACCGATCCCGACTCTCGCGGCCTCCCGCCTGGCACCGATCTGGCACCCAACTTCACGGCCGAGCTTCGCGACCACGGCCGGGACACGGGCACTCCGCCCTTCGACTCCGACGCCCCCACGCTCGTGCCGAACTGCGCTCAGTCGAGCGCGGTGGCCTCGACGACGGGCGTGCAGCCCGCCGCCTCGTCGATGCCTTCGGACGAGTGTCCCGCTATCGAGCTGATTCCGGTGGACCCTACCGCGGTCGACCTCATCGACAAGGAGTTCGGCACCTCCAGTTCGGGCGGGGTCAAGTCGGTGATCGCACGCTCCGGCAACACGATCCCCTCGACGCTCCGCTGGTCGACAGGCGGCTACGCCGGGTTCGAGCGCCTGGAGATCACCGATGTCGCGACCCCCGCGACGACGCCGATCGCGCAGAGCCTGTACGACGCCTTCGACCTGCGGCAGATCCAGCCCATCACGGTGGAGACCGACCCGCTGATCGCGTACGACCAGGTGACGAGCGTGCAGTTGTGGCGCGGGGGAGCGTGGGTCGCAGCGACCGACGACCCGTGCCCGGAAGCCTGCGTGGGACAGTTTCCCGGTGTGACGCTCACGACCGGCGAGCGGTCGAACACGACGGGCGTGCGCCTGACGCTCGCCGAGAGTCCTGATCGGCTGGCTGCCGCCGATGGCGACCTCGACGCCCCACCCGTCGGGTCAGGCGTCGCGCGATCGTTCGCCAACGAGCGTCCCGTGACCCTGGTCTGGCAGGTGCGCGACACCCGGCGTTCCGATGGCGTCCCCGTCCTCGGCGACGTCGCTTTCAATACCGGCGATGAGGGGGTCGTTCGAAACACTGCGCGCGCCGAAGGTTTCCCGGACTCCGGCACATCGATAGCTGCGGTCGACGCGGACGACGTCGTGATCGTCGACGTGCCACTAACCACCACCACCGACAAGAACTGGCAGGGAGGTCCGCTGGCCGTCCCGCCCAGCGCAGACATTCCGGATGCCGCGTTCCCCCACAGCCGCGTCACCGTGACGACGCGAAACACGACCCCCGCGCGCGTGGACCGGATGGTGATCACCGATCCGGCGCCCGGTTCCGTGACCGGGCGCCGGTTCGGACCGTTCGATGGATTCGTCCTCACCAATTTCTCGTCCATCTCGAATCCGGGTGGGGCCGTGCTGTCCTCGACGACGGTGACCCTCTTCTGCCCCGATGGCACGTCGGTGGACTACACCCGGGCCGAGGCTCTGGCGCTCGTGCCTACCACGATGCCCTGCGACGTGATCGGACTCCAGGTGTCCTTCGAAGGGCGCATCGCAGCCAACGAGGCAGGAAGAGTGGCGTTCGACGTGCGACTTCGGCCCTTCTGGCGCGGGACGGACGAGCGCGTTTCGATCGCGGATTCTCCGGTCTTCAACACGGCGGAAGGCATCGTGGCCGACATCGATCCGGTGGGTCCGTGCCCGCCGCCGGCCGGGGCGCGCTGGGCGTGCGATCGTGGCACCGCCAACATCGGGCTCGCCGAGCCGACGTTCGGCATCGCGGCGACCAAGGATATCTCGCCGGGTGAGCAGAAGGCCGACGATTTCGAACCCGTCACGGTGACGCTCGGAGCCCAGCCCACCGGGACGCTGCGAACCCGCACGGCGACGCTGACCGACAGCGACCCTTCGTTCTGGAATGCGTTCGACTTCGTCGGCATGGACCCGACGTGGGACTTCGTGCCACCCGTCGGGCGGGTGCAGGCCTGCTACCTCGCGGGAGGCTCGTTCACCGCAGACAGCGTCGCGAGCGACACCGTCGGGGGGCAATGGACGTGCCAGTCCACAGCCGACCAGTCAATCGCCGCGGCAGTCGCCTTCCTCGCCGGCGCCCCGGACGATGTCCACGGGGTGAGCTTCCAGTTCTGGCAGGCCGTCGACATCGGCTGGTTGAACCCGACCCATCCCTACGTCACGGTGCCGTTCCTGGTCCAGAGGCGCACCGACCTCCGCTCGGGTGGGGCGGTGCCCACCACACGCGCCGACCAGGCGGCGGCTCCCGGAGAGATGCAGGCGGGCATCTTCGTCGACACCGTCGTCGTCGAAAGCGTCTCAGCGCCGGTGTCCGCGGGGCAGGCGCTCACTGCCCGCGCCACCGCCGACGACGAGTATCGGCACGTCCATCTCGAAGCGAGCGTGAGCGTGACCAAATCGCCGAGCGGGCACGTGCAGCCGGGCGCGGCGATACCCTTCTCGCTCCAGTTCACCAACACGGGCGAGGCGCCGCTGCGGGACCCGGTCTTCTCGGACCGCCTGCCGGTCGACGCCGTGGGACGCCAGCTGATACTGGACCCCGATCGCGATCCGGCCGTCTCGCCGTACTCGTTCCGGCTGACCGGCGCGGCTCCCGCCTCGCCGAACGGCTCGAGGCTGCCGATCGACCCAGGAGACGTCGTCGTCGACGAAGTGGGCGACACCGTCTTCTTCCGGATGCCGGCGGGCTCGGTGCTGGAGCCGGGCCAGACGTACACGATCGGGGCCACCTTGATGCTCCGGCCCGGGTTGACTCCGTCCGACGAGGTGCAGAACTGGGCGGCCGTCGGGGTCGACGTTCCGCTCGACCAGTGCGTCCCCACCCGGGACCCCGAGACCGGTGAGTGCCTCGACGACGCGATCGTCTCGCCGCTGCCGGTCCCCGCCCTCAGCACGGTCAAGTACGTCAAGGCGGACACGCCTCACGGCCAGAGCGGCATCCCCGAGGTGCACAGCGTCGCCAACGGCTTCTCGTGCGAGGCGGCTGCAACGGCGGCAGGATTCCACCGCGGGCCATGCGTTCCGGTGACCTTGCCGGGGGGCACCGAGACATGGCGCTTCACGGTGACCAATGCCGGCACGCTGCCGATGGATCGGTTGGTCTCCATCGATAACCTCCCCACGCCCGGCGACCAGGGGCTCATCGTGACCCTTCCGCGGGAAAGCCAGTGGCAGCCCAGGCTGCTCACCACGGGAACGCTCGTCGGCGCGCCGACGGGGAGCACCCTCAGGACCTATGCGTCGTCGGCCGAGGTCCCGTGCGTGACCGACCTCAACCCGCTGACCGCGCAATGCACGCCCGGAGCGTGGACCGAAGTCACCCCAACCACCGATCTGAGTGCGGTCCGCAGCCTCAAGTTCGTCGTCGACTTCGCGGCAGACGCCCTCTTTCTGCCCGGGCGATCGCTCGCCATCGAGTTCCGGACGCGCACCGTCGCGTCTGAGCGCATCCGGACCGCGCTGCCCGTCGCATGGAACACAGTCGTCACCGGAGGCTCGGCGATAGCCGCATCCGGCCGCATCGCAGTGCCGGCCACCGAGGGAAGGCGCGTGGGGGTCGCGTACGCGACCGGAACGATAGGTCTTCAAAAGACCCTGAGCGGACCCGCCCAGCATCTCGCGCCCGAAGAGTTTCCCGTGACGCTGCAGTGCAGGGCAGATGATGTGCCCGTCGTCGGGCTGCCGGACGTCGTCTTGGTGCCCGGCGCCGATGCGGTCACCGTCGATGGGCTACCTCTCGGAGCGGTATGCACCGCCGTAGAGGGCCACTACGGGCAGACCGCTGCGCGTATCGACACGGCAACCGTAGGCGGACCCGATGAGGAACTGGGCGTGGTTTCGATCGGGAACGTCTACGAGGTGGCGGATCTGACGATCCGCAAGGCGATCGCTACGCCCGCGCGAGACCATCGCGGCGCCCCAATCGTCTACGGTCCCTTCGACTTCGCCGTCGAGTGCACCTTCCGGGGGCAGCCCGTCTACGCCACTGGATACGGTCCCGACGAGCCGATGACCGCCGCGCTCGACCCTACGGAGACCTGGGCCTTGGATGGGCTGGTCGTCGGGGCACGATGCGTCGTCGAGGAGACGAAGGATCTGGGAGCCCTTTCGACCTCGATCGAGGTCGACGGCGTGCGCAGCGACGGCGCCGCGGCCGAGACGGTGATCGCGCAGGACCACACAGTGAGGGTGGTCGCCACTAATGAGTTCGGTGCCGGTGCTCTCGATCTCCGCAAGGCGGTTGTCGGTGCCGCCGAGGAGTTCGCCCACGGCCCGTTCGAGCTCGAGGTGACGTGCGTTCTCGACACAGGCGCCGGGCCGGCGCTCGTCTGGGCGGGACACGTGATGGTCGGCGGCAACCGTGCGCTGGACCACACGATCGAGCGCATCCCGTCCGGCGCCGAATGCACCGTCGAGGAGACGGATGACGGCGGGGCTACCGAAACTGTCATCCACGGCTCGCCTGCTCGCATCCCGCTCGACCAGTCCACCGCTGTGACGATCACGAACACGTTCGAGGCGGGCAGCATCGTCGTCACGAAGTCGCTCTCGGGCGTGAATGCGGGGACCCATGCAGACGACGTGTTCGAGGTGACGGCGCGCTGCGAGTGGAACGGACGGGAGATCGACATACCCGGCAGTCCGACCCGCTCCCTTTCTGCAGACCACCCGGCCGTCTACGAGGGGCTTCCTGCGGGCGCGGCGTGCGCGATCACCGAGACCGATTCCGGCAGCGCGGACGTAGTGATGTACTCGCCGGCTGCGCCGGGCGGGGACGCCGCGGTCGTGACCGTCGAAGCATCGACCGCGGCGCAGGTCGCGATCGACAATCGGTTCGACGCGGTGGGTACCCCCCTCCCGCCCTCGCTGCCTGCGACCGGCGCGGACCTGTGGCGCGTTGGCGTTCTCGGGCTGGTCGCGCTCGCGATCCTCATGGGAGGCGCGCTCGCTCTGCTCGCGACTCGTGGGCCGCAGGCCCATCGGGTGCGGCGGACACGGTGAGCACCTCCTTCACGACGCGATCACCACGCTCTCGCCCCCGCAGCGGAGATCGCAAGAATCACGCGATGTGTCGCGGAGACCGTCTTCCTAAAGTGACGCCATGCGGTCCGGTTCGGGACCGCGCACCAGCGTCTCTTGAGGGGGAGCGACGTGAAGACCACCACGCTGCACAGGGTGCCTACGTCAGATCGCACGCCACTGCATATCGCGCGCGAGTGCGATGCGTGCACCACTTCGACCGTGACGGAGGCGATGGCGCTGGCCCACGCTCGCACGGGTTGTCCCGCCGCGGTCGAGTGGCTCTTCCGCACGCACTTCGGCGCGCTTCGACGGTGGGCATCCCGAGTGACGACTCGGTTCGATCCCGACGATCTCGCGGCCGAGGCCTTCACGGCGATGCTCGAGGCTCTCAGGCGAGGGCATGGCCCCGAAGTCGCCGCAGGGGCCTACCTGCGAGTGAGTGTGCGGAATCTCTCGATGACCTGGGCAAGGCGGACCGTGACCAGTCTCGAATCCTTCGGCGGCGATCGTCTCCCGGACCCGTTCGACCGGTTCGCTGTCGTCGACTCGGCGCAGGACCTCACGGTCGTGAGGGCGGCGATCGGGGCGCTGCCCGAACGCTGGCAGCGGGTGATCATCCTTCGCGAAGTCGAGGGCCTTTCGGTCACCGAAGTCGGTTCGGAGTTGAACCTCTCTGCGAACGCGGTATCGCAGCTCCACTGGCGCGCACTGCAAGGGCTCAGAAAGGCGCTCGCAAAGGCGGTGTGACAGCGGCTGCTCGGTCGTTCGGGCACCGAGCTGGGAACGACGCGTGAGCCGGACGACGATCCGTGCTCTTCCCGGCGACGATCTCGTCTCGCGTGGTCCGCTGATCAGGCGGACGATCGCACGACGCCCGCGCATCGTGTTCGTCACAGCGCCGGCCGGTTACGGCAAGACCACCCTCCTGTCGGAATGGACAGCCATCGACGAGCGTCCTGCGGTCTGGGCGACCCTGCGTGGGTGCGACGATGATCCCGCCGAACTGGCCGCGTTGCTCGCGTCCTCGTTCAACGCATCCCGACAGATCGCTCCGAGCGGCCGGGCATTGCTCCGGGGCCTCGGCGTGGCGCCGCTCGGGCAAGCCGCCCCGACGACGGAGGCGGTGCTCGAGCCACCCGAGCCGTACCTCTTCATCCTTGACGATGTGCAGGTGGTGGAGTCGACGGCCGGTCTCGAGCTGCTGGAGGTCGTGCTGTCCCGGATTCCAGACGGTTCGACGGTTGTGCTCTCGAGCCGTGTCCGCCTCGCCCGACTCGAGCGCGCATTCCGACCGGCAGAAGCGGTCGTCATCGGTCTACCCGATCTGTCGTTCGACGGCAGCCTCGCTCGTCGAGTGTTCGCCCAGCGGAGCGTGGACATCACTCTGGAATCCGCTTCGGCGCTTGCCGCGAGAGCTGGGGGCTGGCCGATGGGCGTCGTTCTGGCGGCTCGGGTGGCCGACGACGCAGGTCAGATCGTCGATGTGAGCGGTTCGTCGCAGCCGGTGACAGCGTACCTCGCCGAAGAGGTCTTCTCCCTCACCCATCCGAGAGATCGTCGCTTCCTGATGGCGACGTCGATCATGTCCGATCTGTCAGGCCCCGATTGCGATTCCCTTCTCCGGACCGAGGGCTCCTCCGATCGGCTGGACCGATTGGCAGCCGGTCACGTTTTTCTGATCCGGACGGCGTGCGGTCACCGCTACCGCCTCAATCAGCTCGTCCGTGAGTCCTTGCTCGCCGAGTTCGAGGTCGAGGATCCCGACAGCGTACGGGAGCTGCGTGGGCGTGCCGGCGACCTGTTCATCGAAACCGACCGCCCTACGCTCGCGATGGACCAATTCATCGCGGGAGGCCATCGGCGGCGAGCGGCGATCCTGCTGGCCGAGATCGGTCGGCGCATGTTCTCGACCGGGCGGTACGCCACCATCGATCGATGGGCGAAGGCCATCGGCGACGCGGAGATACATGACCACCCGTCGCTGATCATCCTCAGCGCATGGAATGCCTCGCTGCAGGGGCGGGACGAGGAGGCCGATCGGTGGATGGCCCAAGCCGAGTCGATCGCCGTCGACGTTGCGGGTCCCGAGAGCCCCGGTTTCCACTCGATGCTCTCGATGCTGCGCGCAGGACGCTACGAGTCGGGCGCCGAAGCAGCGCACCTCGAGGCGCTGGCGGCGCTGGAGGCTGAGGGGCCGCAGAGCCCGCTGCGCGACGGTGCGTTGTGGTTGCTCGGGCAGGCGCAGGTGCTCCTCGGGCAGCGAGTGGAAGCGGAGGCGTCGTTCAAGCGCGCCTCCACTGCCGCGACCCGCCTCGGGCACCCGAACGGAGTGGTGTACGCCGAGTCGGATCTGATGATCCTCGCGATGGACGACGGTCGCTGGGACGAAGCATCGGTTCATCTCGACGCAGCAATGTCCAACATCGAGCGTTTCGGACTCTGGGAATACCAGTCTGGGGCACTGACCTTCGCTGCTGCGGCGCGGCTGGCTGCCTACCGGCCTGAGGCGACGGCCGATCTCGGGGTGCCGATGGCGCGCGGGATGCGGTCGCGGTTGGCAGCGACGGCGGCCTTGCCATCGCTTGCCGTGCGCACGCGGCTGCAGTTGATCCGCGCCGCGTCGGAGCCGAGCATGATCCTTCGTCTGCTCTCGGAGATCGACGACGTCTACGAGCGGCGCCCCTCGCTCGGTGTGCTGGACGCTGTCGTTGCGGAGGTTCGAGAAGCGTATTGTGCGCAGCAGATGTCAGGCTCGGGCCTCGCGCCGCTCACGCCGGCCGAGCTGCGGGTGCTTCCGTACCTGCAGACCCACCTGACCGTCGATGAGATCGCACATCGCCTCCAGGTGTCGCGCCACACCGTTGGCTCGCACATGCGCGCTATCTACGCCAAGCTCCTCGTGACCAGTCGGAGTGAGGCCGTCCAGCGCGCGATCGCGGTGGGACTGCTGGGCTGATCGTGGGGCATGACGGGGCCGCATCCGCAGTCCGCCGATCCGTCGCTGCTCGCTGCCGACACGGTTCCGTCAGCCGAGCAGGCCGACCGCGGTGGCTCGCTCGACAGCGTCGCCGCGACTCGTGACCAGGAGCTTGGCGTAGATCGCGCGCAAGTGAGTCCCGATGGTGTGGCGCGATACCCCGAACCGCGAAGCGAGGTCGTCAGCCGTCAGGTGCGTCTGAAGATAAGGGAGGATCCGCAACTCCGTCGGAGTAAGCGGGTCCAGTCCCGACCCGGTCATGCGCTCGGCGGAGTATGCCTTCCTCAATTTCGCCACTTCGTCGCTGAGCGCCCCTAGTGAAGGACGATGCTCGCACACGTGGTCGATCTCGGTCAGCAATTGACGAATCACGCTGCTGTCCGAGCTCGCTCGAATCAGCTGCACGCGCGACCGCACTGCAACGAAGGGCCGCACGGGTGTACACGACACTCTCGCCCGCAGGCCGCGCGCCAGCGGCGCCGCGAGTACGTCATCGGTGTTGCCCTGGTGAGCTGCCAGCCGGGCGGCCGCCGCGAACGCGAGAGCGCTGGCCTGGTAATCCCACAGACCATGGCGCTCGATGATAGCCATGGCCGCGCGCAAATGCACCGAAGCCTCGTCCCATCGACCCGCATCCATAGCGAGGATCATGAGTTCGGACTCGGAGTAGACCACGAGCCCTGGGTGCCCGAGCCTGGTGCTGGCCGTCGAAGCTTCGCGGAACGACGCTGCAGCCGCGAGCGACTGACCGCGCAGCACCTGGGTCTGTCCGAGCAGCCACAGCATGCCGTCGCGGCGCGGGCTGTCGGGGCCCTCGGTCCTGAGGGCCGCCGCCGCCTCGGCATAGGCCGCATCCGGGCCGTGATCCAGCCGGCTCACCCGCAGCATCGATCTCATCGTCTCGAACGCGGTGCTCCACGCGGCGCTGGAGTCGACCTCGACCTCTTCCATTTCGGTCGCCCATCGGGTCGCCTCATCGTCGCGGCCCTGCAGCGCGGTGTACCAGCTGACGAATGCCAGGAGCGGGGGGTAGCCGCGGACCATGTCCTCTCCGATGGAGCTCGTCCATCGATCGAGCGAGTCATACCGCCCCGACGCGTAGATCTGGCGACCGATCTCCGCCAGGAGGGTCGCGGCTTCCCGCTGATGACCGCCCGCAAGGTACTGCTCCATCGCGGCCGCGGGGTTTCCCGTCCGCTCGCACCACGCGCCTGCCCGGAGGCGAAGGCCGGACGCGCGCTGGCCGCCATCGTCGTCGAGGAGCGCGAGAAGCGACTCGCGAACGAGCTGGTGCAGTCGATACACGGGGGGCTCGTCGCTTACCCGCGCCAGGAACACGTCGCGTGCCGCGAGTGCGTCGAGCCGCTGGGCCGCTTCCGTGGAATCGAGGATCGCGTTGCACCCGACCTCCGTCAGATCCGTGAACACCGAGGTCGACATCAAGAAGTCGAAGTCCGCCGGATCGATTCGCCGGAAAACTTCCTCTGCGAGGAATGCCGACACTGAGCCCGCGGCCCCGGTGACTCCGACCAACTGATCGGCGCCGTGCGCCGCGCGGGCGGCGAGTGTGACGCCCATCGGCCAGCCCTCGACCTTCGCGACGATTGCGGATGCCGACTCTGTAGTTACATCGACGCGGAGGTGGCTGAAGACCTGCCGGGCGGCGGTGGCATCGAAGGTGAGATCCGACTGGTCGATCACCACGGTTCCCAGGCCCGCGAATGCGTGCTCCAGGCGCGGAAGTCGCGTCCTACTCGCGAGCACCACGGCCGAGCCGTCCGGGACGGACGCGAGAGCCACTTCCAGAACATCCGTGCTCACGGGTGACGTGAGTTCTTGCACGTCATCGATGAAGAGGACGAACGCCTCAGACGTTGCCATCGCCTTGGCAAAGGTCGGAGCGCCACGACCGAGGGGCGAGACGCCCTGTCCGTGAAGCACCGCCGCCACCTCGGCGTCGAGCGGATGCGCGCCATCGAGGCCGTCGGCAAGCCGGGCAAGCAGCTCCGCCGGATCGTCATCTTGCGATCGCAACGTCATCCGGCCCGACGGGCGCGATTCGGTTGCAGCCCACTCCGCCAGCAGCGTCGTCTTGCCGAAACCGGCGGGAGCGCAGACGAAGATCACGCGAGCACGGCTCGCGACCGCCTTCGCGATGAGATCGGCGCGAGAGACAAGCGACGCCGCCAGCGGCACCGATTGCGCCGGCGGCGAAAACGCTGCACCGGTCGCCGAATCGGTATTCACACCACGGATGATAGTCGCGCCGTGGGAACGCGCCCAGCGTTCTGCGCGTTACGTCGCGGTGTTGAGGGGATCGTTCCGTCCACCCGAAAGGGCCAGACCGCTGTGGCAGGCACGACTCGCTGATCCCCGACATCGCGCGCGGCATCGGCTGCGGAGTGCGCCGGGAGACGGGTCACCGGGGGAGGCATGCCGCCTCCCGACGCTTGCCGTGCCGGGAGATGAAGCGGGAGCAGACCACTCGCGGGCTCGACAGGAGGGAATGAGCCACCCTCCGATGAAAGGACCACTCACGCCGAGTTCCTTACGCGCGAATCGTCACGGGAGATCGGGGTTCGCACCGATGCAAGACGAAGTCGGCCGCCGAAGAGACGCGGGGCGGTTCAAACTCGCCAGCGAACCGCCCCGCACTGCGGGATCCCGCACACGTGGCCGTTGGGGGAGGGCCACGAACGTCGCATTGGGGTGCGACGGGGAGGAAGTGCTCTGGGGAAGCACTCGAAGAGAAGGATCAGCCATGCGCCGTTTCCTTACGCAGATCCCCGCATTTCGCCGGCAGCGCGATTCGACCGGTGAATTCGCGTAACAGATGGGCCTGCCGAATCTCTTGAGAAGCGGAGGCGGATGCGATGCGCAGGTTGAGCAGGCGATGGAGCGCGAGGGACGGATTCGGCGTCGGGCGTGCCCGCGCCCGGCGAATGATCGAGCATATGCTTCGCCGACGGCGCGACCGGGCGATCGCCGGTGGCGCGCGCCCGCCGGTATTCCAGGGCTGGCGTGCGCGGCGGCGGCGGGCGACCTTTCGCCCGCTGTGATCGTCGGATGAAGGGATACAGCGCCGTGAGCACTGCCGCCGAGATCGCGCGCCGCTATGGATGGGTCCCCGGGACGGTCCTGTGCGGTCACTTCACCGGCACGTCGGGCACGGCCGCACAGATCACGCATCGCCTCATCACCGCCGTTGGTGAGGAACGAGTGCTCGTTCGCGACAGGCCGTCGGTGCACGAGCCTTGGGGGAACGAGATGGTCGCCGTCTTCGACGACCGCATCTGGGAAGTGGTGGGTCACCGCCCGCCGACGCGAAGTGAGCACCTCCGGGCGGGCTGATAGCAGATCGGGGGAAACGCGGCGGCGACCGCTTCGCGAAGTGTCTCGAGCGAGGCATCCGCTCCGAACCACCCGTGCGAGCGGGCCTGCACCAGCACGTTGCCGATCGCCGTGGCCTCGACCGGTCCTGCCAGCACCGGGAGACCCGCGCGGTCGGCGGTCGCCTGGCACAGCAGGCGGTTGAGCGCGCCGCCGCCGACGACGTGGATGACGTCGACCTCGCGGTCGGTGAGGTGCCCCGCGGTGGCGACGGCCGCGGCGAACGCCTGGGCGATGCTCTCGACGATCGTCCGCGCGAATGCGGCGCGCGAACCCGGCACCGGCCGGCCGGCCTCGTCGAGGAGGGCCGCGATGCGCGCGGGCATGTCGCCGGGGGCGGACAGCCGGGGGTCGTTGGCGTCGAAGAGCGGGATCTCGCCCTCGACGGATGCCGCGGCCTCGAGCAGCCCGGGCAGGTCGATCGACGTGCCGTCTTCGGCCTCCCATGCGCGCACGGACTCGCTGAGGAGCCACAGGCCCGTGACGTTGTGCAGGAACCTGACCCGCCCGTCGACGCCGCCCTCGTTGGTGAAGTTGGCCTCGCGGGCGGCGTCGCTCACAACCGGCGCATCGAGCTCGACGCCGACGAGTCCCCATGTGCCGCACGAGATGTAGGCGGCGTTCGGCGAGGTCAGCGGCACCGCGACGACGGCCGACGCGGTGTCGTGCGAGCCGACCGCGACCACGTCGAGGGCAGCGCCCACGCGTTCCCGCGCAGCACCCTTGAGCGAGCCGAGGTGCGCGCCGGGATCGACCAGCGGCGGGAGTACGGATGCCGCGATCCCGAGCCGCTCGGCGAGCTCGAGGTCCCACTGTCCCGTGCGCACGTCGACCAGTCCCGTCGTCGAGGCGTTCGTGCGCTCCGCGACCTGCGCGCCTGTCAGCAGGAACGCGACCAGGTCGGGGATCAGCAGCGCCAGCTCGGCGTCGGCCAGGCCGCGCTCGGTGACGTACTGGTAGAGCGTGTTGAAGGGCAGGAACTGCAGGCCGTTGCGGCGGTAGAGCTCGCCGAACGGCATGCGCGCGTGCACGAACTCGACACCCCGCGCGGTGCGCTCGTCGCGGTAGTGGAACGGCTCGCCGAGCAGCTCGTCACCGCTGACCAGGCCGTAGTCGACGGCCCACGAGTCGATCCCGATGCTGGCGATGCCCGGCTCCCGGCGCAGCGCCTCGGCGAGTCCCTCGACGACGTGCCGGTACAGGGCGGTGAAGTCCCAGCGAAGTTCGCCGTCGGCGCCGGGCACGGGCCCGTTCGGGAATCGCGAGATCTGCTCGAGCCGCAGCATCCCGTCGCCGACGTAGCCGAGCATGACCCGGCCGCTCGTCGCGCCGAGGTCGACCGCCGCGACGACCCCGCCCTCGCTCATCGCGGAACCTCGTGTGCGCGACCGCTGCACTTTCCTGCGAGTGCTGCACCGATCGACGCAGCGCTCGCAGGAAACAGGCGCACTCGCGACCGGATGCCGGACCGGATGCTCATCGCAGGAAGGCGGCGGCGACGCCGGAGTCGACGGGGATGTGCAGACCGGTGGTGCGGCTGAGCTCGGGGCCGGTCAGCACGTAGACGGCGTCGGCGACGTTCTCGGGTACGACCTCGCGCTTGAGGATGGTGCGGTTGGCGTAGAACTGGCCGAGGTCCTTCTCTTCGACGCCGTAGGTCGCGGCGCGGTTGGCGCCCCAGCCGGCGGCGAAGATGCCCGAGCCGCGCACGACACCGTCGGGGTTGATGCCGTTGACGCGCACGCCGTGCTCGCCGAGCTCGACCGCGAGCAGGCGCACCTGGTGGGCCTGGTCGGCCTTGGTCGCCGAGTACGCGATGTTGTTCGGGCCGGCGAAGACGGAGTTCTTCGACGAGATGTAGATCACGTCGCCGCCCAACTTCTGCTCGATGAGGGCCTTGGCGGCGGCCTTGGCGACGAGGAACGAGCCCTTCGCCATGACGTCGTGCTGCAGGTCCCAGTCCTTCTCGGTCGTCTCGAGCAGCGGCTTCGACAGCGACAGGCCGGCGTTGTTGACGACGAGGTCGATGCCGCCGAACGCGAGCACGGCCTGGTCGATCGCGGCCTGCACGCCCGCGGCGTCGGCGACGTTCGCGGCGACGCCGATCGCGACGTCGGTGCCGCCGAGCTCGGCGGCGGCGGCCTGCGCCTTGTCGAGGTCGAGGTCGGCGACCACGACGCATGCGCCTTCGGCGGCGAGGCGGGTCGCGATGGCCTTGCCGATGCCCGACGCGGCGCCGGTGACGAACGCGATGCGGCCCTGGTGGGTCTTGGGCTTCGGCATGCGCTGCAGCTTGGCCTCTTCGAGGGCCCAGTACTCGATGCGGAACTTCTCGGCATCGGAGATGGGGGTGTAGGTCGATACCGATTCGGCGCCGCGCATCACGTTGATCGCGTTGACGTAGAACTCGCCCGCCACGCGGGCGGTCTGCTTGTTCGCGCCGTAGCTGAACATGCCCACGCCCGGGATGAGCACGATGAGCGGGTCGGCGCCGCGGATCGCGGGCGACTCGGCGGTGGCGTGGGCGTCGTAGTACGCCTGGTAGTCGGCGCGGTAGGCCTCGTGCAGCTCGACGAGGCGGGCGACGGATGCCTCGACCTCGGCGCCGGCCGGCAGGTCGAGGATCAGCGGCTTGACCTTGGTGCGCAGGAAGTGGTCGGGGCAGCTCGTGCCCAGCGCGGCGAGGCGCGGCGCCTCGGCCGAGGCGAGGAAGTCGAGCACGACATCGGAGTCGGTGAAGTGGCCGACCATGGGCTTGTCGGTCGAGGCCAGCCCGCGGATCGTCGGGGCGAGGGCTGCGGCCTTCGCGCGGCGCTCGTCCTCGGGGAGAGCCTCGAAGCCGGCGCGGACGCCGCCGAACGGCTCGGCCTTGCCGTGTGCGTCGAGGTACGCCTGCGCGGTCTCGATGATCCACAGCGAGTTCGCCTCGGCCTCGTCGGACGTGTCGCCCCACGCGGTGATGCCGTGGCCACCGAGGATGCAGCCGATCGCCGTGGGGTTCTGCGCCTTGATGCCGGCGATGTCGAGGCCCAGCTGGAAGCCGGGGCGGCGCCACGGCACCCACACGACCCTGTCGCCGAAGATCTTCGGCGTGAGCGCCTCGCCGTCGGCGGCGGTCGCGATTGCGATGCCCGAGTCGGGGTGCAGGTGGTCGACGTGCGCGGCGTCGACCAGGCCGTGCATTGCGGTGTCGATCGACGGCGCCGCACCGCCCTTGCCGTGCAGGCAGTAGTCGAACGCGGCGACCATCTCGTCCTCGCGGTCGATGCCCGGGTAGACGTTCACGAGCGCGCGCATCCGGTCGAGGCGCAGCACGGCGAGACCCGATTCGGTGAGGGTGCCCAGGTCACCGCCGGAGCCCTTGACCCACAGCAGCTCGACGGGCTCACCCGTGACCGGGTCGGTCTCGGTGCCCTTGGCCGACGTGTTGCCGCCGGCGTAGTTCGTGTTCTTCGGGTCGGCGCCGAGGCGGTTCGACCGCGCGATGAGGTCGGCAGCTGCCTGGTTGGTCATGAGGGTTCCTTCGAGATGGAGAACGGTGGTGCGCCGGGGCCGCGGGGATCGGCATCCCGCGACCCCGGCGGGTCGGGAGAGGGCTACGCGCCCCAGCCGGCCTGGGTGCCGCCGACGCGGTCGGCCGCGATCTGCTGCTGGTAGCCGGATGCCGCGTACGCGGCCATCGGGTCGGCGGGAAGCCCGCGCGACTCGCGCCACTCGGCGAGGGCCGGGCGCACATCGGTGTAGAACGCGTCCATGAACACGGCCTGCGCGCCGAGCACGTCGTTCGCAGCCTGTGCCGCCGTCAGTGCGCCGCGGTCGACGAGCAGCGCGCGCGCCGTCATCTCCTGCACGTTGAGCACCGACCGGATCTGCCCGGGGATCTTGTCCTCGATGTTGTGGCACTGGTCGAGCATGAACGCCACGTCGGGGTTGTTCAGGCCGCCGCCGCGGATGACCTCGTAGACGATGCGGAACAGCTGGAACGGGTCGGCGGCACCGACGATGAGGTCGTCGTCGGCGTAGAAGCGCGAGTTGAAGTCGAACGAGCCGAGCTTCCCGAGGCGCAGCAGCTGCATGACGATGAACTCGATGTTGGTGCCGGGTGCGTGGTGGCCGGTGTCGAGGCACACCATCGCCTTGTCGCCGAGCGCGGCGACCTGGGCGTAGGAGGTGCCCCAGTCCGGGACATCCGTGTGGTAGAAAGCCGGCTCGAAGAACTTGTACTCGAGCACGAGCCGCTGCTCGTCGCCGAGGCGCGCGTAGATCTGCTGCAGCGAATCGGCCAGGCGATCCTGACGTGCGCGCATGTCGTTCTGGCCCGGGTAGTTCGAGCCCTCGGCGAGCCAGATCTTGAGGTCGCGCGACCCGGTCGCGTGCATGATGTCGATGCACTCGAAGTGGTGGTCGATGGCCTTTCGCCGGATCGCGTCGTCGGCGTGGGTGAGGGCGCCGAACTTGTAGTCCTCGTCCTGGAACGTGTTCGAGTTGATCGTGCCGAGCGCGACGCCGAGGTCTTCGGCATGACGGCGCAGGTCGTCGTACGACTCGACCTTGTCCCACGGGATGTGCAGCGCGACACTCGGCGCGAGCGCCGTGAACTCGTTGACCTTCGCCGCGTCGGCGATCTTCTCGAACGGGTCGCGCGGCGTTCCCGCCGTGGTGAACACGCGGAAGCGGGTGCCCGAGTTGCCGAAGGCCCACGAAGGCAGCTCGATGCCCTGACCTTCCAGCTGGCTCAGGACGTCGGGGGAGAGAGTGGTCACGATGGGTCGCTTTCTGCTCCGGCTGCCGCGGCAGCCGTGAGCTGGTCGTCCAGGTTGAAGATCTCGGTCAGTGCCGGGGCGGCCTGATCGGGGCGGCCCTCCAGGCCGACGAAGTACGGGGCCATCTCGGCCTCCCACCGGGTCGCGACCTCCGAGGCGGCGAGGTACGCCTGCGCTGCCGCGTCGTCGTCGGTTTCGTAGTAGCCGATCAATCGGCCGCCGTCGGCGAGGAAGAGGGAGTAGTTGCGGCGACCGGATGCCGCGATCTCGGCGAGCATGTCGGCGCGGACGGGCGTGTGGCGGGCGACGTACTCGTCGAGGAGCTCGGGCTTGACGCGAAGCTCGAAACACACGCGCGTCGTCGCGGTGGTGCTTGTCATCGAGATGCTCCCGGGTCGAATGAACTATGAATCGTTTCAAACGATAACTCGCCTGTATCGTTTCACGCAACCCCGGACCGAAATCGGAAGGCGACGCGGCGTGTCAGTGAGCGTGAAGGACGTGGCTGCCCTCGCGGGCGTCTCGGTCGGCACCGTCTCCAACGTGCTGAACCGCCCCGGCAAGGTCGCCCCCGCCACTGTCGAACGGGTGCAGGACGCGATCGAGCGGCTGGGCTTCGTCCGCAACGACGCCGCCCGCCAGTTGCGGGCCGGTCGCAGCCGGAGCATCGGTCTCGTCGTGCTCGATGTGCGCAACCCGTTCTTCACCGATGTCGCGCGGGGCGCCGAGGGGCGGGCGGCTGCCGAGGATCTCTCCATCCTCCTCGGCAACAGCGATGACGACCCCACGCGCGAGTCGGGCTACCTCGACCTGTTCGAGCAGCAGCGGGTGCACGGCGTCCTGATCACGCCGGTGGACGACGTCCCGGAACGCCTCGCGCGGCTGCGGTCCCGCGGCATTCCCGCCGTGCTGGTCGACCGGCTGAGCGAGGGAGGCGATTTCTCATCCGTATCCGTCGACGACGTCGCCGGAGGCCACCTCGCGGTGAGGCATCTCGTGCAGACGGGCCGCCGGCGCATCGCCTTCGTCGGTCCGACCGGTGTCCGGCAGGTCATGGATCGCCTCGAGGGTGCGCGACGCGCGGCGGGCGAGCAGGAGGGCGTCTCGCTCGAGGTGATCGAGACCTCCGCACTGAGCGTGCTCGAGGGGCGCGCGGCGGGCGAGCGCATCCGCGATCGTGACCCGCAACACCGGCCGGACGCCGTCTTCGCCGCGAACGACCTGTTGGCCCTCGGGGTGCTGCAGGCCCTCGTCATGCTCGGATCTGTCAGCGTCCCCGACGACGTCGCGATCATCGGCTATGACGACATCGACTTCGCCGCCGCCGCCGTGGTGCCGCTGTCATCGATCCGGCAGCCCAGTGAACTCATCGGCGACCGCGCCGTCGAGCTGCTGCTCGCCGAGGTGCAGGGTGCCGAGGAGCGCGAGCAGGTCGTCTTCCAGCCCGAGCTCGTGGTGCGCGCGTCGACAGCGACGGACGCGGGGCGATCCCGCCGCTGAGCACAGGAGGTGCCGCCGCCTAGCGGTGCCGGCTCGACGCCCGTTCGACCAGCTCCGGCTGGAAGACGGTCTGCCGGGCGATGCTCTCGGGGTCGGCCGCCTCTTCGAGGACGATGCGCAGCGCGGTGCGGCCGATCATCCTGCTCGGCTGCCGGATCGACGACAGGGGGACAGCCGCCGCCGCCGCGAACGCGATGTCGTCGAACCCGATGATCGCGATGTCGTCGGGCACCAGCATCCGTCCGTCCACCACGAGTGACTGCAACAGCCCGAGCGCGAGCAGATCGTTCGCGGCGAACAGGGCATCGGGCCACTCCCTGCGGGGCCGGGCGAGGATGCGCGCACCCGCCGCGACGCCGTCCGCGACCGTCATGGCCGCGGTCGCCACCACCTCGAGGTCGACGTCGGCGTTCTCGGCGGCGACGCGCGCGCCGGCGAGTCGATCGTTCACCTGGCGGATGTCGAACGGGCCTCCCACGAAGGCGATGCGACGCCGTCCACCCTGGATGAGGTGGTCCACGGCCATGCGTCCGCCGATGACGCTGTCGACGGAGACGGAGGAGAACCGCCCGTCGCCGCTGAAGCGATCGACGAGGACAGCGGCGATCCCTCGGGAGCGCAGCCGCTGGAGGCGCGACGTCACGTCGCCGTAGGGGGCGATGAGCAGGCCGCGCACCTGCTGCTCCTCGAACAGGTCGAGGTAGAGCTTCTCGCGGGCGACGTCTTCGTCGGTGTTGCCGTAGAGGATCGCGATGCCGTGCTTGGTCGCCTCGTCCTCAGCGCCGCGGACGACATCGTTGTAGAACGGGTTCTGCCCGTCGAGGACGACGAACCCGACGGTCGTGCTGACGCCGGCGCGGAGCTTGCGGGCCGCGTCGTTGCGCACGTAGCCGAGCTCTTCGATAGCCCGGCTCACCCTATCGACGGACTCCGCCGAGACCTCGTCAGGGCGGTTGAGGACGTTGGACACCGTGCCGACGGACACACCCGCGCGCAGCGCGACATCACGGATGCTGACCGGCACGTACGCCCACTTCCTCGTCGGATCACGATTCGGTCACTGTCGATTCTCGACTTGACCGATTTCGTCGGTGTACATACAGTAGCCTGAAATCGACTGAATCGATTCATCCATTTTCACCCTCAACGAGGAGGCCGCCGTGGCAGCAGATGTCGCCCCCGCCGCGCCGCACCCCGCCCTGCAGCTGCGAAGGGTGGTCAAGTCGTTCGGACCGGTGGTCGCCCTGCGCTCCGGAAGCCTCACGCTCGAGTCCGGCTCCATCCACGCGCTGATCGGCGAGAACGGCGCCGGCAAGTCGACGCTCGTCAAGATCGTCGCCGGTCTGTACCGTCGCGACGCAGGGGAGTTCCTGCTCGACGGGGAGTCCGTCGACTTCACGAGCACCGCGCAGTCCAAGGCTGCGGGCATCGCCGTGATCTACCAGGAGCCGACGCTCTTTCCGGACCTGTCGGTCACCGAGAACATCTTCATGGGCCGCCAGCCGCACAACCGGTTCGGACGGATCGACCGCAAGGCGATGCGCGCCGAGGCGGTCGAGATCTTCCAGCGTCTGGGTGTCGCGCTCGACCCCGACCGCGTGACCGAGGGTCTGTCGATCGCCGATCAGCAGATCATCGAGATCGCGAAGGCCATCTCGCTCGACGCGAAGGTGCTCATCATGGATGAGCCGACCGCCGCGCTCTCGGGCGTGGAGGTCGAGCGGCTCTTCGCCGTCGCACGCAGCCTGCGCGACGAGGGCCGGGCGCTGCTGTTCATCTCCCACCGCTTCGACGAGGTGTTCGCGCTGTGCGACACCGTCACCGTGATGCGCGACGGCTCCTACATCGACACGACCGCCATCGCCGAGACCACGGTCGACGAGCTGGTCCGCCAGATGGTCGGCCGCGATGTCACCGAGCTCTTCCCCAAGCTGCCCTCGGAGGTCGGCGACGTCGTGCTCGACGTCGAGGGGCTCACCCGCAAGGGCGTGTTCCGCGACGTCTCGTTCCAGTTGCGGGCGGGGGAGATCGTCGGCCTCGCGGGGCTCGTCGGAGCCGGCCGCAGCGAGGTCGCCCGCGCCGTCTTCGGCGTCGACCACTACGAGTCGGGTCGCGTGACGCTCGCCGGAAAGGCGCTCCCGAAGGGCAACCCGCGCCTGGCCACCAACCGGGGCATCGCGCTCGTGCCCGAGGACCGCCGCAAGCAGGGGCTCGTGCTCGACGACGGCGTCTCACGCAACATCACGCTCGCCATCCGCTCGAAGCTCGCCAAGTGGGGGCTGCTGTGGAACGGACTCGAGAACGAGTCCGCGAAGGTCTGGGCGAGCCGACTCGAGGTGAAGACGGCGGCGCTCGACGCCGAGGCCGGCACCCTCTCGGGCGGCAACCAGCAGAAGGTCGTCCTGGGCAAGTGGCTCGCGACCGAGCCGACCGTGCTGATCGTCGACGAGCCCACGCGTGGCATCGATGTCGGCACCAAGGCCGAGGTGCACCGCCTGCTCAGCCAGCTCGCCCAGCAGGGCATGGCGATCCTCATGATCTCGTCCGAGCTCCCGGAGGTGCTGGGAATGGCCGACCGCGTCCTCGTCATGAGGGAAGGACGACTGACCGGAGAGTTCACCCGCGAGGAGGCGACCCCCGAGGCCGTCATGTTCGCCGCGACCGCCGACGCGGAGGTGGCACGATGACCGCCACGATCACCCCCACCGTCGAGCCGGGGTCGAGCGCCGCGTCCAAGCTCGTGCGTCGCATCGCGACCGCCCGCGAGACCGGCATCCTCGTCGCACTTCTGCTCGTCATCCTCTTCGCGACCATCAGCAACCCGACGTTCCTGTTCTCGGGAGACGGCTTCCGCGATCTCCTGCTGACACCGTCGCTGCTGCTCCTCGTCGCCGTCGGATCGGCGATCGTCATCATCACGCGCAATGTCGATCTCTCGGTCGGCTCGATCGTCGGACTCACGGCCTACCTCACCGGTCGCCTGTTCATCGACATCCCCGGCATCCCGCTCATCGGCGTCTTCTTCGGCGGCGTGCTGCTCGGCGGCCTTCTCGGACTGATCAACGGCGCGCTCGTCGCATTCGCGCGCGTGCCCGCGCTCGTGATCACGCTCGGCACGATGTACATCTACCGCGGCATCAACGTCGCGTGGACGGGCAGCGACCGCATCAACGCGTCGGACCTGCCGCCGGGCTTCCGCGCGCTGGGCACCGACCGCATCCTGGGCATCCCGATCCTCACGATCATCGCGGTCGTGGTGCTGGTCGTCGCCGCGTGGTACCTCAAGAACCTCCGCAGCGGTCGCGAGCTCTACGCGATCGGCTCCGACCCCGCCGCCGCGCACCTGTACGGCCTGCGCGTCACCCGCCGTGTGATCGGCGCCTTCGTCACGAGCGGCGCGCTCGCCGGACTCGCCGGCGTGCTCTACGCCGCGCGTTACGGCACCGTGAGCTCCGCCGCCGGCTTCGGGTGGGAGCTGCAGGCGATCGGCGCCGCGGTGATCGGCGGCGTGGCCATCTCGGGCGGCGTCGGCACCGTGTGGGGCGCGGCGATCGGCGCGTTCCTGCTGCTGACCATCAACCGTGCCCTGCCGATCCTCGGCATCGACGACTTCTGGCAGCGCGCCGTGGTCGGCGTGCTCATCCTCGGCGCCATCGTCCTCGACCGCGTCCTCGCGGTCAGGCAGCATCGACGACTCATCGCGCAGAGGGAGGAGACCCGATGACCACGCTGACGGATGCCGCGCCCACGCGCGTCTACAAGGCCCACGCCAAGCCGGCCTGGCGCCGCGTCCTCCTCACCCGCGAGTCGGCGATCATCGCGATCCTGATCCTCGTCGTCGTCGTCGCCCTGGCCACCGTACGGAACTTCGACAGCCCGCTCACGGTCACGTACCTGCTGCGCGACATCGCGCCGATCCTGCTCATCGCGCTGCCGATGACGCTCATCATCATCACCGAGGAGATCGACCTCTCGGTCGCATCGATCGTCGGCCTGTCGAGCGTCATGACCGGCATCCTCACCCAGGCCGGGCTGCCGTTCCCGGTGGCGGCAGTCGCGGCGATCATCGTCGGGACCGTGGCAGGCGCCTTCAACGGGTTCCTCGTCACGGTTGTCGGGCTGCCCTCGCTCGCGGTGACCATCGGCACGCTCGCGCTGTTCCGCGGCATCGCGGTGGGCCTGCTCGGAACCACCGCGATCACCGAGTTCCCCGAGGAGTGGACCGACCTCGCGAAGGCGAACATCCCCGGCACCCCCGTCCCGGTCATCATGATCCCGTTCGTCGTGCTGGCGATACTCTTCGCCGTCCTGCTGCACTTCACCCCGTTCGGGCGCTCCCTGTACGCGATCGGCCTCAGCAAGGAGGCCGCGGCGTTCTCGGGGATCGACGTGGGTCGCACGAAGTTCCTGCTGTTCGTCATGAGCGGTGCCGTGTCCGGCTTCGCCGGCGTCTACTTCACGCTCCTCTACTCCAACGCCCGCGGCGACAACGCCATGGGCATGGAGCTGCAGGTGATCGCAGCGGTGCTCCTCGGCGGCGTCTCGATCTTCGGCGGACGCGGCGCGCTCCACGGGGTCATCGCCGGCGTCCTGCTGATCGGAACGCTCGGCAGCGCCCTGCGCCTCGCCGGCGTCACCAGCGACATCATCAACGTCATCACCGGCGTGCTCCTCATCGTCTCGGTGGTGTCGTCCAGCCTGCTCGCATGGCTGCAGGTCCGCAGGGCCGCCGCCATCGGGAAGAGGAAGGGGCGATCCGACGCGTCGGCGGACGCGGCCTGATCTCCCGAGAGCACCACACACACCACCGCAGCAACGCACCTCGCAGAGACTGCACCAAGGAAGGAAACAATGATGTTCGGAATGAAGCGCACGCGGCGCGCCGGCGTGGTCGCCGCTCTCACCGTCGGTGTCACGCTCTTCGCGGCCGGCTGCGCCGGCGGCGGCACGGGTGGCGGGGCCACGGATGGCGGCGACGGCGGGGACGGCGGCGACGCCAACCTGACGATCACGATGCTGCCCAAGAACCTGGGCAACGCGTACTTCGACACCTCGACCGCCGGTGCCGAGGCTGCCGCGGAGCAGTTCGGCGGCACGCTGGAGGAGGTCGGCCCGTCGGAGGCGTCGCCGACGTCGCAGGTGCAGTACATCCAGACCGCGGCGCAGCAGGGCGTGGGCGGTCTGATCGTGTCGGCGAACGACCCGGAGGCGCTGTGCGACGCGCTGGACGAGGCCCGCAGCGCCGGGGTGAAGGTCGTCACGTTCGACTCGGACACCAACCCGGAGTGCCGTGACCTGTACGTCAACCAGGCCACCGCAGAGGGCATCGCCAAGGCGCAGGTCGACCTGATCGCGGAGCAGATCGGCGACGCCGGTCAGATCGCGATCCTGTCCGCCAGCGCCAACGCGACGAACCAGAACGCGTGGATCGAGATGATGGAGGAGCTTCTCGCCGCCGAGCACCCCGACATCGAGCTCGTCGAGGTCGCCTACGGTGACGACGACGACCAGACCTCGTTCGACAAGACCGCCGCGCTGCTGCAGACCTACCCGGAGCTCAAGGGCATCATCAGCCCGACCACGGTCGGCATCTCGGCCGCGGCCCGCTACCTGTCGACCTCGGAGTACAAGGGCAAGGTCGCGCTGACGGGCCTCGGCACCCCGAACCAGATGCGCGAGTATGTCGAGGACGGCACCGTCACCGCGTTCGCACTGTGGAACCCGGAAGAACTGGGCTACCTCGCCGCGTACGCCACGCAGGCGCTGATCACCGGTGAGATCACCGGCGAAGAGGGCGACACGTTCGAAGCCGGCGACCTCGGCTCCTACGAGGTCGGTCCCGACGCGACCGTCCTCCTCGGCGAGCCGTACGTCTTCGACGCGGAGAACATCGGCGACTTCGACTTCTGAGCCGTCGAACAGTCAGGGGCCCGATCTACGCACGCAGGTCGGGCCTCTTCGTTCGCCGACATGAGCGCATCCTCGATTCGAGTGCAGTGCGGGCGAATGTCGCTAGCTAAACTAGCGAAATTTGTTACAGTGACCGTGGCGCCGTTCGCGGCGCTGGGGCCGCGCGGCGAACACGTCGCCCGGCCCCAGCCGCGCCCGACGCCGGCTCCCCTGTCGCGGGCAGGCGAGCGGGCATAGGCTCCCGGGCATGAGCAGGCAGATCATCAGAACGGAGAATGCGCCGAGCTCTCCGCTGTACAGCCAGGGCGTGCGGGCCGGTTCGACGGTCTTCGTGTCGGGAATGGTGGGGATGGATGCCTCGACCGGCGAACTCGCCGGGCCGTCGATCCAGGACCAGACCCGGCAGGCGCTGCGCAATTGCGAGGCCGTCCTCGAGGCGGCCGGCGCCACCCTGGCGGACGTGTCCCACGTCACCGTGCTGATCGCGCGACCGGAGGACTTCGCCGGGATGAACGAGGCCTACGCGGACGTCTTCGGCGAGGAGCCTCCGGCGCGCGCCGTCGCCCGGTTCGGCCCTGAGCTGCCCGGCATCCTGGTGTCGATCATGATGACGGCGCAGCTCGACAGCTGAATCGAGCGCTCACGCCGCCCGGCGGCGGAAGTTCTGCACCAGGATCAGGACGCTGACGACGAACACCCACACCGGGAAGATCAGGGTCGCCCACAGGCTGAGGGTCGTCACGACCAGCAGGACGAGCGCCACTCCGTACGTCACGAACGCGAGCCACCGCGGCATGACGCCGGTCCTCAGCCACATCGTCGCGACCGAGATCAGCAGCACCCCCGCCATCCGCAGGGCGTAGACATTGCTCACCTGGAGCATCACCGAGCGCCCGAACGTGGTGATGTCGGCGCGGCTCTGCTCGTCCGTGATGAGCGACGCCGTCGCGATCATGCCGCCGGCGATCGCCGCCGACACGAACAGCATCGCGAGGAACAGCAGGCCGCTGCCGATGAACACCGATGAGAAGAGCTGATCCTCGGCATCCCTGAACCGATCCCGGATGACGCCCAGGAACCAGAGGAAGGCGATGCCCGCGAACGGCACCAGCCCGACGCCGATGTTGATGCGCGTCGACGTCGAGTGGTCGAGCCAGTCGGTGGTGAGGGTGACGGTCTCGGGCAGTGCCGACCTGATGAGGGCGAGGGCGACGGTGAACAGCACGGCGAACAGCACGCCGGCGACCGCTGCCGCCCGGGGCGAGGTGAGCCGTCGGCCGGCGTGCGATGCGGTGTCGGACATGGCGTCTCCTTCGGCGTGGTCCCGGAGCGGGTCGTCAGAAGCGGATGGGGAAGGTGAGCAGCACGATGAGGCCGACGAGCGCGATGCCGCCGGCGAGCCACAGCACGATCCGTGAGGCGATCAGCGAGATCCCCCGCTGTGCGATCGCGGCGAGGAACAGCACGAGCGCGAACAGCACGGTCATGAGGGAGTAGTTGTCACCCTTGTCGTTGTACTCGATCGCGCGTGCCTGCAGCTCCTCGGCCCGCGCCCCCTCCGCCTCCGCCTCGGCTGCGCCCGGCGGCACGTACTCCGCCAGCCGGAACGGCGACTTCTCCTGCATCCCGTCCGCTCGCCAGGCTTCGAACGCCGGCGCGAGCTCGGCCGAGAACCGGTCCGAGATGTAGTCCGCGAGCTCGTCCTCGCCGTTCGCGTCGGCGATCACCCACTGCATGTAGAGCGCGATGTCAATCTCGCGCGCCGCGCGAGCCTCGTTCTCGTGATCCGCCTGTTCGATGCGGGAAGCGGATGCCTCGGCGAACGCGACGGACGAATCGCCACCCCATTGCGCCGATTCGAAGCCGCACCACGCCGTCAGGACGGCGACGAGCGACAGCAGGATCACGGCGACCAGCTCGTGGGTGTCACGGTGGTGGCGAGGGGGCCGGGCGGTTTCCGACATACGCGCAAGCGTATTGGCATGTGGGCGATCCCTCGCGTCTGCATCCGATCCGCGGTGCCGCGCCGAATACATGAGTGGAGCTCGGCGATATCGGCAGCGAAGGAGTGCGGATCATGAGGAAGCCCACCACGATGATGCGATTCGAGTACGCGTCGCCCGGATCACCGGCGGTTCTGACCGCCCGGACCATGCCGCTGACGAGTCCCGGACCGGGGGAGGTCACCGTCGAGGTCGTCTGCGCCGGCGTGAGCCACATCGACGAGATCATCCGCCGCGGCGACGAACCGGAGTGGGCCGACGAGCCGTGGCCGCGGCTCTCGGGCTCGGACTTCGCCGGCATCGTGCATGCGGTGGGGCCCGACGTTTCGGGCCTGCGCCCGGGAGTCGAGGTGATCGGGCATGTGCGCTCGGGGGCGCACGCCACGTTCATCACGGTCCCGGCTGGCTCGCTGGTCGTGAAGCCGCGACGGATGCCGTGGGAGACGGCCGGCGGGATCTTCCTCGCCGGCGCGACCGCGCTCACGACTCTCGATGAGCTGCGCATCGGCCGCGAAGACACGGTGGTCATCACGGCCGCGGCGGGCGGGGTCGGCAGCATCGAAGCCCAGATCGCCAAGCACTGGGGAGCAAAGGTCATCGGCACGTGCGGCGCGCGCAACTTCGACTATCTGCGGCAGCTGGGCATCGCCCCGGTCCAGTACGGCGAGGGAATGGCGGAACGCATCGCGCGGGCCGCCGGCGGGGCGGTGACGGCATTCATCGACAACTTCGGACAGGACGGCGAGGACCTCGCCCGGGATCTCGGCGTGCCGCCCGCACGCTATCGCTCCAGCGCCGACCGGCGGATCGTCGAGCTCGGCCTGCTCGGCGAGGAGCCCGACGCGGTCGCGACGGCGACGACGCAGCTCCAGCGCCTCGCCCGCCTGGTCGAGGACGGCGCGTTCCGCCTCCTGGTGTCGGGGGTGTACCGCCTGGTCGACCTCGACGAGGCGTACGAGGATCTCGAGAAGCTCCATGCCCGCGGCAAGATCGTGGTCACGACCCGGATCAGCGCGGCCTATCCGACGCTGAGAGCGCGCGACGTGCACGAGGCGATGGCCTGACCGGCATTCCGCGTCGGTACCCGCCGTGCTCACTGCTCGAGGAATCGGACGGTGAATCGGGCGACCGGCAGGCTCGAGGCGCGGATGCTCTCCTCGATCTCCGCACGCTGCCCTGCGGGTGCGACGATCTGCACCGTCGCCTCCTCATCGGTCCCCGTGTGATCGGTATCCGCCCAGAAGCTGGTCACCCCATGGTCGTCGACGAGGGCGGTCAGGAGCGCGCGGTACTCGGCCCCCTCGCCGGGGCCGAGTACGAGACCGAGATCGGCCGAGTTGATCTCGACGAACTCACCCATGTCCGGACCGGCGGCGGCGACCAGGTCATCGGCGTGTTCGACGAGGGGCAGGAGGTCGGCCAAAACTGCCGGCCGCCCTTCATCGACGGCCACCAGCACGAATCTGCCGGGGCTCCACGTCGATGGCTGGACGGCGAGACCGGGGGCGGTGCGGTCGAGCGCCTCGACGACGCGCACCGCATCGAACCCGAAGTCGGGACACTGCGGGAGCGTGCCGTCAACGCCGCGGGCGGCCGGCGTCGCATGCAGCGATACGGTCGCGGCGGCCGGGGTCCGCACCCGGATCGACCACGAGATCGGGTCGGCGTAGTCGGCCGCGCACGCTGCTTCGATCAGGCCGGGCAGGCCCGCTTGATCCACCGTCACCGACATCCAGGAGGTGGGGTCGGCGAACGTCGGAGCTTCGACCCACCGCTCCTTCTCGACGCTCTCGACTCCGGGCAGACCTTCGATCTGCGCGTGGACATCGTCGAACGCCTCGCTCGGGCGGTCGAAGTGCGTCTCGTCCGCCATCCAGCCGAGCAGGATCAGAGCGAAGAGCACGCCGATGGCCGCGACCACCGCCGCAGCGATCCACAGGCGCCTCACGATCACACGCGATTATCTCCCGCGTGCGGGTGCGCGGGAAGGGGTGCGGGGCATCGCGCTCGACGTCGACCGGCCTCGCGCGGGCACGCGGGCGTGCAGGCGGCGCCCGACGAAGCCGCTACGTGCAGCAGGCGAGGATGGCGGCGGCGACGGCACGCGGGCGCGACTGCTGCGCGACGTGATGGCCACCGGGGATCACGACGAGCGACCCGTCGTCGGCCCGGTCGCGGAGCAGCCGGCACCACTCCATGCCGGCGATCGGGTCCCGCGAGCCGCGCACGACGAGGAGCGGTCGGGTGAGGGCGGCGGCGCGGTCCTCGATGCGGTAGGCCAGCATGTGCCGCAGCTGGGCGAGGTACCAGCGCGGACCGCACCGCAGGTAGTCGGTGAAGACGACGGCGTTGATCGCCGGCGTCTCGCCCAGCGTGTCGACGGCGAGGGCGGCGGTCTGCGCGAAGACGGAGCGGTGGCGGGCATCGGCCACCGGGCCCATCGCGACGACGTGGGTGACGAGGTCGGGGCGCCGGGCGCCCACCTCGACGACCCACTGCGAGCCCATGGAGTGGCCGACCAGCACGACCGGCCCCACGTCGAGCGACGCCAGGACGGTCGCGATCCCTTCGGCCATCCTCGGCACGTCGACGTCGCCTACCGGCTTGGGGAGCCCGCCGAAACCGGGAAGGTCGAGCGAGTGCACGGAACGGGTCTGTGCGAGCTCGGCGTGCAGGCGCGACAGGTAGCGGTGCGAGACCCCGATCCCGTGCACGAGGACGACCGCCGGCTTTTCGCTGCGCGGCCGCGGCGACGACAGCACGCGGAACACCAGCTCGCCGGCGGCGAGTCGGCGTTCCGCGCGCTCGGTGCGACCGGTCACGCCCTCGAGGTCTTCCGTCTCCGCATCCGGCCACGGTAGCCCGCCCGCCCTGCGGGGCGGGTGGGCTTGCGCCGACCCGCCGACCCGCGCATAGGCTGATGCGGATGCGCGAGTTCGCCCGAGGGATGGGGATGCTGGGCCAGGGGTTCGCCTCGTGGCGACGGCGCCCGGGGCTGATGGCTCTGGGACTCGTGCCCGCCGCGATCGTCGGCCTCGTCTTCCTCGCAGGACTGGTGACCCTCGGCAGCTTCCTCCCGAGCATCGCCGAGGCGATGACGCCGTTCGCCGATGGCTGGCCCGGCCTGTGGGCGACGGTGTTCCGCATCGCGGTGGGGACGGCGCTCGTCGGGGCGGCGCTCGTGCTGGTGGCGGTCTCGTTCACCGCGGTCACCCTCGTCGTCGGCGAGCCGTTCTACGAGCGCATCTGGACCGCGGTGGAGCGCGAACTGGGGTCGACCGGCATCGAGGTCGGCTACGGCTTCTGGCGCTCGGTGGCCGACGGCCTGTCGCTCCTCGCGCGCGGCCTCGGCGTCTCGATCGTCGCCGCCCTGATCGGTCTCATCCCGGTGGTCGGCGGCGTGGTCGCCACGATCTTCGCCGTCACCGTGACGGGGTGGCTGCTCGCAGACGAGCTCGCCTCGCGCGGGCTCACCGCCCGCGGGATGCCGACTGCCGACCGCCGCCGGCTGATGAGGCGCCACCGCGCTCGCGTGCTGGGCTTCGGGGTGGCGACGCAGCTGTGCTTCATGGTTCCGCTCGGCGCCGTCGTCACGATGCCCGCGGCCGTGGCGGGCTCGACGATGCTCGCGCGCTCGCTGCTGGAGCCGGATGCCGCGCCCTCGCGTGACGGCAGCGCCTAGGTGCCCGTCACCTCGGTGAAGGCGGCGTAGACCCCGTACACGGCGAGACCGGCGAGGTGCCAGTCGGTCGGCCCCTCCGGACCCAGATCGACGGTCCGCGCGCGATCCACGAACGGCGGGTCGATACGGCGATGGTCGCTCATGCCATCGATCACCGACATGATCGCGAGCGCCAGGTCGCGCTCGGTGACACCCGCGCGCATCCGCAGGCCGACGGCGGCGTTGAGCTGCTCGTAGAGCGCGGCCATCCGCTCGAGGTAGCGCCCTTCGATCTCGCCCAGGAGTGCGCGGATCTCGTCGCCGCCGGGCACGGCGTCGCCGCTTGCGAGGGCCGCCGACATCGTGCGGTAGGCGCGCCAGGCGACGCTGCTCTCGACGGCGACGATGTTGTGGGCGACGGTGACCCTCACGGCGGAGCGCAGCGCGAGCTGACGCTCCTCGGCCGTGCCGGGTCCGCCCTCGCGGGGGGTCAGCACCTCGCCCAGGACGCGGAGCGTCTCACCGTCGAAGCCGGCGTCGAATCCCGGATCCGCCTCGAACAGGGCGCGGACGAGGTCGGCGATGAACGCCATGCGATCGGGCCAGATGCGGAACACGGTGGAGCGCGGGACCCCTGCCGTGCGAATGAGGTCCTCGAGCTCGAGGTTCGCGTAGTCGAGGAGCAGCCCGTCGGATCTGACGCGCTCGACGGCCGCCGCGAGCAGCAGAGCGCGTGTCTCGCCGGCGGGCTTCCGTGATCGAGGTTCGGGATCCCCCACGGTTCGATTATCGCCCCCGGCGACGAGGAAAGGGCGCCGAACGCGACGGGCAGCGGAAGAGTCTCCGGTGCCGGGCCCCCAGGACCCGGCACCGGCCCGTTCCGCCGGGCTGCGCATGCCTTCTGCGGATCGACTGTGCCCGATTCCCAGCGGGCACTCTGGACACTCTAGAGACTGGAAGTCTCATGTCTCAACTCGGATGTCGGAAGCTCTTCGATATCCGTGTCACGAGGCGCCCGCGCGCCCACCCCGCCTGCCAGAATGACCGACAGAGCACGGGGGGTGCCATGGTCGGGGCGGACGGCGCGGGGCGCGCTTGGTGGGTGGCGGTGGTGTGCGGCATGGCGTCGTACATCGACGCCTCGGCGATCGCGGGCTTCAGCAGCAGCGTCGTGATCTTCCAGGGCCTGGGTATGCTCTCGCCCGCGCAGGTGGGGATCGCTTCGGCCTGCCTCACGATCGGCATCGCCGTCGGCGCGCTGGTCGGTGGGCGGCTTGGCGATCGCCTCGGCCGGCGCCCGCTCTTCCTCGCCACCGTCGGCATGATCGTCATCGCGGCCGCCATGCTGCTCTTCGCCGACACGGTCACGACGATCATCCCCGCCGCCCTCGTGATGGGTCTCGGCGTCGGCGCAGATCTGCCCGTTTCGCTCGCGACGATCTCGGAGGCCGCGGGGGAGGAGCGTCGAGGCCGGCTGCTGGTCTTCTCGAACATCCTCTGGATCACCGGCATCGCCGCGACGCTCGGCCTCGTGACGATCGTCGGCGACCGCGGGGCGGACGCCGTGCGGATCATCTTCGCCCACGTCGGCGTGGTGGCGGCCGTCGTCCTGCTCGCGCGGCTGTCGATCCCGGAATCCCGGGCGTGGCGGATCGCGCGTGAGGAGCGGCGCGCGGGGCTCGCGACCGTGCGGGCACAACAGCATCGCGCGCGCGCCCTCCTGGCGCGCCCGTACCTCGCGCCGTTCCTCGGTCTCATCGTGTTCTACGCGATGACCAATCTGATCGCGAACACGAACGGCCAGTTCGGCCCCTACGTGCTCGTGAACTACGGCGGCACGACGGTCGCCGAGGCGGGACGCATCCTGATCATCTCGATCCCGCTGGGCATCATCGGGTTCCTCTGGTTCATGCGCATCGCCGATCGCGGCGTGGTCTTCGCGTACTTCCGCGTGGGCGCCGTCTGCGGTGTGTCCTCTCCGCTCGTGCTGGCGGTCTTCGGGGTGAGCCCGGCGAGCTACATCGCGGCGCTGGTGCTCGGCGCGGTGGGCAACGTCTTCGCCTTCGAGGCCGTGATGAAGATCTGGACCCAGCAGTCGTTCCCCACCCTCCTGCGCGGCACCGCGCAGGGCGCGATCATCGCCACGGCACGTCTCGTGGCGGCCGGCTTCGCCGCGGTCACGCCGCTCGTCCTCCAGGTGGGGCCCGCCGTGCTCTACGTCGTGATCGCGACGGCCGGCGCGGTCGGTGTCGTCGTGGCCTGGATCGTCTTCCGCGATCGGGTGGGCGAGAGCGCCTTCCTGCACGAGCAGGAGACGATCGGCGCGGCCGCGACGCCCGGTGCGTCTGCCGCCCCGACGCCGTCGGTCTAGTTCACCGCCCACGAGGGGTCAAGCCCGGCGGACGCGCACGCGGCCGCGGCCACAATGGACCGATGGGAGTCCGTGCGCCGCGACTGCCCGCGGGCAGGCACTTCGCCGTCACGTGGTCCGTCCCCGACGACTTCGGCGGCATGACCGAGGCGATGCTGCGGCGCTCGCGCGCGTTCGACCAGGTGGCGGACACGCCGGTCGACGTGCTGACCTTCGACGCGCGGCCCGACTACCCCGAGGTCGAGCGACGACTGCGTGCCTCGGGTGCGCTGAGCCCCGGCATCCGGATCCTCAACCTCTACGACTGGCTGCGGGAGCACGAGCTGCCGGGATCCTCCGGCGTCGTCGCGCCCTCCATGCCCGTCGCGGCCGGCGACGCGGCCGTCGAGCGCATCCGCGACGGCGCGGTGCTCTCACGCGTGCGCCACGACGGCGAGGGGCGGATGCTGCAGACCGACCACTTCCGGGCCGACGGGTCGCTGCTGGTCGGCGATCACCGCGACGCGCGACGGAGGGGTGAGGTCGGCGGGCGCCGCATCGTGCTGCACGATCGCCGAGGGAACCCTGTGCGGGAGTGGCGGCGGATGTGGCATCTCTATGCGGACTGGCTGGATGCCCTGACGGCGGGCGAGCCGAGCTGGTTCATCGTGGACAGCAAGACGATCGCGCCCTTCATGCTCGATTACCGCCGGCCGCACGTGTTCACCGCGCACGTCGTGCACGGTTCGCACCGCGACGCCTCGGGCGCGCTGAAGGCATCGCGTCGCACCGCGCTCACCCGATCGCAGCTGTTCGACGTCGTCGCGGTGCTCACCGCGTCGCAGGCGCGTGATCTGCGCCGGGATGCGCCGCCCGGGCGGAATGTCGCCGTCCTCCCCAACGTCGGCCCCGCGCGCCCTTCGATGGTGACGGATGCAGCGCGTCCGGTGACGAGCGGCATCGTGATCGCCTCGCTCACCAGGCGCAAGCGCGTGTCGCACGCCATCGCCGCCGCCAGGCTCGTCACCCAGTGGAGCGCCGCGCCGATCACGCTCGACGTCTTCGGCGACGGCGAGAGCCGTGCCGCCCTCGAGCGGCAGGCGGCGGGCGACCGGGGCATCCGGCTGCACGGGCACGTGCCCGATGCGCGGGAGCGCCTCGCCGCGGCATCTTTCGCCCTGTTCACCGCGCATTCGGAGGGGTTCCCGCTCGCTCTCGTCGAGGCGATGGCGGCGGGCTGCGTGCCGATCGCCTACGACATCGACTACGGGCCGCGCGACATCATCCGCGACGGCCGCAACGGCTTCCTCGTTCCCGCCGGCGATACGGCGGCGCTCGCGCGGGCGATCGCGCGCTTCGTGGCGCTGCCCGAACGCACGCGGCGGCGGATGCGCGAGCGCGCCGTGCGCTCGACCCGGGCGTTCGCGCCGGAGATGGTGGTGGGGGAATGGGCGGAGGCGTTCGAGCTCGCCTGGATGCGCCGCGCGCTGCGTCGCAGTCCCGCCATACGCGCCGCCGCGAGTCGCTGGCCGGCTGCTCGGGACGTCGCGACCACCGCCCTGCGAGCAGTGACGCGCGTGCGGCGCGTGTCGAGATGGGCGGCCGGCAGCCCCGGATGAGACAGCGCTTCACGGGCTTCGGGTGGACCGCTGCGGACTGCGGGGACGTCGGGTCTGACCGCCGATCGGGTCGCGCGCAAGGGGTCGCTCCCGCGCCGCGGTATCGGCTATACGTGGGAGGGTGAGCACCCCCGCCTCCCCCGCCTCCGAGGAGGACCTCGCCGAGGTCGACGCCCGCCGCTCCGTCGTCCTGGTCATCGGCGTGGCGGCCACCGTGGCGTTCGCGCTGCTGCGCGTCGTGGTCGGCCTCGGCGGACACCAGCCCCTCGACCTCGACGTCTGGTGGCACGACCTGATGGTCGCCACGGCGACGCCTGCGGGCCTCGTCGCCGCGTGGGTCCCGGCGATCGTCGGCGGGACCATCGGCATGATCGTCATCGGCATCGCGATCGTGGCGCTGTTCGCGTGGCGGCGAAGGCCGTGGGATGCCGTCACCATGGCCGCCGCGATCGTCCTCGTCGTCGCGATCGGCGCTCCGATGGCCGCGATCATCGCCCGCGTGAGGCCCGAGAACTCGCTCGCGGAGAGCGTTGCGACCTCGTTCCCGTCGGGGCACACCGCCGTCGCGACGACCGTCGCCGTGACTCTCGGCCTGCTGCTGCGGCGATGGTGGGTGTGGGCGCTCGGCGCGACGTGGGTGGTCTACATGATGTGGAGCCGCACCTACCTGTACGCCCACTGGCTCAGCGACGTCGTCGCGGGAATGCTCGAAGGCGTCGCGGTCGCCTGCCTGGTGTGGACCGCGGTCGAGGCGCTGCGCGACCGCCGCTCGCGCAAGTCCGTCGCCGCCGCCGACGAGGTCGTCGCCCCCGGCTCCTGACCGCCTGCGGTCGTTCGGGACCGCTCTCGGAGGTGGCGTCAAGCCCTGCGACGAAGAGCCGGCGGCTCGCTACGATCTCGCCGTGAGCACCGCAAAATCCGCCGCACGCGTCGCGCAGGACTCGACCGCGTTCCGCGTCATCGCCCGCATCGGCTACGTCGTCCTGGGCATCGTCCACATCGTCATCGGCATCATCGCCATCTCCGTCGCCACGGGTGGCGGCGGCGAGGCCGATCAGGGCGGTGCGATGGAGCAGATCCGCAATTCCCCGGCCGGCGTCGCCCTCCTCTGGGCCATCGCCATCGGTCTGACCGCGCTCGCGGTCTGGCAGATCGCCGAGGCAGTCGTCGAGTCCGACCCCGACGGGAAGAAGAAGTGGGGCCATCGCATCAAGTTCATCGGGACTGCCGTGGCCTATCTGGCCATCGCCCTCACCGCTGTCGTCTACGCGCTCGGCGGCAACTCCGACTCCTCGCAGTCGACGTCGTCCTTCAGCGCACAGCTGCTCGCCACACCCGGCGGGGTCGTGCTCCTGATCCTGGTCGGCCTCCTCGTCTTCGCGATCGGTGCCGCCTTCGTGGTGCGAGGGGCGACAAGGGCGTTCGAGAAGCATCTCGCCACCCCGGGCGGTGCGGCGCGCAAGGGCATCGTGACCTTCGGTGTCGTCGGCTACATCGCCAAGGGCATCGCGGTCGCCGTCACCGGCATCCTTTTCGTCGTGGCTGCGCTGACGCACGACGCGGAGGCGGCCGGCGGGCTCGACGCCGCCGTGCACGCGCTCGCCGAGCTGCCGTTCGGCCCGGTGATCCTCTGGGTGGTCGGTCTCGGGCTCGTGATCTACGGCCTCTTCTGCTTCGCCCGGGCGCGCTACGCCCGCATGTGACAAGGTGCTGCGTCGGGGCGTTCGGACCATCACGGCCGACCGGTATGCGCCCCGAGGGGGGCCTTGCGGCAAGGCCCCCCTCGGTCGTTGTCCTGCAAATGCGTTCAGTGGTGGAACGTGCCCGCTTCCTCCTCGGTCATCGAGTTGACGATCGGGTGCCGGTCGAAGTGCTCGATCGCAGCGCGGTAGTCGCCCATCAGGAGCGACGCCGCATCGCGGTCGAAGCCCTGCTTGACCAGGATGCGCTGCACCGGCAGGTCCTGCCGATTCGGGGGCATCGTGTAGGCCGGCACCTGCCAGCCGCGGGTGCGCAGCCGGTCGGCCAGGTCGAACAGGGTGAAGCCGTGGTCGACGCCGTCCTTGAGCTTCCACGACACTGCCGGGATGCCGTTCGGCGCGCTGCCGTCGTTGATGATGTCGAAGTGACCGAGCTTGGAGATCTCCTCGGTCAGGTACATGGCCGTGTCGTGGCATGACATCTGCACCTTGCGGTACCCCTCGCGCCCGAGACGGACGAAGTTGTAGTACTGCGCGACGATCTGGCCGCCCGGACGCGAGAAGTTCAGCGCGAAGGTCGGCATGTTGCCGCCGAGGTAGTTCACGTTGAAGATCAGGTCCTCGGGGAGGTCCTCGGCATCGCGCCACACGACCCAGCCCACGCCCAGAGGGGCGAGGCCGAACTTGTGGCCGGACGTGTTGATCGACTTCACCCTCGGCAGGCGGAAGTCCCACACCAGCTCGGGCACCGTGAAGGGGGCGAGGAACCCGCCACTGGCGCCGTCGACGTGGATCGGGATGTCGAGCCCCTTCTCCTCCTGCAGCTTGTCGAGCGCATCGCTGACCTCGTGCACCGGCTCGTACTGCCCGGTGAACGTGACGCCGAGCGTGGGCACGACGCCGATCGTGTTCTCGTCGACGCGCTTGATGACCTCGTCCGCGTTCATGATGAAGCGGTCGCCCTCCATCGGGATCTCGCGCAGCTCGACGTCCCAGTAGCGGGCGAACTTGTGCCAGCAGACCTGCACCGGACCCGTGATCATGTTGGGCTTGTCGGTCGGCTTGCCCGCCTCGCGCTGGCGCGCGCGCCAGTTCCACAGCAGGGCCATTCCGCCGAGCATCGCCGCCTCGCTGGACCCGGTGGTCGACGTCCCCAGGGTGTTCGCGGCGTCGGGGGAGTTCCACAGATCGGCGAGGATGTGCACGCAGCGCGCCTCGATCTCCGCCGTCTGCGGGTACTCGTCCTTATCGATCATGTTCTTGTCGAGGGTCTCGGCCATGATGGTGCGGACTTCGGGCTCGAGCCACGTCTGGCAGAACGTGGCGAGGTTCTGTCGCGAGTTGCCGTCGAGCATCAGCTCGTCGATGACGACCTGATAGGCGTGGCGCGCGAGATGCTCGTTCTGGGGCATCCGATACTTCGGGAGCGAGACCGAGAGGTCCGTCGAAGCGAACACCTCGTCGAGCAGCTCGTCTCTGACGTCGTCTTTCTTGTGCAGCATTTCCGTCTTCCTCCGGTTGTCAGTTCGCGGTCTTGGGGCTCTGGATCACCATGATCGGCACCGACGCGATGATGCCGAAGACGATCAGCAGCGCCATGACCGTCGTCATCCACCCGATGTCCAGTTGCTGGAAGTACACGTCGAAGGCCTGGAGCACGCCCTGGGTGAGGTTGATGTGGGACGACGAGACGCCGACCGACAGCGCCAGCGTCGGGAAGATGTCGTCGACGAGTCAACGAGGCAAGAATCGCGGATGCCGCGGACGCTGTCAACGGATCCGGACAGTGTCTGCGAATCTCACCCGGGGCGGGTGATCGACGGGCGGGATCACATCGAGAAACCGCCGAGGAGTGCGATGCACGGGCCGATCACGATGAGCCAGGTCGCCGCCGAGACGATGAGCACGCCGGTCGCGAACCGTCGCCAGCGCCGGGAGATCATCAGCAGGCCGGCGGCGATCACGATCGCGATGAAAGGCCAGATGAAGCCCCAGATCGAACCGATCATGCCCATGGTTCCGAGGACGAGCACGAACCCCAGCACCGACACTCCGCAGCCGGTGCCGATCCCGGCGCCCACGCCCGGTCCGCCCTCCGGCTTCTGCGGCGGTTCGGCCGAGGGGGCGAAGGCGGGCGGAGGCGTGTAGCCGGGCGGATAGCCGTTGTACGCGGGCGGCACGTCGCCGGGCGGAGGCGCGTAGCCCTCGGCGGGCGGGCCATACGGCGAGGGCGAGGCGGCCGGTGACGGGTCGGCCGGCGTCTCGCCCGGTGTCTCGTCCGGCGGTCCGGGCGGCGTCGGCTCGTCCGGGTTCTCAGGCGGTCTGTCCATGCGGGGCCATCCTCTCTGCAGGGAGCACGAGTCCTCCGCGCCATGCCTTGTAGGCGAGGCGGGTGAGGAGCAGCGGAATCGTCACGATCAGGAAGAGCTGGGGACGCGTCATCCCGAGCCATGCGATCTCGTTGCCGCGCACGAACTCCACCAAGAAGCGGAACATGCCGTACGCGGCGATATAGATGGTCAGCAGTTCGCCCGGAGCGACCGGCCGGTGACGCAGCCAGAGCCACAGCGCAAGGAACGCGGCGAGCTGGAAGACGATCTCGTACACGAAGCTCGGGTGCAGGGGCACGCCGGCGGGCGCGCCGACGCGCGCCGCCGCCACGGCGTCGAGAACGATGCCCCACCCGGTGCCGGTCGGAGTCCCCGGCTTCTCGGTGAGGAGGCATCCGAAGCGTCCCACCACCATCGCGATCGCGACCGCCGGAGCGAACAGGTCGCCGGTGCGCGGCCGGTACTTCACGATCCGCTTGGCGACGTGGACCCCGAGCCACGCGCCCACGAGGGCGCTGAGCATCGACGCGTGGCCGAAGGCGAGCTGCTCGAACAGTGAGAGGTTCTTCGCCGGGTCGAGGTGCTGCGCCCAGGTGCCGAGACGCGAGAAGAGGGCCGCGCCCGCGAGAGCGCCGAGCACGAGGTACGGCACTCTCGGATCGGTGACGCCTCGCCGACGCGACTCCGCGAGGAAGACGAGCCCCGCAGCCCCGAGCGCCAGGGCGACGAACGCCGAGTGCGTGTCGATCGGCGGTCCCCAGCCGAAGAGGTCGTGCAGCGTCGGGAACACGGCGTCAGCTCCAGACACCGAGCCAGAGCATCACCCAGAACGGCACGGCGACCGCCGCCAGAACCGCGATCACCGACAGGTAGAGCAGCACGAGCCGGGTGTCGCCGAGCTTGCACCGGGACCGAAGGAGGCCGCGCCGCCGCGCCGAGGTGTATCCGGCGATCGCGATGACCGCGAACGCCAGCACCGCGATGGGGCCGAGCAGGCATGCGATCACCGCGACGGTGGTGTAGACGCACAGTCGCAGTGGGTCGAACGGAGGGGCGGGGTCGCCGACCGACTCGTCGTAGCGGTTGAGCCCGCCCGCGTCGAAGGCGCTCATGAGACCGTCACCGGGATCTCGCGTCGTCCGCCGGTCGCCGTCGAGAGTCGCCGGCGCGACAGCGGTGCCCACGCCTGCACCGCGCAGAAGGGGGCGCACTGATGCGCCTCGGTGGTCTCGTTCACGGTCGCGACGTGCACGCAGCACTGCGTGAGGCGCTCCTCGATCATCGTGTTGATGTCCATGAACGGCTTCACCGTGACACGCAGCACGCGCTCGCCGAGCATCGCGCGCAGACGCTTGTGCTGACCGGGCAGGGCGGAGGTCGCGAGCGCCGTGAGCGTGCCGATCCCCAGGTCGCAGTTCTGGCAGATGTCGCGCCAGATCGATGACATCGACGGGTGCGAGAGCGACGACTGCTCGCTCAGCAGGTCCAGCAGCGACCCCTTCACCGCCTCTTTGAGCGCCCGGTTGATGGAGCTGTCGGCGATGCGATTGGCGAGGAGGTCGGGCTGCAGGTCGAGGAATTCTTTGAGCCGGTCGTGCCCGATGAGCGCCGTGAGCGACTTCCATTCGCCGGAGTCGTCGCGCAGCAGGTAGCCGACGGAGCAGCAGTGCGGGTGGCTGCACGGGAGCGCCGTGAGGTCGCGCCACGTCACCTCGCCGTCGGTCTGCGGGCCCAGGCGCGTCAGCACGCCGGTGTGCGTCAGCCGGTCGTTCGGATCGATCCCCGACGAGCGCCCTGAGCCGAACACCGGCTGGATCGTGACGCCGCCCACGTACGGGGTGGCCATCGCCCGGCGGATCACCGCGCCGATCTCGCCGTCGTTGACGCCGAGGGTGGCGGTCATGGTGAGGGTGGTGAACACCCCGGCCTCGGAGAGGCGGGCGAGCGCGCGCTCCTTGAACCGGCGGATGTCGGCGCCGCGATGGAACGCGGACGCCTCGGCGCTCTCGCCGTCGTACTGGAGGTAGATCTCGACGCGCTCGCGGTGCCGCTTGAGCACCTCGACGAAGGCGTCGTCCTGCGCGATGCGCAGACCGTTGGAGTTGATGAGGATGCGCACGATCGGACGCGCGACGAGGTGCTCGAGCAACTGCTCCAGCCAGGGGTAGAGCGTCGGCTCGCCGCCGGAGAGCATCAGGACGTCGATGCGGTCGTTCTCGCGGGCGAGGCGCGCGTCGACCGACGCGAGCACCTCGGCGAGCGGGGCGATCGCGGAGGCGGCGGGGCTCGACTCCGCGAAGCAGGTCGGACAGCGCAGGTTGCAGTGGTCGGTCAGGTCCTCGAGAAGGATGCAGGTGTGCTGGGTCTGCATCTGGGGCAGCCCGTCTTCATACGCGGACGGCACGGGCTTGAAATTGCCCAGCGTGTCGGGCGTGTGCACCTTCGTCGGCGCCGTCCACTCCTCGAGATACGAGAGGATCTCGGCCGACTCGTCGTAGAGCGTGCGGACGAAGCCGTGGACGGGGCATCCGCGCTCCAGCCAGACGCGGCCGTCGCGGACCGCGAGCCAGCCCGAGAGGCGCGCCACCTGCGAGAGCTCGCGGTCGGGGTCCTCCTCATGGCACTGAGGGCAGAACGCGTTGACGTAGCGGTGGACGCGGTAGTCGCGCAGCGGCATGCCGGCACCGGTGCTCTGGCTCATGCGCCCAACATAGACCCCGAGTCTCGTCCGGACCGGAGACGAGCGCGGATCGGTGGAGACCGCGCGCGCCCCCGCGGATCACACGTAGCCGAAGGCGGGCGGGAAGACGACGACGACGATCGCCGCCCATGCCAGATAGACCGGGATGAACCCGGTCTGCCAGCGCTCGAGGCGCTCGTACCGGGCGCGTCCCATCACGAAGCGCAGCTGCAGCCACGCGGCACCGGCCAGATTCGCCAGCAGGATGAGGTTCAGCCCGAGTGAGGTCAGCTTGTTGGGGCTGGCGCCGAATTCGGCGATGCGTCCGATCATCGCGATCAGCACGAGCAGGTCGACGAGGATCGCCGCGATCACCATCACCAGCTGCAGGCGATCGAACCACGACGCCGGCGCCATCGGGTCGCGCGCCGAAAGGGCGTACAGGAGCAAGCCGAGGACGACGACCAGCACGACATCGAAGATGATCAGCATGTCGCGCTGCCCGAACATCTCGGAGGATCCGCTCGCCGGGTCGACCAGGCTGCCCTGCAGCAGGCCCGCCACGAAGAAGGCCAGGAGCAGCACCGTGAACAGCGGGGTGAAGAGCTTCGTGAGCACGGGGGCGATGTTCTCGATGACGCTCTGCTTCGCCTCGACGAGCCACCCGGCGATCACGACCGCGCCGGCGATGCCGCACGGGAGCAGCCAGTTCTCGACGAAATCGGCGGCGTCGAGGCCGATGGCGCCGAACACGCCCATCGTCAGCGCGATGAGCACGCCGCCGCCGAGCGCGATGAGCACGAAGTAGACGAACCATTCGCCGGTGAAGCGCACGAAGTCCATCCGCGCTCGACTCGACCGTATGTCGCCGTCGGCATACGCGATGCCCGTGACGATCCACAGCGCCACGATCGCATGGACGGCCGCGAGGAAGAGCGTGGTCGCATCCGCGCCGAAGGGGTACAGGTTCAGCACCAGCGCGGCCAGCACGAAGGGTGCGGCGACGATGACGGCGGTCGCCATCGACGACTTCCGGCGCACCAGGAAGTAGGCCGCGAGGAACGGCAGCACGAGCACCGCGATGTTGCGCGCGTAGAAGTCGCCGTCGTCCTCGAAGCCGATGCCGAACAGCGCCGGGATCTTGACGGCGGCGGCCGCGCCGAACGCCAGCGCGATCGCGAGGGGCAGGGCGCGCGACCGCGGCGCGGCAGCCTCGGGGTCGGCGATGACGAGCTGCTTCCACAGCCGGTCGGAATGCTCGCGGGCGAACTCGCGCGAGAGGTCGTCGAGACCGCCCATGCGCTTCACCGCGACGAGGAACGCCTCGTCAGGAGCGAGACCGGATGCCTCGAGCCGTCCGATCTGGTCGCGGAGATGGTCTTCGAGCTCGTCGACGTCGCGGCCGGCGATCGCGTCACGGCGGCCGACGTACTCGCGCCACGCGGTGATCTGCTCTTCGAGGCGGGGGTCGAGTTCGGGGGTCATGCGGGTGCACCTCCGAGGGCGAAGGAGCTTCGGCCGTCACGGTCGGCCCACACCTTCTGCAGCGCGGTGCTCACGACGCTCCACTGCCGGCGCTGCTCGGCGAACGCAGCCTCGCCGCTTCCGCTGAGGCGATAGTGCTTGCGCGGTCGCCCGGCCGGCGAGGCGCTCCAGGTGGCCTCGATGTGGCCGAGCCGTTCGAGACGGTGGAGGAGGGGATACAGCATCCCGTCGCTCCACTCGAGCTCACCGTCGGAGAGCTCGCTCACCCGCTGCAGGATCGCATAGCCGTACGACTCGCCTTCGGCCAGGATGCCGAGCACCATCGGGGTCGCGGCGGCCGCGACGAGGTCTTTGCCGATCTTCATGTTCCTTCTCCTATACCTAGAACCACAAGGTACATAGATCTACAAGGTAACACGAGGGGGCCGCGAACGCGCCCCCGCACCGCGGTATCGCCGGGGAGCGGTGGCGGGGCGGTTCGGTAGCCTGGTCCGGGGGCGAGGCATCCGATCCGCCCGAAGGAGACCCGCATGCCGCTCGTCGTGATGGGCGTCTCAGGGTCGGGCAAATCCACCGTCGCCGCCGCGCTCGCCGGTGCGCTCGGGGGCATCTACCTCGACGCCGACGACTTCCATCCCCCTGCGAACGTCGCGAAGATGGCCGCCGGCACGCCGCTGACGGACGAGGACCGGATGCCGTGGCTCCACGTCGTCGGCGAGGCCGTCGCCGTACAGGCGGCGAAAGGCCGGCTGGCTGTCGTGGCGTGTTCCGCGCTGCGCCGCCGCTACCGCGACGCCCTGCGCGAGACCGCGGGCGAGCTGTTCTTCGTGCAGCTCGACGGCACTCCCGAGCTGCTCGCCGCGCGGATCGGCGCGCGCACCGACCACTTCATGCCTCCGTCGCTGCTCGCCTCGCAGCTCGCCGCGCTCGAGCCCCTCGAGGCGGACGAGCAGGGAGCCGTCGTGAAAGTTGACCAGCCGGTGCAGCACATCGTCGCCGAGGCGCGCAAGCGGTGGGACGCGCGCGCCGGAGTCTGACATCCTGTAGGCACGCCGGCGGTCTTCGCCGCACCGCACGAGGGGAACCACATGCCCGGCAAGTACGACCTCGAGACGACCACGCTCGGCCAGCTCCTCGACGATCCCGAGGCGCGCGGCATCATCGTCGAGCTGGTGCCGGAGCTTCCCGACCACCCGATGATCGGCTTCGCGAAGGGCATGCCCGCCGCCGCCGTGCTCAAGATGGCCGGCAGTCAGCTCCCCGCCGACACGCTCGAGCAGCTGAAGACCCGCATCGCCGCGCTCTGACGCGGCCGGCGCCCCCGCACTCCGACGCGGCGCGCGTCACTCGACCGCGTTCGCCAGCTCGACCCTCCGGCGCTCGCGCATCGCGAGGAACAGCGGGAAGGTGAAGGCGAAGGCGGTGACAGCGGCGCCGGCGACGTACAGCCACCCGAACCTCATACCCAGACGGCGTGCCTCCGCGATGATGAAGACGCTGCCCGCGACGGCGACGACGAGCAGATCCACCGAGATCGACGACACCGCCGGTCCGCTCGTCACGAGGTCGCCGACGAAGTCGCGCAGCTCGACGATCGCGAGCACGTTGAAGTACCACGTGCCGATGAGCCCGGCGACGGCCAGGAGCAGGAAGACGACGGCGAGCGGTGTCCAGTAACGGGTCATGGGCCGATTCTCCCGCCCCTGGCATGATGGCCGGGACCCGATTGGAGCGCGCATGACCGACACCGCCTGGCTTCCCGCCGACTTCGCGCACCCGCTGCGGGCCGAACTCGTCGACGGCGTGCACCTGCGCCCGATCCGCGCCGCAGATGTGGACATCGACATGATCGCCGTGATGGGCAACCAGCAGATGCTGTGGGCCATCTACGGCGAGGCGTGGGGCTGGCCGCCGGCCACCATGACGCGCGAGGCCGACGAGGAGGACCTCGCACGCCACGCCGCCGAGATGGAGACCCACGAGTCCTTCAACTACGCGGTGCTCACCGCCGGCGAGGACCGTCTGCTCGGCTGCGTCTACATCGACCCGCTCGAGCCGGTCGACGGCGCCGTCGCCGCAGAGGTGTCGTGGTGGACGGTGGCAGACGCCCCCGCCGGCGTCGCCGAGGCGCTCAACGCGTTCGTGCCCGAGTGGCTCGCGCGCGAGTGGCCCTTCGGCCACGTGAGCTACCCGTTCAACGAGGGCGCGCCGCGGCCCTGACGCGCGACAGCGGGGCGTTCACGATCCCCGCGCCGAGCACGACGAGCGCGGCGGCGATCGGCGCCAGCAGCGCCGTCTGCGCACCGGCCGTCTCGGCGAGGACGCCGGTGAGAGCGGATGCCGCGGACTGACCCACCACGACGGCCGAGCCCAGCATCGTCATGACCGTGGCCGAACGGCCGAAGGGACTGCGACCCGCGGCGAGGCTGTACTGGGTCACCAGGGTCGGGCCGATGCCGACGCCGATCACCAGCAGGCACAGCGTCATCGCTCCCACGCTCTGCGCGAACGGCAGGGCCAGCGTGCCCGCCGCCAAGATGCCCGCGAAGACGAGCCAGCGCGCGGTCAGCGTGAAGCGCGCCGGGAACAGCGCGACGCCGAGTGCCAGCGCGGCCGAGCCGATGCCCATCGCACCGTAGACGAGACCCGCCTGCTCGGGGGCGCCGCGCTCGGCCATGAACGCGGTGAGCGAGGTGAGCATCGCACCGAAGAACAGCCCCATGCCGAGCGCTCCGACGACGGTCGCCATCAGCGCCGGGCGTGCCAGCTCGCGCGCAGGAGCCTGCTGCGGCTTGGCGCCCGCTGCGGCGGCGCCCGCGTTCGCGGTGGGGTGCAACGCGAACGCGCTGACGAACACGAGCGCGAGCACCGCGGCGCCGATCACGGGCGCGGCGGGATTCAGGGTCGTCGCGAGCACGCCGACGATGACCGGGCCGAAGACGAACACGATCTCGTCGGCGGCCGACTCGTAGGCCATCGTGCCGCCGACGACGGACTCGCGGCGGTCCTTCGCGAACGACCGGCCGATGATGCCGACGAGGCGGCTGCGCGAGAGCGGGGCGACCTGCGGCATCGAGGCGCCGATGAGGAAGGCGACGCCGAGCAGTGCGGCATCCGGAACCGCCGCGAAGGCGAGCCACGCGATCGCGAGCAGAAGCAGGCTGTTCACCGTGCCCGAGATCAGGAGCACGCGGCGCTGGCCGAAGCGATCCGCCGCGGCGCCCAGCAGCGGGCCGATCAGCGCCGTGCCGAGGCCCGTCATCGCGGAGGTGAGTCCGCCGAGCGCGAGGGAGTCGCGCGCCGAGACGACGAGGGTCAGGATGCCGACCACCATCATGGCGAACGGCAGCCGCGCGATCAGCGCGATCGGGAAGTAGGCGAAGCCCGTCTCGCGGACGAGCGAGGTGCGGCGCGGTGCGGCCAGAGTGGTGTGCATCGAAGATTCCTGTGTGCGTCCGCCGCGATTCGCGGCAACTCGTGCCGCCTTGATCCGCGTGGGGCCAGGTAGATACACATCCGGGATGGTGCCCCCAGTCTAGCGGGGGCACCTGTCCGGACTCTGAATGGCGGTCAGACCGCCTCGGGGATCCACACCCGCATGGTCGACGGGCCGCGCTCCGCCCACTCGTGGTAGGGCACGAGCGGCACCTCCGCCGTCGTGGCGTCGCGCTCGGTCACCGGCTCACCGTAGGGCCACCGCGCATCCTCGAGCGGGAGCCGCCGGACCGCGATCCAGACGCGCCCGTCGCGCTCCACCGGCTGCGCTCCCGGGACGATGCCCACGCAGCCGACGTCGTCCACGCCCGCAGGCACGAGGTCGGTCGACTCCAGCGCCAGCACCTCCGGGCCGCGCTCGATCGCGACGCAGCCTCGTACCGCGTCGATGCGCCCGTCGGGCGTCGACACGCGCGGCTCCATCGGCAGGTCGAGCTGCACGATGTCGCCGCTGCGGAACGCGTGGCGGATCTCCACCATGCCCGGATCGACCGCGCGCTGCTGCACGAAGTCGGCCGTGACGATGCGCAGGGACGCCCCCGACGCCCACGACGGGACGCGCAGGCTGAGGGTCCACGGCTCGTCGGAGTCGGTCGTGTGCGTCACGACGATGCGTCCGTCGGCGGGGTACTGGGTCTCGACCTCGAACGACACCACCCGGCCGTCGTCGAGCGACGTGCGCACCGAGGACGGCGCGTACTGGTGCAGCTGCACGCCATCGGAGTCGGCCGTGGCGAGGTACGCGTCGAGGCTCGCGAGCGTGCGGGCGACGTTCGGCGGGCAGCACGAGACCTCGAACCACGGCGCGCGCAGAGACGACGACGCGCGCGGCGAGGTGCCGTCGGGGTCGGCCGGCACGCCGGGGACCCGCTGGTGCAGCGTGTTGGCGTAGTAGAACGAGCGGCCGTCCGGGGCCGGCGAGGTCGCGACCACGTTGAACAGCGTGCGCTCGATGAGGTCGGCGTGGCGGGCCTCGGCTCCGGCCAGCAGCAGGCGCCACGAGAACATGATCGAGCCGATGCTCGCGCACGTCTCGGAGTAGGCGCGGTCCGGCGGCAGCTCCCAGTCGTCGCCGAACGCCTCGTCCTGATGGTGCGAGCCCTGGCCGCCCGTGATGTACGTGCGGCGCGCAGAGGTGCGGTCCCACTGCCGGCGCAGCGCCTTGAGCAGCTCGCCGTCGCCGGCGTCGACCGCGACGTCGACGGCTCCGGCCGCGAGGTAGTTCGCCCGCACGGCGTGACCGCGCAGCACCTTCGCGTCGCGCACGGCCATGTCGTCCTGGAAGTACTTGCGGCCCCACTCGATGTCGCGGAGCGTGCCGCGCCCGTGGCGCTCGACGAACAGGCGCGCCTGTGCGAGGTAGCGGCGATCACCGGTCGTCCGCGAGAGCTCGGCGAGCCCCACCTCGACCACGGCGTGACCGCAGATGGCGTCGCGGCCGTCGGGACCGAAGGTCGCGCAGACGAGGTCCGCCGCCCGCCGAGCGACGCCGATCAGCCCGTCGTCGGCTCCGGGGCGCGTGCGCTCACGCGCCACCGCTGCCTGGAACAGGTGGCCGAGGCAGTAGAGCTCGTGACCCCATTCGAGGTCGGACCACCGGGCGCCCTGCCCACGCCGCCCGAACATCGTGTTGAGGTATCCGTCCTCTTCCTGCGCGGCCGTCACGCGGGCCACCACCTGGCGGAAGCGCTCTTCGAGCGCGTCGTCGTCGGTGCGGCCGATCTCCCACGCGAGGGCTTCGAGGTACTTGTAGACCTCGGAGTCGGAGAACTCGCGACCGCGCCGGCCCGCCGGCAGACCGCCGCTCACGGCGAGGTCGAAGTTGGGCAGCCAGCCCTCGGACTCGAGGCGCGACCCGATGTGGTCGAGCGTCTCGCGGCCGTTGACCGTCTGGCGATCGCCCCAGAACCCACCGGTGATGCGGACATCGCCGAGGCCGAGCGGCCGCAGCCGCCCACGTCCGGGCACCACGGGCGCCTGGGGCGCGGGGGTGAAGGTGTGCATGGTCATCCCTTGAAAGCTCCCGACATGAATCCGCGGACGTAGTGGCGCTGCAGCACCAGGAAGAGCACGATGCAGGGCAGCGCCAGGACGACGACACCCGCCTCCGTCGCGCCGTAGTCGATCACGCCCATCACCTGACCGCGGAGGTTCGCCACCGCCAGCGGCAGCGTCATGCGATTGGTGTCGTTGATGAGGATCAGCGGTGCGATGAAGTCGTTCCACGCGGTGAGGAACGCGAAGAGGCCCACCGTGATCAGGCCGGGCTTCACCGCCGGAAGCAGCACGCGCCACAGGGCGGTGAAGCTGTTGCAGCCGTCGACCAGCGCGGCCTCGTCGAGCTCCTTCGGGATCGACTCGAACGAGATCCGCATCATGAACATCGAGAACGGCAGCTGGAACATCGTGAGCACGAGCGCGACGCCGAGAAGCGAGTTCTGCAGGCCGATCGCGTTCAGGATGACGTACAGCGGGATGAGCAGCGTCGCGTACGGCACCATCAGGATCGCCAGCACGAGGAGGAACAGCAGGTTCTTGCCCGGGAACTGGAACCGCGCGAAGGCGTACCCGCCGAGGAACGACACGACGAGCGTGAGCAGCACCGTCACCAGCGACACGAAGAGCGAGTTGCCCAGGTAGACCCAGATGCCGGCCTGGAAGTTGGCGAGCGAGACGTAGTTGCCGAAGCCCCAGCCGTCCGTCTGTGCCGAGCCCGCCTGCGGGCTGAACGACGACACGGTCGTCCACACCAGCGGGTACAGGAAGATGATCGCGAGCGCGGCGGTGAAGATGCCGTACGGGATGCCCCACACCAGGCGCGTCGAGCGGCGTCGCGCGAGGCGCGGAGTGCCCTTCAGCTTCGGGGCGACGATCGTGCGTGTCGATTCGGTGGGCGCTTGTGTGAGAGCCATGTCACGCCTCCTCGGGACGGTTGAACGCGCGCAGCTGCACGACGTTGATGACGATGAGGGCCAGCAGCACGATGACCGACAGCGCGGCGGCGATGCCGAGGTTGTTCTGGCCCTGGAAGGCGATGTTGTAGATGAGCTGGACGATCGTCATGGTGCTGTTGTCCGGACCGCCCTTGGTGAGGATGTAGAACTGGTCGAAGGCCAGCAGCGACCCGGTGACGCAGAGCACGATCGTCAGGGCGAAGGTCGGGCGCAGCAGCGGCACGGTGATGTGCCGGAAGGTCTGCCAGCGGCTCGCGCCGTCGATGCGAGCGGCCTCGAAGACGTCCTCGGGGATGCCCTGCAGTCCTACGAGCATGAGCAGCATGTAGAAGCCGGCGTACCGCCACACGATGAGGAACACCGTCGACCACAGCGCGCCCTCCGGCGTGCCGAGGAAGGTGATGCCCCACGACTCCATGAGGTCGGCGAAGGGGCCGGCGAACGGCGAGTACAGCACGTAGAAGAGGAGGGATGCCGAGGCGAGGCCCAGAGCGCTGGGGATCAGGAACGACGTGCGCAGGAATCCCTTCCAGGCCGACGACTCCTGCACGAGCAGCGCGAGGCCGAGACCGAGGCCGACCAGCAGGACGGTCGTGATGACGGTGTACTTCAGCGTGAACCAGATCGAGTCCCAGAACAGGCGGTGGTTCACCGCGTCCACGTAGTTCTCGGGGAGGTTCCACCCGAGGTTGCCGCGCAGCAGGGGCCAGTCCGATCCCGACATCTGCAGCACGAGCAGCAGGGGGATGAGGAACAGCGCCACGACGAAGATCGCCGTCGGGGCTGCATACAGCCAGCCCTGGACCGGGCCGCCCAGCGGGCTGCGCGCCCGCGCCCGCGACTTGCGGATCGATCGTGCGGTGGTGGTGAAGGCCACGTCATCGCTCCTTGGAATGGGGCCGGCGGGGTGCGCT